>NZ_JYFT01000005.1:0-165523 GCF_000931385.1 Pseudomonas sp. FeS53a
GTGGGGGTGATGCTCTGGGTGGGCGGGATGGACGTGATCGCTGGGCGTATTTCCGGCGGTGACCTGGCGGCGTTCGTCTTCWACAGCCTGATCGTCGGCTCGGCTTTCGGGGCCATCAGCGAGGTGATCGGCGAATTGCAGAGCGCAGCCGGTGCCGCCGAGCGCATCGCCGAACTGTTGGCGACGCGCAGCCTGATCCAGGCCCCGCCCGCTGACCAGCTTCAGCACCTGCCGCCCCGGCCGGTCGGCGCGCTCAGCCTTGAGGCGGTACGCTTCGCCTACCCCTCGCGCCCGGGTGTGCCGGCCATCGACGGCATCGATCTGGAGATCCGACCCGGCGAGACGCTGGCGTTGGTAGGGCCATCCGGTGCGGGCAAGTCGACCCTGTTCGACCTGCTGCTGCGCTTCTCCGATCCGGATTCCGGCGAGATCCGGGTCGATGGGGTGCCGCTCCGGTCGCTGGACCCGGCCGACCTGCGCCGTTGCTTTGCCCTGGTGTCGCAGTCGCCGGCGCTGTTCTTCGGCAGCGTGGAGGAGAACATTCGTTATGGCTGCCCGGCTGCCACCGCCGAGCAGGTGGAGGCGGCGGCACGTGCCGCCCACGCCCACGAGTTCATTGCGCGCATGCCCGAGGGCTATCGCACCCACCTCGGCGATGCCGGGGCCGGGCTGTCCGGCGGTCAGCGCCAGCGCCTGGCCATTGCCCGCGCGCTGCTGGTGGACGCGCCCATCCTGCTGCTGGACGAGGCGACCAGCGCACTGGACGCCGAGAGCGAATACCAGATCCAGCAGGCGCTGCCAGCGTTGATGCAGGGGCGTACGACCCTGGTGATCGCTCACCGCCTGGCGACGGTGCAGCGGGCGGATCGCATCGCCGTGATCGACCAGGGCCGCCTGGTGGCGATCGGTACCCACGCCGAGCTGGTGCGCAGCAGCCCGCTGTATGCGCGCCTGGCCGAGCTGCAGTTTTCAACCCATAGGGACGCGGCGGGTGACCGCGCCTGAGGAGCTGTTGGTGTCAACGGAACTGAACGTGCTGGTGCTGGGTGGCTATGGCAATTTC
This sequence comes from Pseudomonas sp. FeS53a, assembly GCF_000931385.1. Lineage (NCBI taxonomy): Bacteria > Pseudomonadati > Pseudomonadota > Gammaproteobacteria > Pseudomonadales > Pseudomonadaceae > Pseudomonas > Pseudomonas sp. FeS53a. The sequence continues at coordinate 1,064 of NZ_JYFT01000005.1, forward strand.
GGCCGCCTGATCGTCCGGCGCCTGGCCAGTGTGCCCGGTGTGCGGGTGCTGGTGGCGGGGCGCAACCTGGAGAAGGCCCAGGCGGTGGCCGAGGCGCAAGGTGCCCGGGCGGTGCGGCTGGACATCGATGAGCCGGGGCTGGCGGAGGCGTTCTCGCGGCTCGACGTGCAGGTGGTGATCTCCACCGTGGGGCCGTTCCAGGGGCAGGACTACCGCGTCGCCGAGGCCGCCCTGGCGGCGGGCTCGCATTACATCGACCTGGCGGATGCGCGGGGCTTCGTGTGCGGCATCACCCGGCTGGACGAGGTGGCCCGCCAGCGCGGCGTATTGCTTTGCGCGGGGGCGAGTTCTGTGCCCGGCCTGAGCGCGGCGGTGGTGGATGAGCTGCTTCCCCGTTTCGGTCGCCTGGAGCGGATCGAGCACGGCATCAGCTCTTCGGAAAAGACGCCGGGCGTCTCCACCCTGGCGGCGGTGCTCAACTATTGCGGGCGGCCGATCCGTTGCTGGCGGGATGGGCAGTGGCGCTCGGTATGCGGTTGGCAGGACCTGCGGCTGCAGCGCTTCCGCGCGCCCATGGGGGCCCGTTGGATCGGCGCCTGCGATGTACCGGACCTGGAGCTTTTCCCCGCGCGTTACCCTGGGGTGCGGGAAGTGAGCTTCCGCGCCGGGGTCGGCCTGCGTCTGACCCAGTTCGGTACCTGGGCGCTGTCCTGGCTGGTGCGTGCCGGCCTGGTGCGTGACGCCGTTCGGCTTGCGCCGCTGCTGCGGCGCGGGGCGGTGATGCTGGAGCCGCTGGGGGACGGGCTGAGTGGCATGTTCGTGCAGCTGTCCGGCCAGGACCCGAGCGGGCTGCCGCTGACGCTCACCTGGGAGTTGCTTGCCCATGACAACGACGGCCCCAACATTCCCTGCATGGCGGCCGTGGCGCTGGTGCGCAAGTTGGCGAATGGCAGCCTTGTGGCGCGTGGGGCAATGCCCTGCATCGGCCTGTTCAGTACCCAGGAGTACCTGGCGGAGCTGGAGGGCATGCGGATCGAGACCCAGGTGCGCGAGGGGTGATCGCCAGGCATGAAAAAACCGGCCACCAGGGCCGGTTTTTTCAGGGGGCCGTCACTCAGCGGTATTCGCAGAGGTAGGCGGTGTCCTGGGCGACCTTGAGCTGGAACTTGCTGTTGGCCGGTACGGTGAACTGGGTGCCGGCGGCGAAGGTTTCCCATTGCTCGCTGCCCGGCAGCTTGACGGTCAGGGCGCCGGCGATGACGTGCATCACTTCCAGCTGGTTGGTGCCGAATTCGTAGTCACCAGCGGCCATGACGCCGATGGTGGCGGGGCCTTCGCTCATGCCGAAGGCGATGGATTTTACGGTGCCGTCGAAGTACTCGTTGACCTTGAACATGGGGCGGGCTCCTTGGAAAGGGGTCTAAAAAGGCTCGCCAGTATGCCGAAGGCGTCTGACAGCGTCACTAGTCCCTTTGGCCCGGCGCTGCGGGCAGGAGGAGGGGCAGCAGCCGGGCGGTATTGCGGGCGTCTTCCAGGGCGCGGTGCTGTTGTCCCTGGAAGCTGAGCCCGGCCAGTTGCAGGGCGGCATTGAGGCCGACCGGACGCTTGAGCTGGCGGGCTTTCGCGAAGTGCTGCTTGAGGTTCAGGTGGGGGAGGCTGGCCAGCAGGCTGGTGAGCTGGTTCTGCCGCCACTCCTGCTCCAGCTGGCGGCGGTCGTAGTCGCCCCAGCTGCCCCAGCCCACCAGGCGGGGGCGATGGCTGTCGAGCCAGCGTTCGAAGCCCGTCCAGACGCTGGGCAGGGGCTGCGCGGCGTCGACATTGGCCTGGGTGATGTGGGTCAGTTCGCGGCAGAAGGTCGTCAGGCAGGGGCGGCGTTGCGGGCGCACGAAGCGCTGGAAGTGGTCCAGTTCTCGCCCTTCGGTGCTGACCAGGGTGGCGCCGATCTCAATGATTTCCATTTCTTCCATGGGCCAGCCGCCTTCGTCGGTGGTGGCTTCCAGGTCTATCACCAGCCAGTGCGGCATGGGGCTCTCCTTGGCGCCTGCAGGGTGTCTGCAATGGGCTGCGAGCGAGTATGGGGGCGCTTTCGCGGCACCGCAAACCGCGTGATAGGCTTCTTTGGACAGTCGAATGCGGAGGTGTGAGATGGCGAAGGTGAGCTTTATCGGGTTGGGCGTGATGGGGTTCCACATGGCCGGCCACCTGGCCTGCGAAGGGCACGAGGTGCGGGTCTACAACCGTACGCCGGAGAAGGCCCGGCTCTGGTGCGACGAGTTCGCCGGCGAGTGCTTCGCTACGCCACGCGAGGCGGCTGAGGGTTCCGAGTTCGTCATGACCTGTGTGGGCAATGACGATGACCTGCGTGCGGTACTGCTCGGCGATCAGGGTGCCTTTGCCGGCATGGCGCCGGGCAGCCTGCTGGTCGATCACACCACGGCATCGGCATCCGTGGCCCGTGAGCTGGCGGTACTGGCAGCGGAGCGGGAGCTGGGCTTCCTCGATGCGCCGGTGTCCGGCGGCCAGTCCGGTGCCGAGAGCGGCATGCTGACCATCATGGTGGGTGGCGAGCGTGAGCTGTACGAGCGGGCGGCTCCGGTCATCGAGGCTTACGCGCGGATGAGCCGCCTGATGGGCCCCACCGGCAGCGGGCAACTGACCAAGATGGTGAACCAGATCTGCGTGGGCGGCCTGCTGCAGGCGCTGTCCGAGGGGCTGCACTTCGCCCGCAGCGCCGGGCTGGATGCGGCGGCGGCGATGGAGGTGATCGGCAAGGGTGCGGCGCAGTCCTGGCAGCTCGACCACCGTCACCAGAGCATGCTGGAAGGCAAGTTCGACTTCGGCTTCGCGGTCGATCTGATGCGCAAGGACTACGCGATCGTCTTCGAGGAGGCGCAGCGCAACGGCATTGCGCTGCCAGTGACCGAGCTGGTGGATCGCTTCTATGCGGAAATCCAGCAGGAGGGCGGCGGTCGTTGGGACACCTCCAGCCTGATCACACGGTTGACCCGCTGACGCCTCAGGCGCGGAAGATGAAGTACACCGCACCGAGCAGGCACAGCCCTGCCCAGAGGTAGTCCAGCTTCAGCGGCTGTTGCATGAAGTAGACACTGAAGGGGACGAATACGGCGAGGGTGATGACCTCCTGCATGATCTTCAGCTGGGCGACCGACAGCGCGGTGTAGCCGATCCGGTTGGCAGGCACCTGCAGCAGGTATTCGAACAGGGCGATGCCCCAGCTGATCAGTGCGGCAATGATCCACGGCTTGGTGTTCAGGGTCTTCAGGTGGCCGTACCAGGCGAAGGTCATGAAGACGTTGGAGAAGGTCAGGAGGATGGCAGTCTGCATCCAGATGGGCATGGCAGGGCTCCGGGCGTTGGGCGGGATGCCAGCCTAATGGGCGTGATGGTGGGATGAGAAGGGGGCGGGATGCGGGGTGTGTGGGGTTGGGCGACAGCTGCGGCGCTGGCGCTTCTGGTGGCTGGTTTGGCGTGGTGGGGCTGGATGCTTCGCGCCCCTCTGTCCTCGGCGCCGAGCCTGGTGGTTCCACCGGCCTTTGCCCTGGCCAGGGAGTTCGGCTTCGGCGCCTATCGCCTGGCCTGGAGCGGGCGTGACCTGGACCTGCTCGATGGTGCGGGGCGCTCGTTGTGGCGCACAAAGGAGGGATTCCTCTCGACCGGCAGGGCTGATCCTGTGGTGCGCTGCGACGAGCAGAGCCTGGAGGGGTTCCAGAGTGCCGGTCGTCGGCTGCAGGTCTTTGGTCACCTGCGCTGCACGGATGGCCGTATCAGCCCCTATCGCCTGGAGATGCGGGACGAGGGCGCGCGCGGCGTGCTTCTGTCCGTGACCCTGGGGGATCCGGCGCTCGACCAAATTGTGCTGCGTTGGCAGCGTGAGCCCGACGAGCGTTTCCAGGGCGTTGCCGATGCCGGAAATGGCAGCGCGGCCGGTGTGGGTGAGGGGAGGGGGCCGATACCCGAAGTGAAGGAGCGCTGGATGATGGGGCCTTCCGAGTCGTTGCTGCTGCAATCGCCGAGCCGTGCGTTCTACAGCGGACCGGGTGTGACGCGGGCATTCGATGCGGAATCCGCCGAAGTCGTTTCCCTTGCCGTGGAAGCGGGCAGCCTTGAGTTGCGGGTTGCCAGGCCTGCGCTATCGCCATGACCTTCCACTGGCTCCGATGCGCGGCGGGTGCGTTCAGGCCTCTCCACAGCGAGTTGCGCCGCGAGTAGAATCCGCGCTCCCATCAGCCCTGTCATTACTCAGCGATCATGATCTGCCGAGCAGGTTGCGGTGCCTGCTGCATAGCACCGTCCATTTCTTCCCCCATCCCCGGCATGCCCGATGGCAAGGCCGCGGGAGAGCGTTGTCTGCACCTGTCCCCCGAACATCTATGCCGTTTGTTTGGCAGGCCCGAGCGTCCGCAGGTCTGTTCGGCCTTCGATGCCGATCCTTTTGTCTGTGGCGAAACCCGTGAGGACGCTATACGTTTGCTGGGCTGGCTGGAACAAGAGACCGCTGTCGCGGTCAGTCAATCTGTCCGGTAGGCGTCCAAGAGGGACGAGGACTGGTCATCGAATAACAAGGAGAAGAAGGATGGTTTCGCTGCAACGTATCGCCGTGGCCTGCGGGCTGGGTGTCCTGCTGGCGTCGGCTGCCCACGCCGAGGACTGGAAGCTGGCCAAGGACGAGGATGGCATCAAGGTCTATCTCAGCGAGGTGTCCGGTTCCAAGTACAAGGCCTATCGCGGGGTCGTCACCATCAAGTCGGACGTCGCCACCCTGCGCAAGCTGCAGGAGGATGTGTCCGGCTCCTGCAAGTGGATCCACGAGTGCGAGCAGCAGAAGCTGCTGAAGCGAGAAGGTGCGGATAGCTGGACCTACACGCGCTTCAATACGCCCTGGCCGGTCACCCCTCGTGATTCGATCATCCATGCGGTGACCAGCGAAGGCGCCGATGGCAGCCTGACCCGTGTCCTCAAGGGCGAGCCGACCTACCTGCCGGAGGAGAAGGGCTACGTTCGCGTGGCGTCGGTAGAAGGGGAGTGGAAGTTCGTGCCGAAAGGGGCCGATGCGGTGGAGGTGACCTACCAGGTCCACACCGAGCCGGGTGGCAGCGTGCCGTCCTGGCTGGCCAACAGCTTCGTGGTCGATGCGCCGTTCAATACCCTGGACCACCTGCGCAAGCTGGCCGAGAAGAAATGATCCATCGCTGAAATGAAAAAAGGCTGCCAATTGGCAGCCTTTTTCGTGGAGTTCGCGCTTACTTGCGAGCGTTGAGCTCGACGTAGTCGCGCTGCTCCGGGCCGGTGTACAGCTGGCGCGGGCGGCCAATCTTGTACGGGCCGGAAAGCATTTCCTTCCAGTGGGAGATCCAGCCGACGGTGCGCGCCAGGGCGAAGATCACGGTGAACATGCTGGTGGGAATGCCGATGGCCTTCAGGATGATGCCGGAGTAGAAGTCCACGTTCGGGTAGAGGTTGCGCTCCTTGAAGTAAGGATCGTTGCGCGCGATCTCTTCCAGTTTCATGGCCAGTTCAAGTTGCGGGTCGTTGATGCCCAGTTCGGCCAGTACTTCGTCGCAGGTCTGCTTCATGACCTTGGCGCGGGGGTCGAAGTTCTTGTAGACGCGGTGACCGAAGCCCATCAGCTTGAACGGATCGTTCTTGTCCTTGGCCTTGGCGACGTACTTCTCGATGTTGGAGACATCACCGATCTCGTCCAGCATGGTCAGTACCGCTTCGTTGGCGCCGCCGTGTGCCGGGCCCCAGAGGGCTGCAATGCCGGCAGCGATGCAGGCGAACGGGTTGGCGCCGGAGGAGCCGGCCAGGCGAACGGTGGAGGTGGAGGCGTTCTGCTCGTGGTCCGCATGCAGGATGAAGATGCGATCCATCGCCTTGGCCAGTACCGGGCTGATCGGTTTGATCTCGCACGGGGTGTTGAACATCATGTGCAGGAAGTTTTCCGCGTAGTTCAGGTCGTTACGCGGGTACATCATGGGCTGGCCCATGGAGTACTTGTAGACCATGGCGGCGATGGTCGGCATCTTGGCGACCAGGCGGATCGCGGAGATCTCGCGGTGGTGCGGGTCGTTGATGTCCAGGGAGTCGTGGTAGAAGGCGGAGAGGGCGCCGACTACGCCGCACATGATGGCCATCGGGTGGGCATCGCGGCGGAAGCCGTTGAAGAAGCTCTTGAGCTGCTCGTGCACCATGGTGTGATTCTTCACGGTGCTGACGAACTTGGCCTTTTCCTCTGCGCTGGGGAGTTCACCGTTCAGCAGGAGGTAGCAGGTCTCCAGGTAATCGGAGTTCTCGGCCAGTTGCTCGATGGGGTAGCCGCGGTGAAGCAGAATGCCCTTGTCGCCGTCGATGTAGGTAATCTTCGACTCGCAAGAGGCGGTAGACATAAAGCCAGGATCAAACGTGAAGCGCCCCGTGGAGGTCAGGCCCCGCACATCGATTACATCGGGACCTACGGTTCCGGACAGAACGGGCAGCTCGACGGGGGCTACGCCCTCGATGATCAACTGCGCTTTTTTGTCAGCCATAACGGCCTCCTATTTATGCTTGAAATCATCAGACAGCCCCCCACGCAGGGCCCGCACCACTATAGAGGTATAAATCCGAATGTCAATTTGGAGAAACCCATGTGGCAGGCGGGTTTGCGGGCATTTTTCAAGTAAAAAGGCGGCCTATTTACGCCTTTTATTTAGGGCGTGCAATCCGCTATTGGGTGGGGGGGATTGCGTTGTCATTAGTCAGCTAACTGTCTATACTCACGGCCCGACCTCAGGGGGCTTTGAAGGCCTGTAATCCGGAGGTTGGCACTCCCTTGGTGAGGGGTACCTGACCAGTGCACTTCCCGACAACTTGCCCTGATTGTTAGGGGCCTCAGTGTGAAAAAAAGCCGTGAATAGCCAACGACCTGTAAACCTAGATCTCAGGACCATCAAACTCCCGATCACAGCTTATACGTCCATTCTTCACCGCATCTCCGGCGTCATCCTCTTCATCGGCATCGCTGTGCTGCTTTATGCGCTCGGCAAGTCGCTTGAATCCGAGGCTGGCTTCGAGAGCGTGAAGGCGTGCCTGACCAGTCCGCTGGCCAAGCTTGTGATTTGGGGCCTGCTGTCCGCACTGCTCTATCACCTGGTGGCCGGCGTGCGCCACCTGGTAATGGACGCGGGTGTCGGTGAGACGCTCGAGGGCGGCAAGCGGGGCTCGAAAATCGTCATCGCAGTTTCGGCTGTGCTGATCATTCTCGCGGGGGTATGGGTATGGTAACCAACGTCACGAACTTCTCGCGTTCGGGTCTCTATGACTGGATGGCTCAGCGCGTTTCTGCAGTCGTTCTCGCGGCTTATTTCCTTTTCCTGCTGGGGTACCTCGTTGCTCACCCCGGACTGACCTTCGCCGATTGGCATGGTCTGTTCTCACAGAGCTGGATGCGCATTTTCAGTCTGCTCGGACTGGTCGCCCTGGGTGTTCATGCCTGGGTCGGCATGTGGACCATTTCCACTGACTACCTGACGCCGATGGCGCTGGGTCGTTGGGCTGTGGTCGTGCGTTTCCTGTTCCAGGCTGTTTGCGGTATGGCGATGTTCGCCTACTTCGTCTGGGGCGTTCAGATTCTGTGGGGTATCTGATTCATGGCTAACATTCGTACTCTTTCCTTCGATGCCATCATCGTCGGTGGTGGTGGTGCTGGCATGCGCGCTGCTCTGCAGCTGGCTCAGGGTGGTCACAAGACTGCCGTGGTGACCAAGGTCTTCCCGACCCGCTCCCATACCGTTTCCGCTCAAGGTGGCATCACCTGCGCCATCGCTTCGGCCGACCCGAACGACGATTGGCGCTGGCACATGTACGACACCGTCAAGGGCTCCGACTACATCGGTGACCAGGACGCTATCGAATACATGTGCTCCGTGGGGCCGGAGGCCGTGTTCGAGCTCGAGCACATGGGTCTGCCGTTCTCCCGTACCGAACAAGGTCGCATCTACCAGCGTCCGTTCGGCGGCCAGTCCAAGGACTTCGGCAAGGGCGGTCAGGCTGCTCGTACCTGCGCCGCAGCCGACCGTACCGGTCACGCGCTGCTGCACACCCTGTACCAGGCCAACCTGAAGAACGGTACCTCGTTCCTCAATGAGTGGTATGCCGTTGACCTGGTGAAGAACCAGGACGGCGCCATCGTCGGCATCATCGCCATCTGCATCGAGACCGGCGAGACCGTCTACATCCGCTCCAAGGCCGTCGTGCTGGCCACCGGCGGTGCAGGCCGTATCTACGCTTCCACCACCAATGCCCTGATCAACACCGGTGACGGTGTCGGCATGGCCCTGCGCGCTGGCGTGCCGGTCCAGGACATCGAGATGTGGCAGTTCCACCCGACCGGTATTGCCGGCGCCGGCGTGCTGGTGACCGAAGGTTGCCGTGGTGAGGGTGGTTACCTGATCAACGCCCATGGCGAGCGTTTCATGGAGCGTTACGCTCCGAACGCCAAAGACCTGGCAGGTCGCGATGTGGTTGCCCGCTCCATGGTCAAGGAAGTGATCGCCGGCAACGGCGTCGGCCCGAACAAGGACCACGTGCTGCTGAAGCTGGACCACCTCGGTGAGGAAGTCCTGCACAGCCGCCTGCCCGGCATCTGCGAACTGTCCAAGACCTTCGCGCACGTCGACCCCGTTGTTGCGCCGATCCCGGTCATCCCGACCTGCCACTACATGATGGGTGGCGTTGCCACCAACATCCATGGCCAGGCCATTACCCAGGATGCCAACGGCAACGACACAATCATCGAAGGCCTGTTCGCGGTCGGCGAAGTCGCGTGCGTATCCGTGCATGGTGCCAACCGCCTGGGCGGCAACTCCCTGCTGGACCTCGTAGTCTTCGGTCGTGCGGCTGGCCTGCACCTCGAGAAGGCCCTCAAGGAAGGCATCGAGACCCGTGGCGCGAGCGACACCGACATCGAGCAATCCCTCAAGCGTCTGGCTGGTGTCAACGAGCGTTCCAGTGGTGAAGAAGTCGCCCCGCTGAAGCGCGAACTGCAACAGTGCATGCAGAACTACTTCGGTGTGTTCCGCACTGGCGAATACATGCAGAAGGGCATCGCCCAACTCGCCGACCTGCGCGAGCGCATCGCCGGCGTCAAGATCAACGATAAGTCCCAGGCTTTCAACACTGCGCGCATCGAAGCGCTGGAGTTGCAGAACCTGCTGGAAGTCGCGGAAGCCACTGCCATCGCCGCCGAGGTCCGCAAGGAGTCCCGTGGTGCCCATGCCCGCGAAGACTTCGAGGATCGGGACGACGAGAACTGGCTGTGCCATACCCTGTACTTCCCGGGTGAGAAGCGCGTATCCAAGCGCGCCGTCAACTTCGCGCCGAAGACCGTTCCGGCCTTCGAACCCAAAGTACGTACCTATTAAGGGTGGCCGACATGTCCAACACTCTCACTGTCAGCGTCTATCGCTACAACCCGGAGAGCGACAGCGCTCCGACCATGCAGGACTTCCAGGTTGATACCGGCGGCAAGGACATCATGGTTCTCGATGTCCTGGCCCTGATCAAGGAAAAGGACGAGGGTTTTTCCTACCGTCGTTCCTGCCGTGAAGGCGTCTGCGGCTCCGATGGCATGAACATCAACGGCAAGAACGGCCTGGCCTGCATCACCCCGCTGTCCGCTGCCGGGCTGAAGGGCGGCAAGCTGGTGATCCGCCCGCTGCCGGGCCTGCCGGTCATCCGTGACCTCGTCGTCGACATGAGCATCTTCTACAAGCAGTACGAGAAGGTGAAACCCTTCCTGCAGAACGACACGCCCGCTCCGGCGATCGAGCGTCTGCAGTCCCCGGAACAGCGCGAGAAGCTGGACGGTCTGTATGAGTGCATCCTGTGTGCTTGCTGCTCGACCTCCTGCCCGTCGTTCTGGTGGAACCCCGACAAGTTCCTCGGTCCCGCTGCGCTGCTGCAGGCCTACCGTTTCCTGGCCGACAGCCGCGACACCAAGACCGAAGAGCGTCTGGCTGCCCTGGATGACCCGTTCAGCGTATTCCGCTGCCGCGGCATCATGAACTGCGTGAACGTCTGCCCCAAGGGTCTGAACCCCACCAAGGCTATCGGTCACGTACGCAACATGCTGCTGCAAAGCGGTACCTGATGCGTTACATGCTGTACCCGTAACACCTGCGGCGCCTTTCGGGGCGCCGCAGTACAACCAGGACCGACGCTCACAAAGCCGAAGTCCTTATTTGAAATGATATAGATGACCAGCAGGGGCAACCGGGCTGGTGCCCGGACTATCTGCGGGATCCTGAGTGGCTTTCATCCTGGTCGCCGTACCCGGAGTTGAGGCTGCGATGCCGATTCCACGCCGGTGGTGTCCCCTTACCGAGGGTGACCAAGCATGCAAGAAAGCGAAATGCAGCGCATGTGGAACAGCGCCCACCTATCCGGTGGCAACGCTGCATATGTGGAAGAGCTCTATGAGCTTTACCTGCACGATCCCAACGCTGTGCCAGAAGAGTGGCGCACCTACTTCCAGAAGTTGCCGTCCGACGGCAATGCAGCCACCGACGTATCGCATTCTACCGTTCGCGACCATTTCGTCCTGCTCGCCAAGAACCAGCGCCGCGCTCAGCCGGTTTCCGCTGGCAGCGTCAGCACCGAGCACGAGAAGAAGCAGGTTGAAGTCCTGCGCCTGATCCAGGCCTTCCGCATGCGCGGCCATCAGGCGGCCCAGCTCGACCCCCTTGGCCTCTGGCAGCGCAAGGCGCCGGCCGATCTGGCGATCAATCACTACGGCCTGACCGATGCCGATCTCGACACCACCTTCCGTACCGGTGAGCTTTACATCGGCAAGGAAGAGGCAACCCTGCGCGAGATCCACCAGGCCCTGCAGCAAACCTATTGCAGCACCTTCGGCGCCGAGTTCACCCACATCGTCGATTCCGAGCAGCGCAAGTGGTTCCAGCAGCGTCTGGAAAGCGTGCGTGGCCGTCCGTCCTTCTCCCCTGAGGTCAAGAGCCACCTGCTCGAGCGCCTGACTGCGGCCGAAGGCCTGGAGAAGTACCTGGGCACCAAGTACCCGGGCACCAAGCGTTTCGGCCTGGAAGGTGGTGAAAGCCTCATTCCGATGCTGGACGAGATCATCCAGCGTTCCGGTGCATACGGTACCCAGGAGATCGTCATCGGCATGGCCCACCGGGGCCGCCTGAACGTACTGGTCAACACCTTCGGCAAGAACCCGCGCGACCTCTTCGACGAGTTCGAAGGCAAGAAGGTCGAGGGCCTGTCCTCCGGTGACGTGAAGTACCACCAGGGTTTCTCCTCCAACGTCATGACCGCAGGTGGCGAAGTTCACTTGGCCCTGGCGTTCAACCCCTCCCACCTGGAAATCGTTTCTCCGGTGGTGGAAGGTTCCGTTCGTGCCCGTCAGGATCGCCGCAAGGACAAGACTGGCGACAAGGTACTGCCGATCTCCATCCACGGTGACGCCGCCTTCGCAGGCCAGGGCGTGGTCATGGAAACCTTCCAGATGTCGCAGACCCGTGGCTACCGCACCGGCGGCACGGTTCACATCGTCATCAACAACCAGGTCGGTTTCACCACCAGCCGCCAGGAAGATGCGCGCTCCACCGAGTACGCCACCGACGTCGCCAAGATGATCCAGGCGCCGATCTTCCACGTGAACGGTGATGACCCCGAAGCCGTCCTGTTCGTGACCCAGCTGGCCGTTGACTACCGCATGCAGTTCAAGCGCGACGTGGTGATCGACCTGGTCTGCTACCGTCGCCGCGGCCACAACGAGGCCGACGAGCCGTCCGGTACCCAGCCGCTGATGTACCAGCAGATCGCCAAGCAGCGCACCACCCGTGAGCTGTACGCAGATGCCCTGATCCAGGGGGGCGTGCTCGATGTCGAGCGCATCCAGGCCAAGATGGACGAGTACCGCACTGCGCTGGACAACGGCCAGCACGTGGTCAAGAGCCTGGTGAAGGAGCCCAACAAGGAGCTGTTCGTCGACTGGCGTCCGTACCTGGGCCATGCCTGGACCGCTCGTCACGACACCCGTTTCGACCTGAAGACCCTGCAGGAACTCTCCGCCAAGCTGCTGGAGATCCCGGAAGGTTTCGTCGTCCAGCGCCAGGTCTCGAAGATCCTCGAAGACCGCCAGAAGATGGGCGCCGGCGGCTTGCCGATCAACTGGGGCTACGCCGAGACCATGGCCTACGCCACCCTGCTGTTCGAAGGCCACCCGGTTCGCATCACCGGCCAGGACGTGGGCCGCGGCACCTTCTCGCACCGCCACGCGGCGCTGCACAACCAGAAGGATGCCAGCACCTACCTGCCGCTGCAGAACCTGTTCGACGGCCAGCCGAGCTTCGAGCTGTACGACTCCTACCTCTCCGAGGAAGCCGTACTGGCGTTCGAATACGGCTACTCCACCACCACGCCCAACGCGCTGGTGATCTGGGAGGCCCAGTTCGGTGACTTCGCCAACGGCGCCCAGGTGGTGATCGACCAGTTCATCACCAGCGGCGAGCACAAGTGGGGCCGTCTGTGCGGCCTGACCATGCTGCTGCCGCACGGCTACGAAGGCCAGGGTCCGGAGCACTCCTCTGCGCGTCTGGAGCGCTACCTGCAGCTGTGCGCCGAGCACAACATCCAGGTTTGCGTGCCGACCACGCCGGCTCAGGTCTACCACATGCTGCGCCGCCAGGTGATTCGCCCGCTGCGCAAGCCGCTGGTTGCCCTTACGCCCAAGTCGCTGCTGCGTCACAAGCTGGCCATCTCCACCCTGGAAGATCTGGCCGAAGGCTCCTTCCAGACCGTCATCGGCGAGATCGATCCGATCGATCCGAAGAAGGTCGAGCGCCTCGTGCTCTGCAGCGGCAAGGTCTACTACGACCTGCTGGAGAAGCGTCGCACCGAAGGCCGCGAGGACATCGCGATCGTGCGTATCGAGCAGCTGTATCCGTTCCCGGAAGACGACCTGGCTGAGGTTCTGGCTGCCTATAAGAACCTCAAGCACATCGTCTGGTGCCAGGAAGAGCCCATGAACCAGGGCGCCTGGTACTGCAGCCAGCACCATATGCGTCGTGTGGCCAGCGCCCACAAGAAAGGCCTGTTCCTCGAGTACGCCGGGCGTGATGCCTCGGCCTCTCCGGCCTGTGGCTACGCCTCCATGCACGCCGAGCAGCAGGAAAAACTGCTGCAGGACGCCTTTACTGTTTAACGCCTTCGCGCAGAAAACCGAATCAGACAGGAAAAACACACAATGGCTATCGAGATCAAAGCCCCAACCTTCCCGGAATCGGTCGCCGACGGCACCGTGGCCACCTGGCACAAGAAGCCGGGCGACGCCGTCAAGCGTGACGAGCTGATCGTCGACATCGAGACCGACAAAGTCGTAATGGAAGTGCTGGCCGAGGCCGACGGCGTACTGGCAGAAATCGTCAAGAACGAGGGCGACACCGTTCTCAGTGGCGAGCTGCTGGGCAAACTGAACGAAGGCGGCGCTGCCGCCGCCCCGGCCGCCGCTGCTGCCCCGGCTCCGGCCGCTCAGGCTGCTGCCCCCGCTGCTGCTGGTGACGACGCCATCCTGTCCCCGGCCGCTCGCAAGCTGGCCGAGGAAAACGGCATCGACCCGAACAGCATCGCCGGCACCGGCAAAGGTGGCCGCGTAACCAAGGAAGACGTGGTTGCCGCTGTCGAGGCGAAGAAGAACGCCCCGGCCGCTCCGGCTGCCAAACCGGCTGCTCCGGCCGCCGAGGCGCCGGTATTCGCTGCGGGTGACCGCGTCGAGAAGCGCGTCCCGATGACCCGCCTGCGCGCCAAGGTTGCCGAGCGTCTGGTCGAAGCCCAGTCCACCATGGCCATGCTGACCACCTTCAACGAAGTCGACATGACCGAAGTCATGGCCCTGCGTTCGAAGTACAAGGACCTGTTCGAGAAGACCCACAACGGCGTTCGCCTGGGCTTCATGTCCTTCTTCGTCAAGGCGTCCGTCGAAGCGCTGAAGCGCTTCCCGGCTGTCAACGCCTCCATCGACGGCAACGACATCGTCTACCACGGCTACCAGGACATCGGCGTTGCCGTTTCCAGCGACCGTGGCCTGGTGGTTCCGGTCCTGCGCAACGCCGAGCTGATGAGCCTGGCCGAAGTCGAGAACGGCATCGCCACTTTCGGCAAGAAGGCCCGTGAGGGCAAGCTGTCCATCGACGAGATGACCGGTGGCACCTTCACCATCACCAACGGCGGTACCTTCGGTTCGATGATGTCGACCCCGATCGTCAACCCGCCGCAGGCTGCCATCCTCGGCATGCACAACATCATCCAGCGCCCCATGGCGATCAACGGCCAGGTTGTGATCCGGCCGATGATGTACCTGGCTCTGTCCTACGATCACCGTCTGATCGATGGCAAGGAAGCCGTCAGCTTCCTGGTGACCATCAAGAACCTGCTGGAAGACCCGGCTCGTCTGCTGCTGGACATCTGATCGGCGATCTCTCCAAACGGCGGCCCCGCAAGGGGCCGTCCGGTTTCATACGAGAAGGAATGAGTTATGACCCAGAAATTCGACGTGGTAGTGATTGGTGCGGGCCCTGGCGGTTACGTGGCAGCCATCAAGGCGGCCCAACTCGGCCTGAAGACCGCCTGCATCGAGAAGTACCAGGGTAAGGACGGCAAGACCGCGCTGGGCGGTACCTGCCTGAACGTCGGCTGCATCCCGTCGAAGGCGCTGCTGGACAGCTCGTACAAGTACCACGAGGCCCATGAGGCCTTCAAAGTGCACGGTATCGAAGCCAAGGGCGTCTCCATCGACGTGCCGACCATGGTTGGTCGCAAGGACACCATCGTCAAGAACCTGACCGGCGGCGTCAGCACCCTGTTCAAGGCCAACGGCGTCACCCTGCTGGAAGGCCACGGCAAGCTGCTGGCCAACAAGCAGGTCGAAGTCACCGGTCTGGATGGCAAGGTCCAGGTCGTCGAGGCCGAGAACGTGATCCTCGCCTCCGGCTCCAAGCCGGTCGAGATTCCCCCGGCCCCGGTTGACCAGGACGTCATCGTCGACTCCACCGGCGCGCTGGACTTCCAGTCCGTACCGAAGAAGCTGGGCGTGATCGGCGCGGGCGTCATCGGTCTGGAGCTGGGCTCCGTCTGGGCCCGCCTGGGCGCTGAAGTGACCGTCATCGAAGCCCTGGACAAGTTCCTGCCGGCCGCTGACGAGCAGATCGCCAAGGAAGCCCTGAAGATCCTCACCAAGCAGGGCCTGAAGATTCGCCTGGGCGCCCGCGTGACCGGCACCGACGTGAAGAAGAAGCAGGTCACTGTCAGCTTCACCGACGCCAACGGCGAGCAGAAGGAAGTCTTCGACAAGCTGATCGTCGCGGTCGGCCGTCGCCCGGTGACCACCGACCTGCTGGCCGCTGACAGCGGCGTCACCCTCGATGAGCGTGGCTACATCTACGTCGACGACCACTGCAAGACCAGCGTCCCCGGCGTCTACGCCATCGGTGACGTGGTACGTGGCGCCATGCTGGCTCACAAGGCCTCGGAAGAGGGCATCATGGTTGCCGAGCGCATCGCAGGCCACAAGGCCCAGATGAACTACGACCTGATCCCGTCCGTGATCTACACCCACCCGGAAATTGCATGGGTCGGCAAGACCGAGCAGTCCCTGAAGGCCGAAGGCGTCGAGATCAACGTCGGTACCTTCCCCTTCGCCGCCAGTGGCCGTGCCATGGCTGCCAATGACACTGCCGGCCTGGTCAAGGTCATCGCCGATGCCAAGACCGACCGCGTCCTGGGCGTCCACGTGATCGGCCCGAGCGCTGCCGAGCTGGTCCAGCAGGGCGCCATCGGCATGGAGTTCGGCACCAGTGCCGAAGACCTGGGCATGATGGTCTTCTCGCACCCGACCCTGTCCGAAGCGCTCCACGAAGCGGCCCTGGCCGTCAACGGCCACGCGATCCACATCGCCAACCGCAAGAAGCGCTGAGCACTATCCCCGGGGAGGGCGCGCGCGACCTTCCCGGGGCAGCAGAACCACGGTGGGCAGCCCGTCGTGAAGCCTTAGGGCGTTCACCGCGGAACGCTCGCCGGACTGCCCCAGGGCAGTCACAGGTGGCGCGGCACCACGAATGCAGCGCCGAATGCGCAATACCCAAACGAAGACGGTAGACAAGCATGAATCTCCACGAATATCAGGGTAAGCAGCTGTTCGCTGAATACGGCCTGCCCGTATCCAAGGGCTTTGCCGTAGACACCCCGGAAGAAGCCGCTGAAGCCTGCGACAAGATCGGTGGCAGCGAATGGGTCGTGAAGGCCCAGGTCCACGCCGGTGGCCGCGGTAAAGCGGGCGGCGTGAAGCTGGTCAAGAGCAAGGAAGACGCCAAGGCCTTCGCCGCCAACTGGCTGGGCAAGCGCCTGGTGACCTACCAGACTGACGCCAATGGTCAGCCGGTCAGCAAGATCCTGGTCGAGTCCTGCACCGATATCGCCAAGGAACTGTACCTGGGCGCCGTGGTAGACCGTTCCAGCCGCCGCATCGTGTTCATGGCCTCCACCGAAGGTGGCGTGGACATCGAGAAAGTAGCCCACGAGACTCCCGAGAAGATCCTCAAGGCCACCATCGATCCGCTGGTTGGCGCTCAGCCCTACCAGGGCCGCGAGCTGGCCTTCCAGCTGGGCCTGCAAGGCGACCAGATCAAGCAGTTCACCCACATCTTCGTGAACCTGGCCAAGCTGTTCCAGGACTACGACCTGGCCCTGCTGGAAGTGAACCCGCTGGTCATCAAGGCCGACGGCAACCTGCACTGCCTGGACGCCAAGATCAACATCGACAGCAACGCCATGTACCGTCAGCCCAAGCTGCGCGCCATGCACGACCCGTCCCAGGACGATGCTCGTGAAGCCCATGCGCAGAAGTGGGAACTGAACTACGTCGCGCTGGAAGGCAACATCGGCTGCATGGTCAACGGCGCTGGCCTGGCCATGGGCACCATGGACATCGTCAACCTGCACGGTGGCAAGCCTGCCAACTTCCTCGACGTCGGCGGCGGCGCAACCAAAGAGCGCGTCACCGAGGCCTTCAAGATCATCCTGTCCGACAGCAACGTCGCTGCCGTACTGGTGAACATCTTCGGCGGTATCGTTCGTTGCGACATGATTGCCGAAGGCATCATCGGTGCAGTGAAGGAAGTCGGCGTGAAGATCCCGGTGGTCGTCCGTCTGGAAGGCAACAACGCCGAACTCGGCGCCAAGGTACTGGCCGAGAGCGGTCTGAACATCATCGCGGCGACCAGCCTGACCGACGCTGCCCAGCAGGTCGTCAAGGCCGCGGAGGGTAAGTAATGAGCGTCCTGATCAATAAAGACACCAAAGTAATCTGCCAGGGCTTCACCGGCTCGCAGGGTACCTTCCACTCCGAACAAGCCATCGCCTACGGCACCAAGATGGTTGGTGGCGTGACCCCCGGCAAGGGCGGCACCACCCACCTCGGCCTGCCGGTGTTCAACACCGTCAAGGAAGCCGTGGAAGCCACCGGCGCCGATGCTTCGGTGATCTACGTTCCGGCCCCGTTCTGCAAGGACTCCATCCTTGAAGCAGCCTTCGGCGGCATCAAGCTGATCGTCTGCATCACCGAAGGCATCCCGACCATCGACATGCTGGAAGCCAAGGTCAAGTGCGACGAACTGGGCGTACGCCTGATCGGCCCGAACTGCCCCGGCGTCATCACCCCCGGCGAGTGCAAGATCGGCATCATGCCCGGTCACATCCACCTGCCGGGCAAGGTCGGCATCGTGTCCCGTTCGGGCACCCTGACCTATGAAGCCGTGAAGCAGACCACCGACGCCGGCTTCGGCCAGTCCACCTGCGTGGGCATCGGTGGCGACCCGATCCCGGGCTCCAACTTCATCGACATCCTGAAGCTGTTCCAGGAAGACCCGAAGACCGAAGCGATCGTCATGATCGGTGAGATCGGTGGTTCCGCTGAAGAAGAAGCCGCTGCCTACATCAAGGCCAACGTGACCAAGCCGGTGGTGTCCTACATCGCTGGTGTCACCGCACCGCCCGGCAAGCGCATGGGCCACGCCGGCGCCATCATCTCCGGCGGCAAGGGCACTGCGGACGAGAAGTTCGCCGCCCTGCAGGACGCTGGTGTGAAGACCGTGCGTTCCCTGGCCGACATCGGCAAGGCCCTGGCCGAGCTGACCGGCTGGGAAGTCAAGAACGCCTGAGCGTGATTGACTGATGGCGAAGGCCACCCTCGGGTGGCCTTCGTTTTTTCTGTCGCAATGTAGCCATGGCGACAACCGATTACAGCAAGCCGACAGCCTGACCTGCATCAGTGCCGCAAAACCGTCGGATTCGCTAGGCTTGCGACCTTCCTGCGCATGAACCCCAAAAGGGGGAAGGCGCGCATTAGTAGTGGTTTGCCCCAAACGGGCGGATGACGGTTCCCCTCACCCAAAGGGAAACCCCCTCGGAACAATGAATTTCGACTCGTGGTATCCCTCTCTATGACTCGTTTGAAAGGCTCGGACCTCCTGGCCCTCGGCTTCATGACCTTTGCGCTCTTCCTGGGCGCCGGCAACATCATCTTCCCCCCCAGCGCCGGCATGGCGGCAGGCGAGAACGTCTGGTTCGCTGCGATGGGCTTTCTGCTGACCGGCGTCGGCCTGCCTTTGCTGACCGTCATTGCCCTGGCGCGGGTAGGTGGCGGCATGGATCGCCTGACCTCGCCCCTGGGCAAGGTGGCAGGGCTTCTGCTGGCCATTGCCGTGTACCTGGCCATAGGGCCTCTGTTCGCGACGCCGCGTACCGCTGTCGTCTCCTTCGAAATGGGCGTTGCCCCCTTCACCGGCGACAACCCCACGGCACTGGCCCTCTATTCGCTGGTCTATTTCGCCTTCGCGCTGTTCCTCGCGCTCAACCCCGGGCGGCTGGTGGACAGCATTGGCAAGTTCATCACCCCGGTGCTGTTGTCGGCGCTTCTGGTCCTGGGTGGTGCGGCGCTGTTCGCACCGGCGGGCGACATCGGTGCCAGCAACGACGCCTACGCCAAGGCCCCCTTCGTCGAGGGCTTCCTGCAGGGCTACCTGACCATGGACACCCTGGGCGCGCTGGTATTCGGCATCGTGATCGCCACGGCGATCCACGACCGTGGCATCTCCGAGCCGCGTCTGGTCACCCGTTACTCGGTGATCGCCGGCAGCATCGCTGCAATCGGCCTTTCCCTGGTCTACCTCACGCTGTTCTACCTCGGCGCCACCAGCCAGGGCATTGCCGGCGAGGCGCAGAACGGTGTGCAGATCCTCACGGCCTATGTGCAGCACACCTTCGGGACCGCCGGTAGCCTGCTGCTGGCCCTGGTCATCACCCTGGCGTGCCTCACCACGGCCGTTGGTCTGCTTACGGCCTGTGGCGAGTTCTTCAGCGGCTTCCTGCCGTTCTCCTACCGCATGGTAGTCATCATCCTGGGCGTCTTCAGTTTGGTCGTTGCTAACCAAGGCCTGACGGAACTGATCCGCCTCTCGGTTCCTGTCCTCGTAGGGCTTTATCCCCTGGCCATTGTGCTGGTTGCCTTGAGCCTGGCATCGAGCCTGTGGGTCGACGCCCGCCGGGTCTTCATCCCCACCATGGCCGTCGCCCTGGTGTTCGGTGTGTTGGATGGCATCGGTGCGGCTGGCTTCAAGAGCTGGATACCTGGTTTCGTCGCGCAACTGCCGCTCGCAGATCAGAGCCTCGGCTGGTCGCTGCCGGTGCTGGCAGTCCTGTTGGTCGCCGCTATGCTGGATCGACTGCTGGGGGCCAAGGCACCACAAGTCGCCTGAGGTTCGTAGCCAAAAGAGACCGCCCACCGGGCGGTCTTTTCGTTTCCGGGGGCTTCAGAGCTTGCCTTCACAACCTCGCAGTGAGGTGCGCTCGAAGCGCTCCGGCAACCAGCTGGTGCGTTTCAGGGGCGGGCTCTCGAGTCCCTGGCGGGTGTCTCGCTCGTTACTGCCCTGTCGGGCGATCTCCTGGCGTGTCTCCAGGTTCTGGGCCACCGCGCCTGCCGAGCCGTGCGCATGGCCGAGCAGCGTAAAGCCGTTGGTCATCAATGCCAGCGCCGCCAATGTGAGCAGCCGGCGCCTTGAGCGCTGCTGTTCCATGGCCACCTCAGCTTCGCCTTGCCGGGGGCGACAGGGGATGCGGATCGCTCAGCAACAGAGTCGGAACGGCCTGTGCCAGGCGTTCTCCCCAGCCGGCCTGCGGCAGCACCGGCCGCGCCTGGCTGAAGCTGCCGCTCAGCACCAGAACGATGGTCACCACGATGGTGTAGAGGCCCAGGCTGGCCAGCGCGCCGTTGCGTGCGTAAGTGAGCGGGGAGGGGGTCATGGCTGCGATCCGTCATCGGGTTGGGGTGACCCAGAATCGCCAATACGGATTCGATGGAAAAACGCTCCCTGAGCATTTCAACTATCGACATGGGCGATATCATCGCCACGAGCGTCAAATTTTATTGACGATGCTGGCGCAGTGTCATGCCAGCTCCGCCGTGGCAGGTTGCAATTTCCTTCCCGAATTTCAGGCAGTTCGGCAACACGAGCAGGCCTTGCGAAGCGGCGCTATTTCAAAGCTCGGAGGCTTGTGTTAAATAAATCGCACACAAGGTGCCTTACCCAAGCTTCAGGACAATTTCATGCCCCTACGCATCTGCATTCTGGAAACCGACATCCTTCGCCCTGAGCTCGTCGACGAGTACAAGGGCTACGGCAAGATGTTCGAACAGCTCTTCGCCAAGCAGCCCATCGAGGCCGAGTTCGTCACCTACAACGTGGTGGAAGGCCATTACCCGGCTGCCGGCGAGCGCTTCGATGCCTACCTGGTCACCGGCAGCAAGGCCGACTCCTTCGGCGACGATCCCTGGATCCAGACCCTGCGCACCTACCTGCTGGAGCGCTACAAGGCTGGCGACAAACTGCTCGGTATCTGCTTCGGCCACCAGTTGCTGGCCTTGCTGCTGGGCGGCAAGACCGAGCGCGCCACCCAGGGCTGGGGCGTTGGTACCCATGCTTATCGCGTCGAGAAACAGCCGGAGTGGATGAGCCCGGCGCTGGACGAGCTGACCCTGCTGATCAGCCACCAGGACCAGGTCACCCGCCTGCCCGAGAACGCCACCCTCATCGCCTCCAGCGAGTTCTGCCCCAATGCCGCCTACGCCATTGGCGAGCAGGTGCTGTGCTTCCAGGGGCACCCGGAGTTCGTTCACGACTACTCCCGTGCCTTGCTCAACATCCGCCAGCAGGCCCTGGGCGACCAAGTGTATGGCCAGGGCATCGCCAGCCTCGATCGCGACCACCAGGGCACGGCAGTGGCCGAGTGGATGATGCGCTTCGTGGCCAAAGGCCGCAGCGCCGCCTGAGCCTCCTCTCGCGCACGCACACGAACCGATGCCCGCACCAGCGGGCATCGGTTTTTTCAGGCCTGGGAAAGGGCTAGAGCCAGCCGGAGCGCTTGAAGCTGGCGAACAGGGCCGTGCAGCCCGTGGCGATGAAGCCCAGCACGCCGAAGTAGCCGTAGTGCCAGGTCAGTTCCGGCATGTTCTGGAAGTTCATCCCGTAGATGCCCGCCACGGCGGTTGGGAAGGCGAGGATCGCTGCCCAGGCGGCGAACTTGCGCTGCACCACGCTCTGGCGCGAGGACTCCAGCAGCAAGCCGATCTCGATGGCGTGGTCCGCCATCTCCCGCAGGCCGGTAAGGTCCTCCAGCAGCCGACTCACGTGGATGGCGATGTCGCGGAAGTAGGGGCGCATGTTCTTGTCGATGAAAGGGAAGTCCAGGCGCTGCAGCTCCTGGCAGATTTCCGCCAGCGGACCGATGTAGCGGCGCAGGCGCAGCAGGTCGCGGCGCAGTCCCTGGATGTGCACCACATCGGCCTGGGTCAGCGGGCATTCCAGCACCCGCAGTTCCAGCGCTTCCAGGTCGGCGTGGTAGGTGTCGATCAGCGGCCGGTAGTTCTCGATCACGAAGGCCAGCAGCGCGTAGAGGACGAAGTCCTCGCCGTGCTCCAGTAACAGCGGGCGGGCCTCGCAACGCTGGCGGACTTGGGAGTAGGGCGCCGACTCGCCATAGCGCGCGCTGATCACATAGCCGTTACCGGCGAACAGCTGGGTTTCGATGAACACCAGTTGGCCGTCCACCTTCACAGGGGAATAGAGCACCAGGAACAGCGCATCGCCGAAGGTTTCCAGCTTGGGGCGGGTGTGGCGCTGCAGGGCGTCTTCCAGCGCCAGTTCGTGCAGGCCGAACTGGCGCTGGAGCGTGGTTAGTTCCTCGGGGCCCGGGTCATGCAGGCCGATCCAGACGAAGTGGCCGGGCTTTCTCGCCCATTCGAGCCCCTCGTCGAGGCTGATGTTGGCAACGCGCTTGCCTTTGGAGTAAACGGCGGCGGCGACCACATGACCCATGTGAGTGTTCCCTGTGCGGCTGGAGAGTGGGGCGAGCTTAACCCGCCCGGCGCATCAGCGGGGCGCCACGTTGCCCAGGACCACGTGGGCGCTATCAGTCGGTGGCCAGTTCGCGGTCCATGCCCTCGATGCAGTCGAGCATGCGCTGGCGGCACTCCTCCATCAGCGCGGGCATGTCGTCGAGTGTCAGGCCGGCCGTGGGGATGGCCGGCAGCGCACGGATCAGCACTCGGCCACTGTTCCAACTGTTCAGCCGCAGTTGACGGACGTAGTTGCTGACGCACACGGGAATGATCGGCACTCCCGCGTTGATGGCCATTTGGAACGCTCCGCGCTTGAACGGCAGCAGGCGCTCGCCCTGGTTGCGGGTGCCTTCGGGGAAGACCCAGATGGAGGTGTCGCGATTGCGCAGCGTTTCGGTGGTGGTGACCATCGCGTCGCGGGCGCGGCGGGCGTTGCCCCGGTCGATGAGCACATTGCCGGCCAGCCAGTAGAGCTGGCCGAAGAAGGGAATCCACTTCAGGCTCTTCTTGCCGATGCTGACGGTACGTGGCGGCACCACCCGGCCCAGCACATAAAGATCGAAGTTGGACTGGTGGTTGGCGATGATCACGCAGGGGTGGTCCCGGGTCAGCGTGCTGACCTCGGCCTTGAGCTTCAAGCGCATGATGCACAGGCCTGGCAGCCCGTAGAGGCGAGCGCACAGGCGGCTGTTGTCGGGGTTGAACGGGCGGCACAGGCCCAGCAGCAGACCGGCGACGCCGGCGATGATGAAATGCACGCCCATCAGGACCATGCGCAGGAGAAAAAGCATCGGGCTCGCTCGATCAGGTAAAAGGCGCGCAGTGTACGGGTGTGCACTTTTGCCTGCAATCGCAGGCCACCGGGGTCAATGGCCGCGCCCCGGCGTGGGCAGCTCGGGCTCCAGTGCGCTGTATTCCCGCACCAGCCGAGCCACCGTGCCGTCGTCCATCACTTCGCCCAGCGCGGTATTGAAGTGCTGGATGAAATCGGCCCGGTACGGATAGGCCTCGGTGTTCAGGCGGGAGAACCCCAGGTGGCCATGCTCGGTGGACAGCGTCGGGCCCTCCACCAGGCGGCTGGCCTCGTCATGGCTCAGACTGCCGTCGCGGACCATGCGCTGCAGCTCCCAGAGGATCGACAGCCGGTCGTTGATGTACACGTCGGTGCGCTGGTGCAGCAGTTTCAGCAGGTTGGTGCGGTTGTCGCGGGCGTAGGACTGGTCGATCACCCCGGACTCCACCATGTCGCGGTAGCGCACGTCGTCCACCGTGACGAAGCCGCTGTTCAGGCCCACCCGCAACCCGGCATAGGCCCTGGGGAAGTCCTCGAAGTGGCGCTTGCCCGCCAGGCCCGGGCGGATGAACACCGCCAGGCGCTCCTCCAGGATCGGCCGGGAATATTCCATCCACGGCCGTTCTTCAGGCCGGTAGTAGGGCGGGTAGAGGGCGAAGGCGCTGCCCTTGGCGATCTCCGCCAGGCCACGGGGCCAGGGGAGGGGACGGATGGACACGTGGTACTCCGGCATGCGCTTGAACACGCTGCGCAGGATGTCGGTGTACAGGCCCCGGGCCTCGCCGTTCTCCTCGTAGCTGTAGGGCGGGTAGCCGGAATCGCAAAGGATGGTGACCTCGATGGGATCGGCCTCCGCGCGCCCCAGCAACAGGGCGCAGGCGAAGGCGAGGCGCAGGAGCATACGCATGGCGGCCTCCGGAAACGCCGCGCCAGGCGCGGCGCGTGGTCAGATCCTGAAGCGGCTGAGCAGGCGATCCTGCTGGCCGACCTGGTCCACCATCACCGCGCATTGGCGCACCTGCTGCTCGGCGCCGCCGGCCACCTCGTGGCTGATGTCGCGGATGTTGGTGGTGTTGCGGTTGATCTCTTCGGTGGTGGCGCTCTGTTCCTCGGCCGCCGTGGCGATCTGCAGGTTCATGTCGTTGATGCGGTTGATGGCCTCGCGGATACGCCCGAGCATGTCGTTGGCCGCGCCGGCGTCCTCTGCCGTGCGGCTCGCGGTGTCGCGGCTCTGCTGCATGCGTTGCTCGGCCTGGCGCACGCCGGTCTGCAACTGGTCGATCATCTGGCGGATTTCCTGGGTCGACTGCTGGGTGCGGGAGGCCAGGGAGCGCACCTCGTCCGCCACCACGGCGAAGCCCCGCCCTGATTCGCCCGCCCGCGCCGCCTCGATGGCCGCGTTGAGGGCCAGCAGGTTGGTCTGGTCGGCGATGCTGGTGATCACCGAGAGGATCGACTCGATGTTCTGGCTCAGCTTGGCCAGCTCGTTGATGGCCTGGCCGGTGTCCTCCATCTCGTCGGCCAGCTGCTTGATCGCCTGGGTGGAGTTGGAAACCACCCCCACGCCATTCTCGGTCTCCTCGTTGGCCGCCAAGGCAGCCTGGGCTGCGGCCTGGGCGTTGCGCGCCACCTCCTCGGCAGTGGAGGCCATCTCCTGCATGGCGGTGGCCAACTGGTCCAACTCCTGCAACTGCACCTGCAGGCGGCTGGCGGCCTGCTCGGCTTCGTGGGAGGTGAGCTGGGTACTGCCGCGAACCTGGCGGGAGCTGCTCATCACGTCGGCGATCAGCGTCTGCAGGTTCTGCAGGAAGCCGTTGAACTCGCGGGACAGCACGGAAATCTCGTCATTGCCCTCGGCCGGCAGGCGCCGGGTCAGGTCGCCCTCGCCGCTGTTGATCTCGCGCAGCGAGGCGGCCAGACCGTCCAGCGGGCGCAGCAGGCTCTTCACCAGCAGGCTGAGCACCACCAGGCTGATCACCACGCCCAGCACCGTGCCGATCACGGCGCGCCAGCTCAGGGCATTGGCCTCGGCCATCACCTTGTCCTGGTCGAGGACCACGCCGATGTACCAGTCCATCCCCTTGAGGTTGGGCAGCGGGGTGAAGGAGACGAGCAGCTTCTTGCCTCCGGCTTCCACCTCCTGCAGCTCCTTGCGCAGTGCCGGGCTCTTGCCGTCGAACAGCTCGCTGTAGGACTTGCCGTTCAGCTTGGTGTCCGGGTGGGAAATGATGTTGCCGTCGCGGCTCAGCAGGAAGGCATAGCCGGCGCCGTTGAAATCCAGGGTGTTGACGGCATCGGCCACGGTCTTCAGGCGGATGTCACCGCCCATCACACCGAGGAATTTGCCGGCATCGGTGATGCGTGCAACGGCAGAAATGAGGATCTCGCCCGTGGTGGAGTCGGTGTAGGGCTCGGTGAGCACGGCCTGGCTACCGTTCTTGCCGACTGCGTACCAGGGGCGCTGGCGACCGTCCCAGTCCGGCTTGGGCTGCCAGGACGCATCGTTCTTGATCGGCTTGCCGTCTGCCTCCAGTGCACCGAATACCAGGATGAATTCGTTGCGCAGCATGGGCGAATCGAACACCCGTTGGGTCTGCTCGGGGCTGTATTGGCTGTCGACGTTCTGCGCCATGAGGTCCATCAGGCGGAGCTTGGCGTTGAGCCAGTTCTCGATCTGCCGGGCCAGTGCGTTGCTGCTTTCGGAAATGCTGGACTCGGTCTGGGCGCGCAGCGTCTCGCGGACCTGGCTCACCTGGGAGAGGGACAACAGCGCGGTGGTCAGGAACAGCACGGCGGCTGCGGCGAGGCTGACCTTGTGGACGATTCTCATTCGGGACTCCCCAAGCGGATGGAAGGCTGGCGGCTACCGTCCCTGACTGCCCCACGCATTAAAAGTAATACAGGTTTGCCAAGCTCACCTGTCAACGTGCCATCACCCGTCGGAAAATGAGCGGCGCTCCACAACCGCTCTGCTGAGCAAGCGCGACCCGCCGGCATGAAAAAGCCCGGCGCTGGGCCGGGCTTCGGAGGCTTGCCGGGGGCGCTTAGCCCAGGTGCTGCTTGTCCAGCTCGATGGCCTGGTCGAGGGTTTCCAGCAGTGCCTTGCGCACCTTCAGCTTGGTGTTGCGGTGGGCGGTCATGTTGATCTTCTTCAGCTGCTGCGCGGCCGCCAGGGCGGTCGGCAGCAATGCTTCGGCCGGAACCACCTTGTCGAGGAAGCCGGCGTCCAGCGCGCCCTGCGGGTCGAACATCTCGCCGTTGATCACCGAGCGGTGGAAGGCGGACTTGCGCAGGCGGTCACGGGCCAGTTCGATGCCCACGTGGTGCATGGTCATGCCGATCTGCACCTCGTTCAGGCCGATGTTGAACGGCCCTTCGACGCCGATCCGGTAGTCGGCCGACAGCAGCAGGAAGGCACCCTTGGCCACGGCATGGCCAGGGCAGGCAACGATGATGGGGTAGGGGTGGGCCAGCATTCGGCGGGCCAGGGTGGAGCCGGCGGCGACCAGGTTCACCGCGTTCTGCGGGCCGGAGGTCATCACCTTCAGGTCATAGCCGCCGGAGAGGATGCCCGGCTGGCCGGTGAGGATGACGATGGCGCGGTCCTGCTCGGCGCGGTCCAGCGCGGCATTGAAGGCGGCTATCACATCCGGGGAGATGGCGTTCACCTTGCCGTTGGACAGGGTCAGGGTGGCGATGCCGTCTTCGAGTTGGTAGGAGATCAGCTCACTCATGGCGGGAGTCCTTGTTGTGGAATGCGGCAGACGTTACCCACGGGCGGTGGGCAGGTAAAGCGCTTTGGCTGACTGGCAAGTCAGCCACCATGCGGGCTTCAGCGCATCCGCGCGGTTTTCTATCAGGGCGATACCCAAGGCCAATTGGCTCCTGGCGCGACCCTTCCCTAGGGTGGCAGCGTTCCCCATTCCAGGAGGTCCCATGGACAAGTGGATCAACCGCGCCGCCATCATCCTCGCGCTCGTCCTGCTCGGTGGTTCCGTGCTGCTCGCCCAGAGCGCCACCCTGAAAAGCCCAATGGGCGTGCTGCTGCTGTTCGTGCTCGGCGTCGTGGTCTCGTTCGGCTTCGTGTTCTTCGGCAGCCTCAAATTCGACGACGCCCCGCACCGTGCCGATGCAGAATCCGGGCGTCGGCCATAAGCGCATGAAAATTCTCAAAAAAATATTTGCATTCCGGAAAACACTCCACTAAATTAGCGCACCTCGACGGGGCCAACGCCTCAGAGAGATTCCGGTGAGGTGTCCGAGCGGTTGAAGGAGCACGCCTGGAAAGTGTGTATACGGGAAACCGTATCGAGGGTTCGAATCCCTCCCTCACCGCCACTTTCCGATACAAGAAAACCCCTGATATTCCTAGTGAAGTCAGGGGTTTTTGCTTTTCAGCGTCCGCACCTATACGTGCCTGGCGCCGCCCGTATTGCCCTGCGCTCTTGTCCATGCCAGATCGGCGCTCTGCTGTTCTGCTCATCCCGGTCCTTACTGTCCCTGTGCTCCCTGGTTCTTTGTTGCGAGCATGCGTGCCCTGATCAAGCCCTGAGAGTTGGACCATGGCGGACTTGCCTGTCGAGTTTCCCGAATTTTTCCTGCCCCGCTGCACGCTGCGACGGATTCATCCCCGTGACGTCGGGGCGATCTTCGCCGGGTTGTCCCACCCCCAGGTGATCGTCCACTACGGCGTGTCCTACGACAGCCTGGAGGCGACGGACGAGCAGATGCAGTGGTACGACTCGCTCCTTGAGGAGCGCCAGGGCATCTGGTGGGGCATCGCCTTGCCCGGGAGGCGTGAGCTGGTGGGGGCCTGCGGTTTCAACGACTGGTCCCACGCCGACCGCAGCCTCGACATCGGCTACTGGCTGATGCCGCAGCACTGGGGCCAGGGGCTGATGCAGGCCTGCCTGCCCACCATCCTCCGCTTTGCCCTGGCCACCCTCGGCGTGCACCGTATCCACGCCGACGTGGAGCCCGAGAACCCCGCCAGCGCCCGTTTGCTGGAGCGTCTCGGCTTCGTGCTCGAGGGCACCTTGCGGGACGTGGAGTGCAAGGATGGCCGCTTCCTCAGCCTGCACCAGTACAGCCTGCTGGCCACCGACCCGGCAGGGCGGGCGTTGCTGGCGGATGCCTCACCCATCCTGCGTCCGGCCCGTGGAACGGACGCACCGGCGCTCAGCGCCCTGGCCAAGCGCAGCAAGGCTCACTGGGGCTATCCCGAAGCCTGGCTGGGCGCGTGGGATGCCGCGCTGACCCTCAGTCCCACGCAGCTGGCGAGCCATTACGCCGTGCTGGCGGCTGCGGATGGGCAGCCGTTGGGCTTCTATGGGTTGGAGCATGACGAGGATGGTTGGCAGCTGGAGCATTGCTGGATCGAACCGTCTGCCATGGGGCGCGGCCACGGGCGGCGCCTGGTGGAGCACGCCCTGGCCGTGGCCCGCGGGCTGGGCGCCGCGAGCCTGACGGTGGAGTCCGACCCCTCGGCCCGGGCCTTCTACGAGCGACTCGGGGCCCGGCATGTGCGCGATGCATCGCGCCCGGTGTGCGGGCAGCCTCGGCAGCTGCCGGTCCTGGAGTGGCGGTTTGGCGACTGACCCTCAGCGGCGTGTTGTGCTGCCTTTATAGGCATGGCGCTTCCACAAGGCCGGCCAATCCTGCGCCCAGCAGCAGCCATGGTCGAAGCCGGGCATCTCGATCACTTGTGACGGCGTCCCGGCGGAGGTGGCCGCCTGGAAGCGTTGCGCCAGTTCGGCGGGCGTGACCGGGTCGCGGTCGCCGACCAGGTGGACCTGGGGCAGCGCCCGCAGTTCGTCGTGGTGCCGGGCCGGGTTGTCCGAGGCGGTGAGGCGCGGGACGCGGTGCCAATCTGCCCAGGCGTCCGGGTCGAGGTTGCCGGCGACGGTGATGACCTGGCGCACATCCTCGCGTCGCGCCGCCACCAGCAGGGCGACGGCGGCCCCGCCGGAGTAGCCCACCAGCACCAGTTCCCTGGCCCCCAGGCTCGCCTTGAGGCGGTCCACGGCGTGGCTGGTGCCGGTCACCACGTCCGGGGCGAAGCGTGCCCCCGTCCAGTCCTGGGTCGTGCAGTGGCGGGTGCCCACGAACTGGCAGGGGCGTGCCAGGTAGGCGGCGCTGCCGTCCGGCTGCGCCAGGGCCAGTTGCAGGGCGAGCGGGGTGAGCGGGGTCGGGTCGGGCGAGGGCAGGGTAGGGCTGAGCCAGGCCAGCCCGTCGCCTTCCAAGTAAACGGTCAGCACCCCGCCAGCGCTGCCTTGCCGTGGGTGATAGCTACGCAGCACGAAGCGCCCTGCATCCAGGTCCTCGGCCACCCAGCCGTGCGCCTGCGCCAGCGCATCGGCGTGTTGGGTGCGCTCAGCCGGGGAGGGCACCGTGGCGCAGCCGGCCAGGGTGGCCAGCAGCACCATCAGGGCCAGGTGCGCCCGGGCGTTCATGGCGCAGGCCTGCTCAGAACATCCAGCGCAGTTGCACCGAGGCGGTCTGCCCGAGGAAGCCTTCCTTGTGGGTGGCGTCGTAGCGGCCGGTGATCTCGGTGCCAGTGGCGGTGGTGTAGGTCAGCCCGGCGCCGGCCCGCTGGCTCCAGGCCGACTGATGGGTGCCGTAGGTGACGAACGCCGCGTCCGGTGCGCCGGCGTAGGCCGAAGTGATGCTGGCGTCGCGGTTGTACAGGTCGTAGCCGGCGCCGAGGTTGGCGCTCACCTTGAGCTGGTCGCTCAGGGCGTGGGTCAGGGTGCCGTCCACGCCGAGCACCAGGGCGTCGGTGCTGCGGGACTTCACCTGCAGGTCCAGGCCGCCGGCACCTTTCTCGCGATAGGCCTCGTCCTCGATCCAGGTGTAATCCAGGCGGATGAACGGGGCGAAGGTGGTGCTCGGCGCCAGGGCGAAGCGGCGGTCCACCGCCACCCCGGCGTGAGCGGTCTTGCTGGTGTAGTCGGACTTCGCGCTGAGGCCTGCCAGGTCGATCTGCCGGCGCCCGTCATTGTCCATGCGACCCCCGTCGAGCTGAAACGACAGATCGCTCTGGGCATCCAGCGCGTGGCGGCCGTAGAGGATGAGCTGGTAGCTGTCCACATCGGCGCTCTGCTTGGGGCCGCCGGAGTGGCTGGAGACATCGGTCTTGGCGTAGGCGAAGGCCACGCCCAGGTCGGTGTCCGTCGAGAGGCTGCCGTCGAGGCCGGCCACCAGCCCCTGGGTGTCGGCGCTGTAGCCGTTCACCCCGTTGCGGCTGTCCTGGCGGGAGTGGGTGGCGAAGGGCTTCAGCCAGAGGTGGCGGTCACCCAGGAAGGCATCGCCTGACGACAGGCCGCGAGCGGTGTCGATGCGTGACTGCACCACGGCGTTGACGCTGCCGAGGGTGTCGCGGGCCAGGGACAGGGAGTTGCCGGTCAGCAGCGGCAGGGTCTGCTCGACCCGGTCATTGACCTCACCGGCATCGCCGCTGCCGAGGATGCTGTTCAGCGCCTGGGCCAGCTCGGGCGAGTCGGTGCCACTGGCCAGCAGGGCGTCCCAGATCGAAGCGGCACCCCGTGCGCCGGGCTGGCTGGGGGAGACGGCCGCGCTGATGCTGGTCATGCCCGTGTCGCGCACCACCAGGTCCACCGCGTTGTTGCGGAACAACGCGGAGAAGGCATAGCGCAACGAGTTGTCGGTGACCTGCAGGCCGTTGTTGGTGACGCCGCCGTTGGCCGTCAGCACGTTGGTCAGGTCGCCGCCGGCGAAGGTGGGCTTCACGTCCACCGCGAAGGTGCCGCCGAGGTTGGCGCTGCCGCCCACTGCCAGGGTGCTGTAGCTGCCGCCGGCCGCGGCCAGCCCCAGGGTGCCGCTGGCGGTCTGGGTGAAGTTGCCGCCCACGCTGCTGGCAACGGCCGAACCGGTGGCGAGCGGGTTGGCGACCGTCGCGCCTTGTTTCAGGTACAGGCTGCCGGCGTTGTTCAGGTTGGCCAGGGTGCCGAGGGAAACGCCCCCCAGGAGGGTGCCCCCGGCCCGGTTGTCCACGTTCAGTGCAATGCCGTTGTCCACCTGCACGGCCGTGGCGGCGCTGGCGACGGTGCCGGTGTTCACCACGCTGCCGCCGCTGGCCGAGGTCACGCGGATGCCCACGCCGGTGGTGGTGAGGATGCCGCTGTTGCTGATGCCCACCGGCCCGCTGTTGGATTCGGCCAGCAGGCCGGTGAGGGCATTGATGCGCCCGGCGTTGAACAGGCTGATCGCGCCCTGGGCGCTGGCGGCCGCCATGCCCGCGTCATGGGCGGCATTGATGAGGCCGCTGGCGGTGTTGGTGAGGGTCACGGTGCCGGTGCCGTCGGTGTAGGCGCTGATGCCGTGGAAGTCCGGGCTGACCTGGGCCAGGTTGGGGTTGCGGTTGGCGGTGATGCTGCCGCTGTTGGTCACCCTCACATTGCCGCCGGTGCCGGCAGCCACCACCGCGTCGTAGTGGTCGGCTACCACGGTGCCGCTGTTGGTGATTTCCGCACTGCCGTTGGCGGACCAGGCGATCAGGCCCTGCCGGGTGGTGGAGCGCACGCTGCCCTGGTTGTCGATGCGCGCGGTGCCCTGGTAGTTGATGGCCCGGGCGCCGGCCTGGAACGCATGGACCGTGCCCAGGTTGGTGATGCCCACATCCACCGGTACAAGGCTGGCCGAGCCGCCATCGGCGTACAGGCCGCGGCCGTTGGCGACCGTCACCTGCCCACGGTTGATCACCGATACCGGGCCATTGTTGGAGGTGGCAGTGATGCCGTCCGAGTTGGCGCCGTAGCTGGTGACGGTGGCGGCGCTGTCCACGCGGATTTCATTGCGGGTGGACGTGTCGTTGCTCTCCGAGCGCAGCCAGACCGCGCCGAACGGGCCGGCCGAGGTGATGCTGACGCCGGAGCCGATCAGCAGGTTGGCGTTCCAGCCCGCCTGGCTGGAGTACATGTACACCGCCGGGTAGTCGCTGCGGTTCAGCACGGTGGTGCCGTCGATGGTCAGGGTCTGGGTGAAGGGGCCGGTGGCCGAGGGGTTGCTCAGCACCGCCACCGAGTTGGCCGTCACGTCGGTGACGGTCAGCGAGGAGGCTCCCGCGTTGCCCTGCATCTGGATGTCGGTCGGGCCGCATTGCAGCGAGGCCACGTTGCCGGACGTGGTACAGCCGGTCAGCGGCGCTGGCAGGGCGAAGGCGGAAGAGGCGCCGAGCAGGAGCGAAGCCTGGGCGATGTGTTGGGCAAGGCGACGGAGCGGAAAGGCGGTGGTGGTCAGCCGCATGATGACGTCCCTGTTCAGGTGGTCGTATGGCGGGCACACCAGTGGCCCGCGGTCATGAAGGTCCCGGATCCAGCGCGATGCCCCGGTCGCTGTACCCGATGCCCCATGCCGCTGCCGGACGGATCGTCGAATGGGTTTACATTCGTGTCCTGTCTTCTGTGGCAATAGATATAACCCTATTTTCTTTGTAAGAAAATTCCTTGATGGCATGTTGCCTTTGGGTAAATCTGCCTCATCACCCGGATGATGAGTGCAGCCGACATGAAGTCCTCCCTGTGGCTGGCGCCGCTGGCCTTCCTGGCCACGCTGGCCCTGGCACAACCCACCACCCCCTCTCCCGATGACGACGAGATCGCGCGCCGGCTGATCGAGGCGTCCATCGCCCGCTATGCGGGGAGCTGCCCCTGTCCCTACAGCACCGCCCGCAACGGCAGCCGCTGCGGGCGGCGCAGTGCCCATGACCGGCCGGGCGGCGAGGCACCCTTGTGCTTTCGCGAGGACGTCAGCGACGAGGCCATCGCCCGCTACCGCGCGCGCATGGCGCAGGAGTGACGACCCGGGGGATCAGGGTGGTCCGTACTGGATGCTGGCGCACCCGCTGGACAGCAGTAATTCGCCGTCATCGGCCTCGAACGCGGTGATGGTCCGGGTCTTGTCGACGGTCACGGAGATGATGCAGCGGTTGGGGTGGTGCACGTTGTCCCAGTAGTGGGTGGTGACCAGGGCATTGCCCTGCTGCTCCGTCGAGCTGCCCACCACTTCGCTGCGGTAGTAGGAGGTGTCGGTGGTCCAGCGCATCACCACCTGGCCATCGGCGAGGGGCGTCATCTCGTCGGGGCGGCCGAAGTAGCTGATGGCGTCTTCGGCAGGGCGCCCCATCCATTGGTTGCGGGCCAGTATCTCGGGGAGCGTGTCCATCTGGATGCAGCCGGACAGGGCGGCGGGCAGGGCGAACAGGGCGAGCAGGGCGCGTAGGGTCATGGGGGCCGTCTCCTCAGCGCTTGGGCGGGTTGCCGAGCAGGATGTCGAGGTCGCGCATCACCCCGTCGGTGCCGTTGCGCACCGCGCCGGGGGCCTGGTCATAGGCTGCTGGGGTCGTGAGGCCCCAGATCTGTGTACGGGTGACCTGGGCCAGCACGTCCGCCGTGGTGTTGCCGATCCGCAGCATGGCGTTGCCTTCGCGGTTCTGCGCGTCGCAGGCGAAGGTGTAGGCGCGGTCGACCCAGCTCTGTGGCACCGGTTTCCAGCCCTGCGGCGAGGCCAGGTTGGAGGGGGTGTTGGAACGCATGTAGGCGGTGATGCCGTCGAACTTCACCAGGCGCTGGCGGCACTGGAACTGCATGCTGTAGTGCACGAAGTTCGGCGCCTCGGCGGACTCGAGCACCTGCACGACCCCGACGCTGCGCGGGGCCTCCGTTTCGCCTGAGCCTCGGCGCTGCTCGGCCACCGACAGGGCGTCGGCGTAGAACATGTCGCGCTCCGGTGAATCGCCCGTGCCGAATATCACCCACCAGTCCGCGGCGAGAGCCGATTGCGGGGTCTGGGCCAGCAGGGCCAGCGTGGCGGCCCCGATCAGTCTGTTCCTGATGTTCATGCGGTCTTCCCTGGTATGCCGGTCTGCGGCGCTGGGCGAACGGTAGCGAGCCCCCAGGGCGGCATGAATAGGGCGCATGGACTAGTGGCAGGGTGCTTGTTGGCGGACTGTGCGCCAGTGCGCAATGCAATGGGCCGGGGCCCTGAACGCAACACCCCCTGGAGTCGTGGACCCCAGGGGGTGTTGTCTGGCGCTGGATCGGCTCAGCGCTCGAGCACGTAGGTTTCGCCCCAGATGGAATCGTCCTTGACCGGCTTGGCGTTGAGCTTGACCGGGCGGTACTGCAGGTTCGCCAGGGCCTTGCTCATCTTCATGTAGCCGTACTTGGACGGGTCGCTGGCGCTGCGGAACTCCTGCAGGCCGGTGGGGATGCGCACCATGTAGAGCGCCGAGAGCTGGCAGTCGAGCTTGTCATTGGCCACGCGCCGGCAGTCGCTCTGCTCGAAGCCGACGTTGGGGGCCTCCGGGTAGAAGCCGTCCACCAGCACCGCCTCGCCTGGGGCCACCTCGAAGGTGGCGAAGGGCTTCTTCAGGTCGCTGTAGGCCTCGATGCTGGCCACCTTACGTTCCTTGACGTCCGCCACCCAGCCACCCGCCGAGGTCTGCCGGGTGACGTCGTAGGCGTTGTTGCCCCAGCTCACGCATTCGCCGCTGACCACTCGTACGGCTGCGCAATAGCTCTGGTTCACCGTCTCGGTCTGGTACTGCGGGTCCTGCCAGCGCTGGTCCCGGTCGAACTCGCTGAACGCCTTCTCCACCAGCGTCACCAGGCCCAGGGGAGAGGGGGTGATGTCGCGATTGGCCTGGGGGTTGGGCGCGGTGGTGCGCGGTGAGTTGTAGACGCTGCCCATCAGGTCGTACTGGCCGGGTTCGACGATGTAGACCTGGTACAGGGTGCGGTCGAACACGGTCTGGTAGTGAGAGCCGTGCACGCCGATCTTCTCGGCCTTCATGTTGTTGCCAACGTAGAGCACCCGCTTGGGGTTGGCGCGGTTGCGCCATACGGCGGTGCCGGTGCGCAGCTTCTCGAAGCGCACCGCGTCGTCATTGTTCTCGAAGTCGTACTGCTGGCTGTCGAGGTTGATGGTGGTGGTCACCACCACCGCCATGCCGGAGGCCAGCGCCGCCTCGAACAGGTCGTCGGTGGCGGCGTGCAGCTGGCGGGCCTGGCTGACCACTTCCTGTTCGTACTGACGCTGCTGGTCCATCAGCGATGGCGGCGCCACGCAGCCGCCGAGCAGGGCGAGCGAGAGGGCAAGGAGACTGAGGCAGGGGAGTCCGTTCTTCATGGGCGTTCCTTCTGGAGGCGGGCCTGGAAGCCCGCCGGGCTGAGCGGGCTGGGATCGAGGTCGCCGAGCATAGCGACGGTGCCCGTCACGGTACGCTAACCGGTTCACGCGTGGCGGCGGGCTAGTACATCCGTACTAGGGAAGGTGCTCCCGGCAGGAGCCGGGAGCGGAGGGGGTCAGAGCGGTTGGATGGTGCCGAGGCGGTCGTTGATGACGTAGGTGCGGTTGCTCTTGTCGATCAGGGTGATCTCGGCGCCCGGCTGGCCGTCCTGGTCGCTGACGGAGAGGATCGAGTACTCGGTCGAGTTGATCGGGTAGTCCTTCTGGGTGTTATCCGCCGGGTGGAGGATGGTGATCCTGTCCAGCTTGTTGATGATGACGTCAGCTCCCGGCTTGCCGTTGGTGTCGACGAAGCCAGCGTATGTTGCCCAGTTCGAGCCGCTGCCCTGGGTGTAGTTCTGGAACTGGCCGGCGGCGACTGTGCCGGTGTAGATGATCAGGTCGTTGTTGTCGCGAGCGATGAGCTCGTTGCCCGGCACGCCGTTCACCTCTGCCGCGGCGATGGTGGCAGTGGCGCCATTGGTGAAGGTGGTGCGCTTGAGGCGCGTCTGGAAGTCGTACAGCAGGATGCCGTTGCCGGTGGTGAAGGACAGCGTGCCGTAGGGCAGGCCACCGATGTTGAACGGGCCGTAGTAGTGCCAGCCGCCCACCATGAAGTCACTGAGGGTGACCTGTTCCTTCAGGTGGTGGCTGACGATGATGGCTTCGGCGCCGGTCAGCGCGATCACTTCCTCGCCCGGGTTATTGTCCAGCTGTGCAGTGCCCACCACGTTCCAGACCTTGTTGCCGACCGGGTACTTGCGGACGGCGTTCTCCACCATGCTGATGATGGCGAGGTCGGGGCCGGCCTTGACGATCAACTCCGCGCCGGGCCTTGAGTCGGTATTGGCGGCGAAGCGCAGTTCCCAGGTGGTATTGCCCAGGTCGTAGGTCCGCAGCAGGGAGCCGCCGGCGCTTTTCACCTGGATCTTTCCGGATTCGCGGAACACGCTTTCCGGCGTGCCATCACCATCCAGATCCCAACGGCCGAGTAGGTCGGCTGCCTGTGCCTGGGGAATGAGTGCCTGGGTGCCCAGCAGTGCCAGGCCGGACAGCAACAGTTTTGCTTGCTTGTTCAT
The DNA here is from genome assembly GCF_000931385.1 of Pseudomonas sp. FeS53a. Lineage (NCBI taxonomy): Bacteria > Pseudomonadati > Pseudomonadota > Gammaproteobacteria > Pseudomonadales > Pseudomonadaceae > Pseudomonas > Pseudomonas sp. FeS53a. The sequence goes on from NZ_JYFT01000005.1 coordinate 37,653, forward strand.
CTATCAGTCCTTTTCCTTGATGAGGCGGTCAGTTTCTTCTGACCGGTTGCCAGCGAAGCACAGGATGGGGCGAGGTGGAATGCTGGCCACCCAGCAGACGGGGAACCAGGCGCGATAAATGTCGATCCATGCACATTCCAGTGCTCTAGAACGAGGGTTTCAGCGTTTTTGGTGCGCTTCGTCAGAGGCTCCGGATGGTCAGCGTGTCGGCGTCGAGCGTACGCTGAGCCGCCCCCCATTCAGTGCTGCAGGGATGCCGCCCGTCGTCCGACCGGTGGCTTCCATCCATACTCCCCGGCAGAGCTGCGCGCTGGGCGCTACCCTGAAAACCGATGCAGTCGATCGTTGTGTACAAGCCAAGCCGTGGCCGGCCCCTCGGGACCCGGCCACACCCGGAGCCTACGTCCGTGGGCACGGGTGGGGCGGCGCCGCCAGGCGCCGCAGGTCGAGTCCCTCGACCCCAGCGTCACACTCATCCATCGCCAGAGAGGAGGTCTTGAACATGAGCACCACCTTCCACGATGACGTCAGCAGCAATGTCTTGCGCCGTATGAAAGAGGGCGGTTTCGATTTCGCCCGCGTTCACCCCATCGAGTTCTACGCCATCTTTCCCGATGAGGACCGGGCCCGGATGGCCGCACGCAATTTCCGTGGTGAATCGCTCAACGCCCAGGTCTCCCCACGGGATGACGGGGCCTGGCACCTGCAGGTGAGCAAGGTGATGTACGCCACCCACGCCGGCATCGGCGACTTCGAGCATGACCTGGAGGAGCTGGTGGTTCCCCTGGGCGGTGTACTCGATGGCTGGGGGGTCACCCAGGAGATCCCGGCGCAGCCGCGCTGAGCCCTGTTTCCTTGCCCATGCCGGCCAACCTTCGGGTTGGCCGGTTTCGTTCTGGGAGGCGGCGGGTCAGCGTTCGTCGCGGCGGAACTGCCCGGGCGAGACGCCCTTCCAGCGCTTGAAGGCGTGGATGAAGTTGGACACCTCGCCGTAGCCCAGGCGCTCGGCGATCTCCTCCAGGCGCAGGGCGGTGGAGTGCAGCAGCTCCTCGGCCAGAGTGCCCAGCACTTCGTCCTGCAACTGGCGGAAGCTGGTGCCTTCGGCGTCCAGGCGGCGCCTGAGGGTGCGCGAAGTCATGTGCAGCTGGGCGGCCAGGCTTTCCATGTCCACCCGCTGGCCCGGTCGGCCCAGCAGCAGGTCGCGGATGCGGCTGGCAAAACCGTCGCGTTGGCGACGGCGGTCCAGCAGGGCGCGGCACTGGGCCTCGCAGTAGGCGGCCGCCTGGGGGTTGGCACCGGGCAGGGGCAGGTCCAGCAGGGCGCGGTCGAAGGTGATGCAGTTGTGCGCCGCACCGAAGGTCGGCTCCACGCCCAGCAGCGCACGCCAGGGTGTGGTGTCGGCCGGAGCGGGGAGGGCGAAGCAGGCCCGGCGCACCGGCAGGCCGCCGCCGGCCAGGTCACGGTGCACGCTGAGCGCGCCGGATACGTCGCGTTCCAGTACGAAGCCGCGCAGGTCCTCGGGAAGCGACGAGGGGATCAGGTGCAGCTGCGCCGCGTCCCCCACCTCATCGAGACGCAGGCCGTGGAAGGCATAGGTCAGGTCCTGGTAGCGCAGGCCCAGCTCCACCGCGCTGCGGTAGGTGCTGCTGCTGAGCAGCGCATAGCCCCAGATGCCGTAGGTGTTCAGGCGGTAGCGCCGGCCGGCTTCGAGGCCGATGCCCGGACGATCCCCCAGCCCCCGGGCGATGTTGCGCAGCAGGCTCAGTTCCTGGGCCGCGTTCACCTCCGAGCCGGGGTCGCCCAGCAGCTGCCAGTCGAGCCCGGTACCGGCCAGGCAGTGCTCCAGGCTCAGGCCGTGGTCGAGGCCGAACTGGATCATCAGCTGCACGCTGGTGGCGCTGCGACGGTGGGATGTGGGAGCAGGGCAGGTCATGGTGGCTTGAGCAGGTTGTCCGGAACTCACAATCAGGTGTCCGACTATGCCATAACCCGAACCCGGTGGCGGAACTAGGATGCATGCAGCCTCGCGGACAGGACCTGCCGCGCGGTTCCAGCCAACGGGAGATAACAATGACCAACACTTCCCCGAGTGGCGCGCCCCTGCGCGTGCTCATCATTGGCGCCGGTTTCGGTGGCATCGGCCTGGCGATCCAGCTGTTGAAGGCGGGCATCCGCGATTTCCAGATCCTGGAAAAAGGCGATGACGTCGGCGGCACCTGGCGCGACAACAGCTACCCCGGCGCCGCCTGCGACGTGCCTTCGCACCTGTATTCCTACTCCTTCGAGCCCAAGGCCGACTGGTCGCGCAAGTTCGCGCCCCAGGCCGAGATCTTCGCCTACCAGCGCCACTGCGCCGACAAGTACGGCCTGCGACCTCACATCCGCTTCGGCTGTGAAGTGGCCGAGGCAACCTTCGACGAAGGCGACGGCACCTGGCAGTTGCGCAGCACCGCTGGCGAGACCTTCCGTGCCCGCGCCCTGGTGAGTGCCTGCGGCCAGCTGAATCGTCCGGCCTGGCCCAAGGTGCCGGGGCTGGAGCGCTTCCGGGGTGCGTTATTCCACTCCGCCCGCTGGGACCACGGCTACTCCCTGGAAGGCAAGCGGGTGGCGGTGATCGGCACCGGCGCCAGTGCCATCCAGTTCGTCCCGCAGATCGCCCCCAAGGTTGCCCGGCTGAGCCTGTTCCAGCGCTCGGCGGCCTATGTGATCCACAAGCCCGACCGCGCCTACCGGCCCTGGGAGCTGGCGCTGATGCGTCGCCTGCCGGCTTTGCAGAAGGTCGACCGGCTGCTCAAGTATGTGCAGCACGAATCACGGGTGCTGGCCTTCTCGGTGTTCCCGCCGCTGATGAAACTGATGCGTGCACGCTTCCACCGGCACCTCGCACGCGGCATCGCCGACCCCGTGCTGCGCCAGCGCCTGGTGCCGGACTACCCCCTGGGCTGCAAGCGCATCCTCATCTCCAACGACTTCTACCCGGCCCTGGATCGCGACAACGTCGAAGTGGTGGATTGCGGCATCAGCGAAGTCACCGAGGATGCCGTGATCGCCCGTGACGGCCGGCGCATCGAGGTGGACGCCATCATCCTCGGCACCGGCTTCACCGCCACCGACTTCCTCGCCCCCATGACCCTGCGCGGCCGAGGCGGACGCGACCTCAACGAAGCCTGGCGCGACGGCGCCGAAGCCTTCCTCGGCATCAGCGTCAGCGGCTTCCCCAACCTGTTCATGCTCTACGGGCCGAACACCAACCTCGGGCACAACTCCATCCTTTACATGCTGGAAAGCCAGTTCCGCTATGTGCTCGACGGCATCCGCGCCCTCGATGGCCTGCGCTACCTGGACCTCAAGCCCGACGTGCAGCACCGCTTCAACCAGCGCCTGCAGCAGGCCGTGCGCCACACCGTGTGGGAGCAGGGTTGCCAGAGCTGGTACAAGACCGCCGACGGGCGCAACACCAACAACTGGCCCGGTTTCACCTTCACTTACCGCCGGCAGACCCGCCGCCTGGAGCTGGAACACTATGACTGCGTCCGTTGATTTCACCGCCCCCGCGCCCGGTCAGGCGGCCCTGCGCGGCATCCTGCGGGGTGCCCTGACGCTGCTGTTCCGCGGGTTGATGCGCCCGCCGCTGCCGGTCCCGCTGCAGCGCGCCATTCTGCGCGGGCTCACCGCCAGCACCCTGGCGCCCCGCGGCGTCACCCGCGAGGCGGCGCAGCTCGCCGGCCGACCCTGCGAATGGCACCGCCCACCGGGCGGTGGCGATGCCGTGCTGCTGTACCTGCACGGCGGCGCCTTCATCACCGGCTCGCCCGCCACCCACCGCGCCATCGCCGGCAACCTGGCCAAGCGCGCCGGTATCGACGTCTGCGCGCTGGACTACCGCCTGGCACCGGAACACCCGTTCCCCGCCGGCCGGGACGATGCCGCGGCGGCCTACCGGGCCCTGCTGGAGAGTGGCCATGCCGCCTCGCGCATCGTCATCGGCGGCGACTCCGCCGGCGGCAACCTCACCCTGGTCACCGCCCTGCGCCTGCGCCAGCTCGGCCTGCCGGCACCGGCCGCCCTGGTGTGCTACTCGCCGGTCACCGACCTCAGCGGCAACGCCCTGCACCAGCCACCAGCCGGCGACCCGCTGATCAACCCGAAGTGGATGGAGCTGGCCGCCGACCTCTATTGCCCACCGGGCATGGAGCGCCGGGACCCGGCCCTGTCGCCGCTGTTCGATGACCTCGGGCACCTGCCGCCGCTGCTGGTGCAGGTGGCCGAGGATGAACTGCTGCGCGACGACAGCCTGCGCCTGGTGGCCAGGCTCCGCGAGGCGGGGGGCTGGGTCCGCCTGGAGCGCTACCCCGGGCTCTGGCACGTGTTCCAGGCCCACGCCGGCCTGCTGCGCAGCGCCGATGAGGCCCTGGCGAGCACCGCCGGGTTCATCCGCCACTGGCTCGACCACCCGCAGGAGGGCTGAGATGACCACTCTCCTCATCACCGGCGCCGCCTCCGGCATCGGCGCCGCTACCGCCCGGCTGTTCCACGAACGCGGCTGGCAGGTGGGCCTGCTGGACCGCGACGCCGAGGCCCTCGCCACCCAGGCTGCGGCCCTTGGCAATGTATGGCACCGCGCGCTGGACGTGACCGACCTGGGCGCCGTGCAGCAGGCCCTGGCCGACTTCTGCGGGCAGCACGGCGGGCAGCTGCGCCTGCTGTTCAACTGCGCCGGCATCCTGCGCTTCGGCTACTTCGAGCAGATCGACGTGGCCGAGCACGCGCGCATCCTCGCCATCAACGTGCAGGGCGTAGTGCAGATGACCCACGCCGCCTTTCCCTACCTCAAGGCCACGCCGGGCGCGCAGGTCATCAACATGGGGTCGGCGTCGGGGGTCTACGGCACGCCGCACATGGCCAGCTACTCCGCCTCCAAGTTCGCCGTGCGTGGTTTCACCGAGGCGCTGGAACTGGAGTGGCGACGCCATGGCATCCGCGTCGGCGACCTGATGCCACCGTTCGTGCGCACGCCCATGGTCAGCCGGCAGACCTTCGAGCCGCCGGCCCTGCGTCGCCTCGGTGTCAACCTCCAGGCCGAGGACGTGGCCGAAGCCTGCTGGCAACAGGCCCAGGGCGCGGCCGTGCACCGTCCCATCAGCGTCGCCTTCCGCCTGCTGTACCTGGCCGGGCAGCTCTCGCCGGCCTGGGTCAACCGCTGGGTCATGAAGGTGCTGAGCCGGGAGTGACGAATGGCCCGGCCGTGCCAGCTGGGGTAGGCTGGCCGGCCGTGCTCCGCGCCCGCAAGGATGTTGCCACGATGCCTTGGTTCGCCTACCTCTGCCTGTCCTGCTCCATGCTCCTGGTGGGGAGCAACATCGCCATCGGCAAGCTGGTGCTGGCTGAAGTCCCGGTATTCCTGTTCGCCGGCCTGCGCTTTCTCATCGCCACCCTCGTGTTGCTGCCGGGCATGGGGCTGCACCGGGTGCGCCAGGGGCTGGACCGGCGCGCGGCGCGGGGCCTGTTCCTCCAGGCGTTCTTCGGCTGTTTCCTGTTCAGCCTCCTGATGCTCTACGGCGTGCAGCACACCAGCGCCACCAGCGCCGGGATCATCACCAGCGCCACGCCCTGTGCCGTTGCGCTGCTGGGCTGGCTGTGGCTGCGCGAGCCCATTGGCAGGCGGGTGGCGCTGGCCATCGCCCTGGCTGCAGGCGGCATCGGCGTACTGAACCTGCCGGACGGCCGACAGCAGGGGCTGGGGTCCCTCTTGGGCAACCTGCTGGTGCTGGGGGCCGTGTTCGCCGAGGCGATCTTCGCCATCTATTCCCGTCGGCTGTCGCTTTCCCTGCACCCCTGGGCCATGGCCTTAGGGGTCAACCTCGCCGGTCTCGTGCTGTTCCTGCCCCTCGCCGTGCTCGAGGCACTGGCCCTGGATCTTCCCGCCGTATCCGCCACCACCTGGGCGTGGCTGGTGTTCTACGCGCTCAGTGCCAGCGTGCTGTCCTTCCTGCTCTGGTATCGCGGCGTGCGCGAGGTGGCGGCAGGCGTCGCCGGCCTCTTCACCGGGTTGATGCCCGTTGGAGCGGCCATGGTCGGTATCAGCCTGTTGGGAGAAGGGCTGGAGGCCGGCCGCCTGCTGGGCATGACGCTGGTGCTGGTCGCCATCGCCCTGGGTGCCGGGCCGAGGAGGGCCTGAGCGTCCCCTCGACCGAGCCGGGGGCTTTGCCTCAGACTCCGCCGACGGAGGCAACCCCATGACCGATATCCTGATTCTCACCCACGCTGATTTCTGTTCCCCCGGCCACCTGGCCACCGTGCTGGAGCGCGAAGGCATCGCCTACAGCGTCCTGCGTGCCGACCATGGCGAGCTGGACGGCATCGACCTCGACCGGCCCCGGGCCGTCGCGGTGATGGGCGGCCCGATGAGCGTCAACGACCCGCTGCCCTGGATCGACACCGAGCTGGCCGCCCTGCGCCATTTCATCGCCCGCGACATCCCCGTCATCGGCCACTGCCTGGGCGGCCAGTTGCTGGCCCGTGCCCTGGGCGCGGCTGTGCACCGCATGCCCTACACCGAGATCGGCTGGCAGCCGCTGGAGCAACGCGCCGATGCCCAGGGCAGCCCCTGGACGGCGCACCTGCCGGCGGAGTTCCCGGTCTACCAGTGGCACAGCGACACCTTCGACCTGCCCGAAGGCGCGCGCTGGCTGTTCGACAGCCCCTGGTGCCCAAACCAGGGGTTCTCCTGGGGGGACAAGATCCTCGCCCTGCAGGGGCACCCGGAGATGACCGAGGAGCTGGTACGCCTCTGGCTCACCGACTGGGCCCACCTGCTGGACGAGACCCAGCCCAGCCAGCAACCCCGCCAGGTGATGCTGGATGACCTGCCCCGGCGCGTCGCCGAGCTGAACCAGGTGGCCGAAGGCTTCTACCGCCACTGGCTCGACCTGGCCTTCCCCGAACGCGCCTGATGCCCACGGGGCGGCTCGCCGCCCCGCTCCCTGCGACAGGGTGGCGCAGCCACCTTCCGTCCTCTCCCCGGGCAGCCCGGCGGGCGTGACCTAGACTCCTTCCTGCCGCGCAAAAAGACGGAACGCAGCGGCGATCCCCACCGTCCTAGCTTCAAGCCGCCGCCAAACGGGGCGCGGCGTCCCGATCCGCTCCCAGGGCTGCACCGCTGTGGTGCAGGTAATTTTCGGCCTGGTTGCAACTGCTTGATCGGGAAGGATTTTCGTCGCTGGCACGGCGCTTGCGACGGCTCGGTGGTCGGTAGCGACAAGGAGTCCGGCATGGCCCGCACCTTTTATGACGAGATGTACGACGCGAGCGGCAATTGCCGTCCGCACTACCGGGAGTTCGCCCGCTGGTTGGCCGAAACCCCCGAAGAACTGCTTGCCCAGCGGCGGCGCGAAGCCGACCTGCTGTTCCACCGGGCCGGTATCACCTTCACCCTCTACGGGGACGAGCAGGGCACCGAGCGCCTGATTCCCTTCGACACCATCCCCCGCGCCATCCCCATGAGCGAATGGCGCGTGGTCGAGCGGGGCTGCATCCAGCGCGTCAAGGCGCTGAACCTGTTCCTCGCCGACCTCTACCACGAGCAGCGCATCATCAAGGCCGGGATCATCCCCGCCGAGCAGGTGCTGGCTAACGAGGGCTACCAGATCGCCATGCAGGGCCTGGACCTGCACCGCGACATCTACGCCCACATCGCCGGGGTCGACCTGGTGCGCGACGGCGACGGCACCTACTACGTGCTGGAGGACAACCTGCGCACCCCCAGCGGCGTCAGCTACATGCTCGAAGACCGCAAGATGATGATGCGGCTGTTCCCCGAGCTGTTTGCCGCCCAGCGCGTCGCCCCCATCGACCACTACCCGAACCTGCTGCTGGAAACGCTCAAGAGCTCCAGCCCGCTGGACAACCCCAGCGTGGTGGTGCTGACCCCCGGTCGTTTCAACAGTGCCTACTTCGAGCACGCCTTCCTGGCACGCGAGATGGGTGTCGAACTGGTGGAAGGCGCCGACCTGTTCGTGCGTGACGACCGCGTGTTCATGCGCACCACCTCCGGCCCGCAGCCGGTGGACGTGATCTACCGCCGCCTGGACGACGCCTTCCTCGATCCCCTGGCCTTCAACCCCGAGTCCATGCTCGGCGTGCCCGGCCTGCTGGCCGCGTACCGCTCCGGCAACGTGGTGCTGGCCAACGCCATCGGCACCGGCGTCGCCGACGACAAGTCGGTGTACCCCTATGTCGGCGACATGATCCGCTTCTACCTCGACGAGGAGCCCATCCTGCGCAACGTGCCCACCTGGCAATGCCGCAAGCCGGAGGAGCTGTCCCACGTCCTCGCCCACCTGCCCGAACTGGTGGTCAAGGAAACCCAGGGCTCCGGCGGCTACGGCATGCTCGTCGGGCCGGCCGCCACGGCGGCCGAGATCGAGGCCTTCCGCGAGCGCCTCAAGGCCCGTCCCGACGCCTACATCGCCCAGCCCACCCTGTGCCTGTCCACCTGCCCGACCTTCGTCGAGAAGGGCATCGCCCCGCGCCACATCGACCTGCGCCCCTTCGTGCTCTCCGGCCGTGAAACCCGGCTGGTGCCCGGCGGGCTGACCCGGGTGGCGCTGCGCGAGGGCTCCCTGGTCGTCAACTCGTCACAGGGCGGTGGTACCAAGGACACCTGGATCGTGGAGGACTGACCGTGCTGAGCCGTACTGCCTCCGACCTGTACTGGATGTCGCGCTACCTGGAGCGCGCCGAGAACCTCGCCCGCATGCTGGACGTCAGCTACTCGCTGTCGCTGATGCCCCAGGATGGCCGTGGCGACGGGCTGGAAGAACTGGCCATGCCGCTGCTGATCACCGGCACGCTGGACGCCTACCTGACCCGCCACGGGCAGCTGCACGCCGAGCGCATGCTGCACTTCTTCGCCCTCGATGCCGACAACCCGGCCAGCATCTACAGCTGCCTGCGAGCCGCGCGAACCAACGCCCACGCCGTGCGCGGGCGCATCACCGCCGACATGTGGGAGAACATCAACGCCACCTGGCTGGAGATGCGCGGCATCGCCGCCGAAGGCCTCGGCCGCTACGGCATCAAGCGTTTCTGCGACTGGGTGAAGGAGCGTTCCCACCTGTTCCGGGGGGCCACCTTCGGCACCATCATGCGCCACGACGCCTACCGCTTCATTCGCCTGGGCACCTTCATCGAACGGGCCGACAACACCCTGCGCCTGCTCGATGCCCGCTACGAAATGCTCGGCGAGGACGCCGAGCAGGTCAGCGACACCTCCGCCCGCGGCTACTACCAGTGGAGTGCGCTGCTGCGGGCGCTGTCCTCCTTCGAGGCCTACAACGAGGTCTACCGGGGCTCCCCGGGCACCCGCCAGGTCTCCGAACTGCTGCTGCTGCGCCCCGACGTGCCGCGCTCGCTGCGGGCCTGCATGGAGGAGCTGAACCTGATCCTCTCCGGGCTGCCCGGCGAGAACGGCCGCCCGGCCCAGCGGCTCGCCGCCGAGCTGGACGCCCGCCTGCGCTACACGAGCATCGACGAAATCCTCGGTGAGGGCCTGCACGGCTGGCTCACCGACTTCATCCTGCTGGTTCGCCAGCTGGCCAGAGCCATCCACAGTTCCTACCTGGAGGCCGTATGAAACTGTCCATCCGCCACGAAACCACCTATCGCTACGACGACCAGGTTCGCGCGAGCATCCAGTACCTGCGCCTGACCCCCCACGACAGCGAGCGACAGCACGTGCTGAGCTGGGAGCTGGACCTGCCGCGCCCGGTGCGCGCGCAGCTGGACCCGTACGGCAACATCCTCCACGTGCTGACCCTGGACGAGCCCCATGAGGCCATCGTCATCGGTGCCCGTGGCCAGGTGGAGATCGACGAGAGCCGCGAAGCCGAGCACGACCCGCAGTCCGCGCTGCCGTTCCTGCGCAGCACCCGGCTGACCGCAGCGGACGAGGCCCTGCGTGCCTTCGCCCACCAGCGCTGCCCGGCCAACACCGGGCGCGACGGGCTCATCACCCTGATGGAGGCCCTGCACGAACACATGCCCTACAAGGCCGGCGTCACCGCCGTCGACAGCACCGCTGCCGAAGCCTTCGCCGGGCGTGCCGGCGTCTGCCAGGACCACACCCACGCCTTCCTCGCCTGCGCCCGCACCCTCGGTGTGCCGGCCCGCTTCGTCTCCGGCTACCTGTACCGCGACGGCGACAGCCAACTGGTCAGCCATGCCTGGGCGGAGGCCTGGCTGGAGGGGGCCTGGTACAGCTTCGACGTCACCAACCGGCTGTCCCGCCCCGAACGCCACCTGAAGCTGGCGGTGGGGCTGGACTACCTAGACGCCTGCCCCGTGCGCGGGATGCGCCGGGGCGGCGGGGAGCAGATGCACGCGCGGGTCGACCTCGACCCGCCGCCGCTGCTGATGGTCCAGGAACAGCAGTAACGCGGTCCCCCGACGCTCCGCCGCACCCCGGCTTTTGACTGCCCGCCTGCCACCCGGCAGGCCACCAGCCGGGAATGCCGCCCGAACATGGGCAGGGCGGGGCGCCTACAACAACAGGAGCCTGACATGACCTACTGCGTCGCCATGCACCTCGCCGATGGCCTGGTGTTCGTCTCCGATTCCCGCACCAACGCGGGCATCGACCACATCGCCACCTTCCGCAAGCTGTTCACCTTCGGCGTGCCGGGCGAGCGGCTGATCGTGCTGCAGAGCGCCGGCAACCTGGCCACCTCGCAGTCGGTGGTCAACCTGCTCAAGCAGCGCCTGGGCAGCACCCTGGTGAACCTCGACAGCGTGCCGACCCTGTACGACGCCACCGCCCTGGTGGCCGAGACCATCCGCGAGGTGGTGGCCCGGGACGGCGCACCGCTGGCGGGCAACACCGACCTGACCTGCTCCTTCCTCGTCGGCGGGCAGATCGCCGGCCAGCCGCCGGCGCTGTATAGCATCTACCCCCAGGGCAACTTCATTCAGGCCACCGAAGACACCCCCTTCCTGCAACTGGGCGAGAGCAAGTACGGCAAGCCCATCCTCGACCGCAACCTCACCTACCGCACCGGCCTGGAAGAGGCCCTGCGCTGCGCCCTGGTGTCGTTCGACTCCACCATCCGAAGCAACCTCTCCGTCGGCATGCCGCTGGACCTCTTGGTCTACCACACCGACAGCCTCATCCACCCGGTGGGCTACCGCGTCACCGAAGACGACGAGTACTACCAGGGCATCCGCCGCGACTGGGCCGCCGGCCTGCACGAACTCCTCAGCCAACTGCCACCGCCGCCGGCGGACTACAACGTCTGATGAACGACACAAGGCCCACCCTGGGGTGAGCCTTGCGCGAGCGGAGCGGCTGCTTGCAGATGGCGTGTTGCCAGTCAGCGGCGCGCCTTGTTGCGAGTGGGCGACCGCCCTCAACGAGGCGGGCTGTCCTGCAGGGGGATGGCCTGCAGCAGGGGCTGCTGCCGTTGCGCGCGGATGGCGATGACCACCAGCACCACCAGCACGCCGGCGAGGATCGCCGAGGAGCCGACCGTGCCGAAGTCCAGGCCGCCCTTGGCGTGGGGTTTGGTGAGGACGTCGCCGAGGGTGGCGCCGAACGGGCGGGTGAGGACGAAGGCCAGCCAGAACAGCAGCACATGGGACAGGCGGGTGAAGTAGTAGGCCAGCGCCACGGCGGCGATCAGGCTGCCGATCAGCAGGGCACCGCCGGCGAAGCCGAGGCCGGAGTCGTCGGCCAGGTAATCGCCCAGGGCGGTGCCGAGGGTGTTGGAGACGAGGATGGCGATCCAGTAGAAAAGCTCGCCGCGACGGCTGTCGATGTGGTCCACCGACAGGGATTTCTCGCTGAACCGCCACACTGCCAGGACGCCAAGCAGCAGCGAGATGAGGATCGCCGAGCCGCTGGCATAGCCGAGGCCGAGGGTGCGGTCCATGAAATCGGACATGGTGGTGCCGGCGGTGCTGGTGGTGAGGATCACTGTCCAGTACAGGGCCGGGTTGTAGGTGCGGGCGCGGAGCTGGGTGACCAGGGAGACGAGGAACAGGCTGATGAGGATCATCGAACTGATGGCGTAGCCGACGTCCAGCGTCATTGACAGCAGGTCGCCGGCGGTTTCGCCGAGTGTGGTAGCGCAGATCTTCATCACCCAGAAGGCCAGGGTGATCTGGGGAAGCTTGTTCATCGGCGTGGTGTCCTCGCGAAGGGGCCTGCGAATGGCAGGGTGCGAGGCGATGCTGCGGGTCATTGCGTCAAGCGCGGGTCAAGCAATCCTGAAAAAAGCGTGAAGGGCGCTGGCTGGCAGGGCGTCCTCGACAATTTGCCAAGGTTTAATTCACGAACTTTTGATATCGCGCTTTCTACTCTCGCTGGCGAATCGACAGGGACGATCCCTTCGCTGCGTGAGCCTACCGATGTTCAAGAACCTCTCCTTCCGCCCCGAAAGCCTGGCCCTGCTGGCGAGCGTGCTGCTGCTGGCGCTGTACAACTACCCCCTCTGGTCCCACCTCTCCAGCATCGTTCCGGCGGGTGCCGGTGGCATCGGCCTGCGGGTCGCCTTCGGGGTGATGGTGCTGTCCATCTTCAGCTTCGTGCTGGCATTGCTGTCGTTCCGTTGGGTATTCAAGCCGGTGCTGATCGTGCTGTTCATGGTCAGCTCCGGGGTCGCCTATTTCATGGGCCAGTACGGCGTGATGATCGACGCCAACATGCTGCGCAACGTGGCCGAGACCGACATCAAGGAAGTGCACGGGCTGATGTCCCTGAGCCTGCTGCTGCACATCCTGCTGTTGGGCGTGCTGCCCAGCTGGCTGCTGTGGAAGGTGCCGGTGCGGCACCGCTCGCTGCGCCGCGAGCTGGTGGGCAAGGTGGTGCTGGCGGTGGGGTCGGTGGCGGTGCTGGGCGGGGTGGCGCTGGTCAATTACCAGGGCCTGGCCTCGCTGTTCCGCAATCACCACGAGTTGCGCCTGCTGGTGGTGCCGAGCAACTACCTGAATGCGTCCTTCGGCTACGTGCGCGAGCAGCTGGCCACCGCCCAGGAGCCGCTGCGCAGCATCGCCACCGATGCCCGCAAGTCTTCTGCCTGGGTGGGGCACCAGCGCAAGTCCCTCACCGTGCTGGTGGTGGGCGAGAGCGCCCGGGCCGACAACTTCGGGGTGCTGGGCTACGCCCGTGACACCACGCCGAAGCTGCGTGCCGAGAGCGGTCTGCTGGGCTTCACCAATGTGCACTCCTGCGGGACCGAGACTGCCGTATCGGTGCCCTGCATGTTCTCCAACCTCGGGCGGGCCGGCTATGACGCCACCCAGGCACGCACCCAGGAAGGCCTGCTGGACGTGCTCAAGCGCGCCGGCCTGACGGTGAGCTGGTGGGACAACCAGTCCGGCTGCAAGGGCGCCTGCGACCGCGTCGACCAGGTGGACCTGAGCCACCGCCAGGACCCTGACCTGTGCCGCGACGGCGAGTGCCGCGACGAGATCCTGCTGCGCGACCTGCAGGCCTACATCGACCAGCTCAAGGGCGACACCGTGCTGGTGCTGCACCAGGCCGGCAGCCATGGGCCGGAGTACTACAAGCGCTACCCGCAGGGGTTCGAGACCTTCACCCCGGTGTGCCGCAGCAACGCGCTGAACGACTGCAGCCAGGAGAGCATCGTCAATGCCTACGACAACACGCTGGTCTACACCGACCATGTGCTGGCGAGCCTGATCGACATCCTGCGCCGCAACCAGGATCGCCTCGACACCGCGATGATCTACCTCTCCGACCACGGCGAGTCCCTGGGCGAGTACAACCTGTTCCTCCACGGCACGCCCTATGTGCTGGCACCGGACCAGCAGAAGCATGTGCCGCTGCTGGCCTGGTTCTCCGACAGCTACACCCAGGACTTCGGCCTGGACACCGGCTGCCTGGCCAAGGACCGCGAGAAGCCGCTGAGCCAGGACAACCTGTTCCATTCCCTGCTCGGCCTGCTGCAGCTGCAGACCACGGCCTACAACGACGGGCTGGACCTGTTCGCCGGCTGCCGGGTCCGCCAGGCCGGCTCGACCCTGGCAGGCGCGGGGGCGTGATCGTGGTACTTCGCGCGCGGGCCGGCTGATCCATGCCGGCCCCCAGCAAGCAGCCGCTGGAGCGGCGCATCGTCCTGGCCTTCGTGGTGATGACGCTGCTCGTCAGCGGCCTGTTCTCCCTGGGTATCGTCGGCATCGTGCACTGCCTCGAAGAGAACCTGGTCTCCGAGGAAATGAGCCGCGAGCTGGATTTCGCCATGCGCCGAGAGGTCAGCTATGACCAGGCAGCGCGCATCGACGCCAGCACCCGCTTCTACAGCTCCGAGGGCGGGCACGGCAGCCTGCCGGCGCGCTTCGTCGACCTGCCGGAAGGCTTCTCCGAATGGGTGGCCGGTGACGAGGCCTACTACGTGTTCAAGCGTGCCCACGCCGACCATGTGGACATGCTGGTGGAGGAGCAGCACGAGTTCGAGGCTCGCGAGCACATGCTCTTCGCCGTGGTGGCCGCCGGGTTCGCCCTGAGCGTGCTGGGCGCCTGGGGCCTGGGCCGGCTGCTGGCGCGACGGGTGATGTCGCCGGTGCGGCGCCTGGCCCGGCAGGTGCGTCACCGCGACTTGCTGTTGCCGTTGGCACCGCGCCTGGCGCCGGACTACCCCGACGACGAGGTGGGGCGGTTGGCAGCGGCCTTCGACGAGACCCTTGGGCAACTGCGCGAGACCCTGGAGCGCGAGCGACTGTTCACCAGTGACGTGAGCCATGAGCTGCGTACCGGCCTGATGATCATCATCACCTCCTGCGAACTGCTGCAGGCCACCGAGCACCTGAGCCGCGCCGAGCGTGGCCAGGTGGCCCGCATTGCCCGGGCCAGCGGCGAGATGAACGACCTGGTGCAGACCTTCCTGCGCCTGGCGCGCAACCGCGAGGACGGTTGCCGCACCGGCGAGAGCGTGGCGCTGGATGCCCTGGCGGCCGAGCAGGCACGGCAATGGACTGTGCAGTTCTCCGCCAAGGGCCTGGCCTTCGAGGTGGTGGAGGAGGGGCTGCCGGCTGGACGCTACGAGGCGCCCCTGCTAAGGACGGTGATGTCCAACCTGTTGCGCAATGCCCTGCACTACACCGAGAAGGGCCGCGTGCGCCTGGTGCTGGTGGCGTCCGGGTTTCGCGTGGAGGACACCGGGGAAGGCATCGCCGAGTCCGAGCAGGAACGCATCTTCCAGAGCTTCGTGCGGGGCGAGCGGGCGCGGGGTGAGGGGCTCGGCCTGGGGCTGTCCCTGGTGCGGCGCATTTGCGAGCAGCAGGGGTGGCGGGTTGACGTCCGTTCAGAACCTCGGCGAGGGAGCTGTTTCACGGTCAGCCTCGAGGGCTGATCCCGGCAACCGACAAGGAGGCCCATGGCCATGGCTGAATCCTGGAACCGCTACGGACGCGCGCTGTTCGCGGGCGTGGCGCTGGTGCTGCTGGTTGGCCTGTGCATTCCGGCCTGGCGGCATTTCTACCCGGTCACGGCTGCCGAGGGCTGGACCTTCCGCGTCAGCCTCTCGGGGCTGGAGAAGGTGAGCGCCTTGCTACCCGATGGCGCAGGTGGCGCCTACCTCAGCGAGGAGCTGGGAAACGGGCAGGGACGTCTCCTGCGCAGCCTCTCCGGCGGTACCAGCCTGGAGCTGGAGGAAGGGTTGTCGAAGCCCGACGGCATGGTGCAGTACCGCGGCGGGATCGCCTTCAGCCAGGAGGAGGGCGAGCACCCGGTATTGTGGCTGGCCGACGGTGTGGTTCACGTGTTGTTCACGGCCATCAACGTGGAAGGCCTGGCCACCGACGGCCACCACCTCTATGCCATCGAGGATCGCAAGGGCGACGGGCGGCTGCTGCGCTACGCGCCCACCACCGGCGAGGTGAGCACCCTGCGCGACGGCCTGGAAGAGGGCGAGGGCGTGGCGGTGTGCCCGGACGGGCAGGTGTACTACTCCGAAAAGCAGAAAGGCATCGTCCATGCCCTGCGCCTGGAGCAGGCGAGCGACCCGGTGGTGCTCGACCAGCTGCGCCAGCCGGGCTACCTGCTGTGCAATGGCGAGGGGCTGTGGATCAGCGAAGACGCCACCCACCAGGCGCGCCTGCTGCTCTGGGACCGCAAGAATGAACCGCGCGTGGTGCTGGATCACCTGCGCTCGGCGCAGACCCTGGTGGAAGTCGCACCCGGCCGCTACCTGCTGGCCGAGCAGGGTCGCAATCGGGTGCTGGAACTGCGCCACGAGGGCTCTGCTGAAAAAAAGTAGTGGCCGACGAATTCTTCACGCAGGTGTGACATCGTTTTGACATTGCGGGCCCTAGTCTTGGCCCCAAGGATGCGGAAAAGGCGACCTCCCTCTCCTGGGCCTCCGGCTCCTCTCCTGATCGCTGTTCCACCACGTGTCCGGTGCCACACGGGACAACCGGACATGCTTCGAGCCGCCACCTCCTGGCGGCTCTTTTTTTTGCGCGGTTCACTGCTGTCGTGCTGCCCAGCAGCCCCTGCAGAAGGGGGGCAGCTAGCTGGCTTCAGGGCTTGTCGTGGGGGCTCGGGGGCAGCTCGCACTGGCCGGCACAGCGCCGGCTGCCATCCGGGTGGGGCAGCCAGGTGAGGTGCGGACGGAGGCGGCGGAACAGGCCATAGCCGAGCTTGAACAGCGGCCGCAAGGGCCGCCAGGCCAGCGGTGCGGCCCAGCGGTACAGGCCGGCGGCACGCCAGCTCCAGAGCGTGGCATCGACGCCCGTGTACCACTGCCCCGAGGCGCTGCGGGCGTGCAGGCGATCTCCCAGCTCCTGGCGACTGCGGCCGGCTCCTTGTTCGTCGAAGTCGACGGCGCTGATGTCCACCAGGCGCAGCCGTACCGGGTCGGCGTGGCGCGCCAGCCAATGGGCCTCGCGGGCGCAGAGCGGGCAGGCGAGGTCGACGTAGAGGGTCAGCGGCAGGTCGGGTGTATTCAGCATGGTGTCGCTCCTGGGGCGATCGCGACTCTGCACCCGTGCACTGGCCATGGCAAGCACCGACCGGCGTGTGCGGCTCAGTCGGCGAAGGTCACCGAGAACTGCGCGACGGCATCCACCACCCGGTGGGACTCGCTGCGGATTTCGCGGATCACTTCGCCGGCCTGGTTGGCGAGCTGGACCCCTTCCCGGGCGCGGTCCTGGGTGGTGCTCATGCTGCTCACCGCGCTGCGGGCCAGGTTCTGGTTCTGCTGCACCACGCTGTTGATCTCCACCGTGGCCTGGCTGGTGCGGGAGGCGAGCTGGCGCACCTCGTCGGCCACCACGGCGAAGCCACGGCCCTGCTCACCGGCGCGGGCGGCTTCGATGGCGGCGTTGAGGGCCAGCAGGTTGGTCTGGTCGGCGATGCCGCGAATGACCTGGACGATGCTGGTGATCTGCTCGGACTGCTTGTTCAGCCCCTCGATCTGGTCGGCGACCGTCCCCAGGTTGGTGGCGATCTCGGTGACCACGTCGACGGTGCGGGCCACGGTCTGGGTGCCCTGGGCGGCAGTGACGTCGGTCTCCATGGCGATATCGTGGGCCAGCTGGGCGGCGGCGGCCTCGGCGTTGCGGCGTTCCACCTGGGCAGTGATGTCGCTGGCGAACTTGACCACGCCGTAGAGGCGCCCGTTGGCGTCGTACAGCGGGTTGTAGGTGGCGCGCAACCAGACCACGCGGCCGTCACGGGTGACCCGGCGATAGCGGTCGGAGAGGAATTCACCCTGGTTGAGGCGGGCCCAGAACTGCCGGTACTCATCACCCCGGGTGTCTTCGTCGACGCAGAACATGCGGTGGTGCTTGCCGAGGATGTCCTCCAGCCGGTAGCCCATGAGTTCGAGGAAGTTGCGGTTGGCGGATACCACCTCGCCGGCGAGGTTGAATTCGATCACCGCCATGGAGCGGCCGATGGCGTTGATGTAGCTCTCGTGGCGGTGCTCGGCCTCCACCTGGGCGGTGATGTCGGTGGCGATCTTCAGCACCTTGAGGGTGTGCCCGAAAGCGTCCTGGATCGGCATGTAGGTGGCTTCCAGCCATACTTCGCGTCCGTCGCGCGCCAGCCGGGCGAAGCGGTCGCTGAAGCGCTCGCCCTTGCGCAGGCGCTCCCAGAACTGCTGGTAGGCGCTGCTATGGGCAAATTCGCGGGCGCAGAACATGCGGTGGTGCTGCCCGACCACTTCGTCGAGGCGGTAGCCGACCACATCGAGGAAGGCGGGATTGGCATCGAGGATGATGCCGTCGGGTGTGAATTCGATCATCGCCATGGCTCTGCGGATCGAAGCGAGCTCAAGCGCTTCTGTGACCAAGCCTTCAGTGGGTTCCTTCTTGCGGTTGAGCCACATGCTGTCTTCTCCTTGGCGTTGCATACGCCGAGAAAAACTAGACGACGTCATGTCACTTTTCCTCAGCGAGAACGTCCTGCTGGGCCTTCAATGGCTCGTGTCGGTCATCACTGAAACCGTCAGTTGGGCCCCGATCAAATGATGGGGCTGGATTGACGGGCACGCTCGGCGAGGGAGGGCGGCCTGCATCAGGGTTGTACAAGCTTGCTCTTTGTATAGCTCTTGGGTGGCGTTTTTCCGGCGCCATTAAATTGGTGGCTTGAATTTCCGACCGGTGGTTGTCGGGGGGCTGCACGCCCCCCTTGTTGCGGCTTCAGAGCTGGAAGCGTTGCACCACGCCGTTGAGGTCGATGGCCAGGCGCGACAGCTCCTGGCTGGCGGCGCTGGTCTGATCGGCGCCGGCGGAGGTCTGCAGCGAGAGGTCGCGGATGTTCACCAGGTTGCGGTCCACTTCCCGTGCCACGTGGGCCTGCTCCTCGGAGGCGCTGGCGATCACCAGGTTGCGTTCGTTGATGGAAGAGATGGCCAGGGCGATCTCGTCCAGGGCGGCACCGGCGGCGCGGGCGACTTCCAGGGTGAAGTCGACCCGCTCGCGGCTGGACTGCATCGAGGTGACCGCCTGGCTGGTGCCCTGCTGGATGGTGTTGATCATCTGCTCGATTTCCTGGGTCGACTGCTGGGTGCGGTGGGCCAGGGCCCGCACTTCGTCAGCCACCACGGCGAAGCCACGACCCTGCTCGCCCGCGCGGGCAGCCTCGATGGCGGCGTTGAGCGCCAGCAGGTTGGTCTGCTCGGCAATGGAGCGGATCACCGCCAGCACCTGGCTGATGTCGCGCACGTTGTCGGCCAGTTCTTCCACCTTGCTGGAGGTGTTGGCCACGTCCCCGGCGAGTTGGGCGATGGAGTTGACGGCCTGGCCCACCTGCTCACGGCCGCTGCGAGCGGTGTGGTCGGCCTGCTTGGAGGCTTCCGAGGTGCTGACGGCGTTGCGCGCCACTTCTTCCACGGCCGTGGTCATCTCGTTGACGGCGGTGGCGGCCTGCTCGATCTCGGTGTTCTGCTGGTGCAGGCCTCGGGTAGAGTCCTCGGTCACCGCGTGCAGTTCTTCCGAGGCCGAGGCGAGTTGGCTGGAGGAGTCGGCGATGTGCTGGATGGTGCTGCGCAGGCTGGTCTGCATCTCTTGCAGGGAGCGCAGCAGGTGGGCCGGCTCGTCCTGGCCCTGGGCCTCGATGCGGTGGGTCAGGTTGCCGGAGGCGACCACGCGCGCCACGTCCACGGCCTGGGCCAACGGGAGGATGATGCTGCGGGTGAAGATCACCGCCAGCAGGATGGTCAGCACCACGGCGATGGCGATCACCACGATCACCAGGGTCACGGCATTGTCGAAGGTGGCATCGCTTGCGGCGGAGGCGCGCTTGGCCCCTTCGCTGTTGATGCGGGCCAGCTCACCGAGGGCATTGGCCAGTTGTTCGGCGTAGTCACCGAGCTTTTGCTCCACGGTGTGGCGTGCCTCCTCGCTGTTGCCGGCCTGGGTTTGGGAGACGGTCAGGCGTGACTGCTCCATGTAGCGGTCCCTGGCGACCTTGTAGGCGTCATACAGCCGGCGCTCGTCGGGCGAGGCGATCATCGGTTCGTACCGACGCTCGGCCGTCTCCAGGGCGCTCTCGGCCTTCTGCAGGCTGGTCAGGGTGGTCCCACGGAAGTCGCCCTGGACGATGGCGTAGCGCAAGGTCATGGCACGGATACGGGAGCTGGCGGCGCTCATGTCATTGACCGCCATGATCGAGGGCAGCCAGTTGGTGTCGACCTCGGCGCTCATGTCATCCATTCGGTTCATCTGGTACAGCGCAATCAGCCCCAGCAGTACCAGCAGCAGCCCCAGCGTCGAGAAGGCGAGAGCCGAGCGAAGGCCGATCCGTATTTGTCTAATCCACATGGTGTTTCCCCAGATAATGCAAAGGTGGTGTGTCGGGCGACACGTTCTGGCCCCCTTCGGCCTGCCCTGTGGATGGAACGGATTTCAGTGAAGCGGCGGCTCCTTCTGCACAGGTTCCTGTGCTGCCGTCTGTGCGGCGGGGTAGCGGTGCCCGAGCGTCTGACAACTCTTCACAGAGCGCCTAGGGGTGTTGGTCTTGTGCGTAAAGCATATGAATTCGCCTTAATTTGTGCGACATATCTCACATTGTTTTACTGACATTTCCTGACGCTACTTCGCCTTTCCTTGACCCACGGCAGTGTTTGAGCGGGACCCGGCTAGCATGGTGCCTGGCCCTGCGGGGCGGGGCGCCTGCCCGCGCGCCCGAAAAAGCCAGGGGCAGGTCCGAGCCCGCTGTTTGAAATCCACCCCGCCCCGGACCACCCTTCACCCGCTGCCCAGAGAAGACCGAATGGACCACCCGATGAAAGAACCCCCTCCCTATGTCGAGGAGCCCCCTGGTGCGCCTCCCAAGCGCATTCGCACCGGCGGGCGCAGTGCCCGTGTGCTGGAGCAGGTCGTGGCCGCCGCGCGGGACGAGCTGCGTGAGCACGGCGCCGTGGCCTTTTCCATCCCGCGTGTGGCCAAGCGTGCCGGCGTTCACGTGGCCTCGGTGTACCGGCGCTGGCCGGACGTGAACGAACTGATCGCCTTCACCGCCAATCGCTACGTGGACCAGTTGGTGCCGGTGCCCGACAGCGGCTCACTGATGGGGGACGTGAGCCTGCTGCTGCAGGGCACCCGCGCCTTCCTCTGCGATCCCCTCGGAGCCACCTTGGTGGGCCAGGCCTTCAGCCTGAGCGGGGAGGGCGCCAACCGCGCGTTGATCCGGCTGTACTGGAGCAAGCGCGCCGCCGCCCACCGGGCCGTCTTTGAACGTGCCGTGGCGCGGGGCGAGCTGCATGGGGAGGTCGATCCGGAAGTGGTGGTGGAGATGCTGGTGGGGCCGCTCTACATTCGCCACTTTCTCAGCCAGGGCGCCATCAGCGACGACTACCTGCGGACCCTGGCCGAGCAGGTGCTCGCGCCTCTGCTGGTGCAGCGCGGCTGAGCGGGGGTGGCGAGGCGGGGGAGCGCCTCGCCATGCTGCATGGCGCGGGGTTGAGCCTCAGCCCTCCCGCCCTTCCTCCTGGCGCAGGCCTTGGCTGAGGCCATCGCAACTGGTGGACCAGTCCGCCAGCCAGTCGGGCAGGGTGGGGGACTCGGCGGAAACGCCCAGCTCCTGCACGAACTCACCGGGGGCAACCGGCCCCTTGGGGCTGCGGAACAGGCCGCGCATGATCACCACGCCGAGCACCCGGCCGTCCTTGACGAAGCGGTGCTCCATGAAGGTCCACTTCTCGTCCCAGCCCAGCAGGCGGGTGTGGACCTCGAAGGCTTCGAACAGCCGCAGCTCGCGGCGGAACTTGCCCCAGATATCGCCCACCACCGGGAGCGCACGGTGGCGCAGGGCGACCCGGAAGGCGCCGCTGCGCAGCACGAAGTCCATGCGCCCGACGTCGGCGAGGGTGAAATAGCGGCCGTTGTTGACGTGACGGTTGAAGTCCAGGTCCAGCGGCCAGACCCGCATGCGGATGACGGTGGTGTCGAGGCCGTGGACGGCTTTGCGCCAGGGGCGGCGGAGGAGCATAAGGAGCAGGCGGAACCAGAGATTCATGGCAGGTCGGACCGATTGGGGAAGACCCGCGCAATCTAGAGCCATGCCCCCTGTTCGGACAGGTGCGCAAATGACATATTCCATGCGAAACCTGCAAGAGCACCGCCATGCACGTCACCCTGCTCGTCACCGACTACTGTTCTGCCGCCAGCACCTTCCTCGCCCTGGAGGTGCTGCGCGCTGCCAACCTGCTGGCTGAAGGCGAACCGCCGTTCGAGGTGGTGAGCGTGTCCCTGGATGGCGGGGAGGTGACCACCCTCGGCGGGCATCGGGTCGCGGTGCAGGCGGCGCTGGGCAGCATCGAGCGGACCGACCTGGTGCTGGTGCCGGGCTTCATCTTCACCCTGCGCGAGGCCTTGCCCGGTTTCGACCGCTACGTGCCCTGGCTGCAGGCCCGCCATGCCGAAGGCGCGACGGTGGCCTCGATGTGCACGGCGGCCTTCCTGCTGGCGGAGGCAGGGTTGCTGGAAGGGCGGCGGGCCACCACCCACTGGGCCTTTGCCGGCTTGTTCCGGCGGCGCTACCCCGAGGTGTTGCTGGACGAGACGCTGATCCTCTGCGAGGACAGCAACGTGATGACCAGTGGCGGCGCCAGCGCGGCGATGGACCTGTTGCTGCACGTGGTCCGGCGCTTCGCCTCCCTGGAGCTGGCGCAGACCTGCGGCCGCTACCTGCTGATCGACAGCGTGCGCACCGGGCAGTCGGCCTATGTCATGTGGTCGACGCCCAAGGGACATGGGGACGCCAAGGTGCTGCAGGTGCAGAACTGGCTGGAGGCGCACTACACCGAGCCGGTGTTGATCGACGAACTGGCGCAGCGCTTCGGTTTCGGCACGCGCAACTTCAAGCGGCGCTTCAAGGAGGCCACCGGCTACTCGCCGCTGGCGTACCTGCAGACCCTGCGCCTGGAGCAGGCCAAGCACCTGCTGGAGACCACCCGGCTGAGCCTGGAACGCATCACCTTCCAGGTGGGGTACGAGGACAGCAATTCATTTCGCCGGCTGTTCCAGCAGCGCATCGGCATGCCGCCGGCGGCCTACCGCAAGACCTTCCAGGTACGCGGTGTTCCGGCCTGAAGGGCTCAACCCTCGGTGCTGCGGATGAAGGCCGGCTCGTAGTCGCGACGGGCGCTGGAAACGCGCGGATTGGGGTTCATCAGCGCCTGGCGGACCTTCTCGTAGTCCTCGTAGGGCAACCCGGCGCGATTGAGCATCTCCAGGGAGAACTGCTTGATCTCGGCGTCGGTGTAGGGGCGCGGTTCCGGCTGGCTGGCACAACCGCTGAGGACGAGGGCCGCAAGGGCAAGGGCCAGCGCCAGGATGTGAGTGGGTTTCATGAGGCCCCCGGGGCAGTGGTGACGGGATGCTGAGCAGGCTACCAATGCCCCCGGGAGGCGAAAAATCACCGTTGTAGATAATGAGTATTGCCTGGATCGCAAGGATATCCGGGGTTGCGAACCCGCCCTGGGGCCGTTAGCCTGCGCACCCCTGAAATTCATCGGATGATTGGATGTCTGCCATGTCCGCACCGGCCCTCAAGCGTTCCCTGGTGGATATCGCCCTGGAGCAGATCCGCCAGCGCATCGACGACGGCACCTGGCCGCTCGGCCAACGCCTGCCGCCCGAACCCGAGCTGGCGGAGATCATCGGCATCAGCCGCAACACCGTGCGCGAAGCGGTGCGGGTGCTGACCTTCTCCGGCGTGCTGGAAGTGCGCCAGGGCGACGGTACCTACGTGCGCGCCTGCGCCGACCCGCTGTCCACCATGCAGGCCCTGGCCCGCAGCTCGGTGGAGCAGGCGCTCGAGGCGCGGGGCATGATCGAGATCGAGGCCTCGCGCCTGGCGGCCCTGCGCCGCACCGAGGCAGACCTCATCGCCCTGCGCGAAGCCCTGGCGGCCTCCGCCGCACGCTCCAGCTACGAAGACCTGCAGGACTACATCGACCACGACCTGGTGTTCCACCAGCGGGTGGTGGACAGCGCCCACAACCCGGTGCTGAGCGAGCTGTACCGCTACTTCTCCCAGGTCATCCGCGTGGGCCTGGAGCGCACCATTTCCGATCCCGACCGCGCGCAGCCGTGCTTCGACCTGCACCGCGAGTTGCTGGACGCCATCGAACGACAAGACGCGGACGCCGCCGCTGCGGCCAACCGTGCGTTGCTGATCTGACGTTTGCCCTTTCCTGGAGTTGCCTTGCCATGCCTGCCCACGATTCCCCCTCCCACACGCCGCCGGCCTGCCCGCCGGAGGAATTGCTGATCGACGCCGAGGCCGACGACGAGCCCGCGCCCTCTGCCATCGCCGGAGGCGCCGCCCTGCTGCTGGTGGGGCTGGTGCTGGTGGCCCTGAACCTGCGCCCGGCGCTGTCCAGCCTGGCGCCGATGCTCAATATGGTGCGCGAGGCCACCGGGCTCTCCGCCTCCGGGGCCGGTCTGCTGACCACCCTGCCGGTGCTCTGCCTCGGCCTGTTCGCCCCGCTGGCGCCGATCCTGGCGCGGCGCCTGGGCAGCGAGCGCACGGTGCTGCTGATCCTCCTCGTCCTGGCTGGCGGCATCGTCCTGCGCAGCCTGTTCCCCCTGGCCGGGCTGTTCCTCGGCAGCGTCATGGCCGGTGCCAGCATCGGCATCATCGGCGTGCTGCTGCCAGGTATCGTCAAGCGCGATTTCCCCCACATCGCCGGGCTCATGACCGGCGTCTACACCATGGCCCTGTGCCTGGGGGCAGCGCTGGCCGCCGGGGCCACCGTGCCCCTGGCCGGTGTGCTGGACGGCGCCTGGCAACCGGCCCTGGCCTTCTGGGCGCTGCCGGCGATCCTCGCGGCGCTGGTGTGGCTGCCCCAGGCGCGGCAGTCCGCCCATGCCGGCCGCCAGGCCTACCGGGTGAGCGGCCTCTGGCGTGACCCGCTGGCCTGGCAGGTGACCCTGTACATGGGGTTGCAGTCCTCCCTGGCCTACATCGTGTTCGGCTGGCTGCCGTCGATCCTGATCGACCGCGGGCTGTCCGCCGTGGAAGCCGGGCTGGTGATGTCCGGCTCGGTGATGACCCAGTTAGTCAGCGCCCTCGGCGCCCCCTGGCTGGCCACCCGCGCGCGGGACCAGCGTCTGGCCGTGGTGCTGGTGATGGGCATGACCCTGGCGGGACTGATGGGAATGCTCTATGCGCCCCTGGGCGGCATCTGGGGCTGGGCGGTGGTGCTCGGCCTGGGGCAGGGCGGCACCTTCAGCATCGCGTTGGCGCTGATCGTCCTGCGCTCGCGGGACGCCCACGTCGCCGCCAACCTCTCCGGCATGGCCCAGGGCGTGGGCTACACCCTGGCCGCCATGGGCCCGCTGGCGGTGGGCGTGGTGCACGACCTGACCCACGGCTGGAGCGCGGTGGGCTTCATCTTCGTCGGCGTCAGCCTGGCAGCCACCGCCTTCGGCCTGGGGGCCGGGCGCAACCTGCTGGTGAATGTCCGCAGCGAACACCTCTGACACCCGCACCCACGACAACGCCGGCCCCGGCCCCGGGGCCGGCGTTGTCGTTTGCGGGTATGTGGGTGCCGTCCGCAGCCCGTGCTTCAGCCCGGGATTGTGTGCCGCCTGCTCCCGGACTGAAGTCCGGGCTACGTGGGGTCGGCTCAGGTCGTAGCCCGGGTTTCAGCTCGGGGATGTGTGCTGCCTGCTCCCGGACTGAAGTCCGGGCTACGTGGGGGGCAGGCCGTAGCCCGGGCTTCAGCCCAGGGTTGCGTGCTGCCAGTTCCCGGGCTGAAGTTCGGGCTACGTGGAGGGCGGTGCAGGTCGTAGCCTGGGCTTCAGCCCAGGGTGGTGTGCTGCCTGCTCCCGGACTGAAGTCCGGGCTACGTGGGGTTGGCTCAGTCCGTAGCCTGGGCTTCAGCCAGGGTTGTGTGCTGCCGCTTCCCGGCCTGAAGTCCGGGCTACGGGGAGGGTGCGTCAGCGGCGGCGCAGCAGGCCGACGAAGAACAGCCCGCCGATGGCGGCGGTGGCGATGCCGATGGGCAGGTCCTGGGGAGCGGCGAGGGTGCGGGCGCCGACGTCCACCCAGACCAGGAACAGCGCGCCGAGCAGGGCGCTGGTGGGCAGCAGGCGGCGGTGCTCGGCGCCCACCAGGCGGCGCGCCAGGTGCGGCAGCATCAGTCCGACGAAGCCGATGGCGCCGCTCAGGGCCACCAGCACGCCGGTCAGCAGCGAGGCGCAGAGGAACACCCAGAGGCGCACCCGGCGGGGTTCGAAGCCGAGGCTGGCGGCGGTGTCTTCGCCGCTCATCAGGGCGTTCAGGCCGCGCGCCTGGGCCATCAGCAGCGCCAGGCCGAGGGCCAGGCTGATGGCCGGCAGGGTCAGCAGCTCCCAGCGGGCGAGGCCGAGCCCGCCGAGCATCCAGAACAGCACCGAGCTGGCGGCATGCGGGTCACCGAGGAACAGCAGCAGGTTGACCAGCGCCATGCACAGGAAGGACACCGCCACGCCCGCCAGCAACAGGCGGTCGCTCTCCAGGCGGCCGTGGCGGCTGGCGATGGCCAGCACCAGGGCGGTGCTCGCCAGGGCGCCGACGAAGGCCGCCAGGGGTAGGCTCAGGTGGCCGGCGAACTCGCCCAGGTAGAGCACCACCAGCACCGCGCCGAGGGCGGCGCCGGAGCTGACGCCCAGCAGGTGCGGGTCGGCCAGCGGGTTGCGGGTGGTGGCCTGCAGGGCGCTGCCCACCAGGGCGAGGCCGGCGCCCACCAGGGCGCCGAGCAGCACCCGTGGGGCGCGGATCAGCCAGACGATGCTGGCCTGGCCGTCGCTCCAGTCGCCCCGCTGCAGCAGCCCCAGGCGCTCGCCGACGATGGCCCAGACCTGCTCCTGGGGCAGCCGCGCCGGGCCGAAGCCGAGGGCGGCCACCAGCGACAGGGCCAGCAACGCGGCCAGCCCCGCCAGCAGCAGGCGGAAGGCGCCGGCCGAGCGCAACGGCCTCACCGGGCGACCCCGGCGAACACCTGCGGGTGCAACCCGGCGGCGAGGGCTTCGATGGCGGCGGCGTTCTCCACCGAGGGCGTGGCGTCCAGGTAGGGCAGCACCAGAAAGCGCCGCTCGCGGATGGCGGTGACCCCGGCCAGGGCCGGCTGGGCCAGCAGGAAGTCGCGCTTCTGCTGCCAGCTGCGCTCGCCGTAGTCGACGATGACGATCACCTGCGGGTCGCGCTCTACCACGGTTTCCCAGTTGACCTGGGTCCAGCTGGCGGCCAGGTCGCTGAGCAGGTTGTGCCCGCCGGCGGCTTCGATCAGGGCCTGGGGCATGCCGAGGCGGCCGCTGCTGAAGGGGCGGTCTTCGCCGCTGTCGTAGAGGAACACCCGGGGCCGCTCGGCGACGCCGGCCAGGCGTTCGCCCACCGCCGCCACGCGGGCCTTGAGGCCGGTCACCAGGGCCTGGGCGCGGGGCTCGACGTCGAAGATGCGGCCGAGGTTCTCCAGGTCGCGGTAGAGGTCATCGAGGCTGGCCGCCTCGCGGGGCATGACGTGGGCGCAGGACTCGCTCAGTTCGTACACCGGGATGCCCAGCGGTGCGAGGGTGGCGGGGGTGACGTCGCCACCCACGTGCATGCCGTAGTTCCAGCCGGCGAAGAAGAAGTCGGTGTCGGCGGCCAGCAGGGTTTCCACCGAGGGGTACTTGCGGGCCAGTTCCGGCAGGCCGGCGAGGGCCTCGCGCAGGCTCGGGTCCAGGGTCTTCCAGCCGCTGACGCCGCTGTAGCCGGCCATGCGCTCGCGCAGGCCGAGGGCGATCAGCATGCCGGTGAGGTTCACGTCCTGGCTGACGGCGTGGGTGGGGGCGTGCTCGAACACCACCTGGCGGTTGCAGCTGGTGATGGTCACCGGGTACTGGGTGGCCTGGGCGCTGCCGGCGAGCAGCAGGGCGGCAAGGGCGAGGGAGCGGCTTTTCATGTGGGGGTGATCCAGGTGATGCGCGGGTGGCCGCCGATGGGGTGGCGGTCCACCAGCGCGGGGGTGCCGAACACCTCCAGCAGGCGTTGCGGCGTGAGCACGGCTTCGGGTGTGCCGCTGGCCACCAGGCGGCCGCCGTCGAGCACCAGCAGGCGGTCGCAGAAGGCGGCGGCGAGGTTGAGGTCGTGGAAGCTGGCCAGGGTGCTCAGCCGCAGGCGGCGCAGCAGGGCCAGCAGTTCCAGCTGGTAGCGCGGGTCGAGGTGGTTGGTGGGTTCGTCGAGCAGCAGCAGGCCGGGGTCTTGCACCAGGGCGCGGGCCAGCAGGGCGCGTTGTTTTTCGCCGCCGGAGAGCCGGGCGAACGGAGTGTCGCGTTGGGCCTCCAGGGCCACCTGGCGCAGCGCTTCGCTGACCCGGGCGCGGTCGGCGGCGGTGTCGCCGTCGAACGGCCCCTGGTGGGGCGAGCGGCCCATGGCGGCGACCTCGGTGACGCTGAGGCCGAAGTCGCTGGGGAACTCCTGCAGCACCACGGCGACCCGCTGTGCGCACCAGCGCGGCGGTTGGCGCCAGATGTCCTCGTCGTCCACCCGCACCGTGCCGCCGTGGGGGCGGGCGGCGCGGTAGATGCAGCGCAGCAGGCTGCTCTTGCCGCTGCCGTTGGGGCCGATGAGGCCGACGAACTCGCCTTCCGCCACGTCCAGCCCGATACCGTCCAGGGACCAGCCGGCGAGGGCGCCGTCAGGGGCCCAGTGCAGGTCATGGAGGTTCAGGCGGGACATGGCGTAACCCTCAGAAGCTGTAGTCGGCGGTGACGAGGAACGAACGCGGCTGGCCCAGCAGCCACTGCTGGCCGCCGTTCTGCTGGGTGACGGCGTAGCGGCGGTCCAGCAGGTTGTTCAGCTCCAGCCCCAGGCGCGTGTCGGGCAGCACCTGCCAGCCGAGGTTGGCGTCGAGCACGGTGTAGCTGGGCACGTTGACGGTGTTGGCGGCGTCGGTGTAACGGGCGTCGACGTAGCGCGCGCCGAGGCCGGCGTCCAGGTCATGGCCGAGCGCCTTGCTCACCCAGAGGTTGGCGGTGCGCCGTGGCACGTCGGTGGGGCGGTTGCCGGACCGGGAGACGAGCTGGCCGCCGACGGATTCGTTGAAGTCGTCGTATTCGGCGCGCAGCAGCGAGGCGTTGGCCGAGACGTGCCAGCCCTGCTCCAGGGCCAGTTCCAGGGTCGCCTCCAGGCCGTCGGAGGACTGCTGGCCGATCTGCTGGGTGGGGCGGGTCACCGATTCGCGGGAGAGCAGCTTCTTCTTGACGATGTGGTAGGCGGCCAGGGTCCACTCGCCGCGCCCGTCCCAGAACTGCTGCTTGAGGCCGAACTCGGTCTGCTTCGACTCGGTCAGGTCCATCTGCTGCTGGGTGGGGCTGAGGGTGATGAGGTTGCTGACGCCGTCCTCGCTGGTGGAGTACTGGCCGTAGAAGGACAGCTGCGGGGTGGCGGCGAACACCAGGCCGGCGCGCCAGTTGCCGCCCTGGATGCTGCGGTCGCTGCGGCTGTTGGCCCGCAGGTCGGTGCGGTCGATGTGGTTCTGGTCGCGGCGCAGGCCGGTGACCACGGACCAGCGCTCGCTCAGTTGAGTGCGGTTCTCGGCGAACAGGGCGGCGGTGCGGGTTTCGCTGCGCGAGTGCGGGCGGTAGGCCGAGGCGCTCTGGTAGTAGCCGGGGGCCGGGTTCCACGGGTCGACGTAGTCGCCGCCGATGTCGGTGTAGGGCGCGTTGTTCAGCAGGTCGAAGCGGATGCGGTTGAACTCGCCGCCCACCAGGGTGCGGCTGTCGAGGCCGAACAACGAATGGTCGAAGGTGAAGGTCTGGCGGTCGCCGATCTGCTCCTGTTCATGCTTGATGCGAAGCTGCTCGGCACGCTCCAGCTGGCCCCGGCCGGCGTCCCAGGTGTAGGCCTCGGCGTTGCGCCAGTAGCGGCGGCTCTTGATGTGGTAGAGCTGGTTGCTGGCGCTGAAGCCTTCGCTGGGCGTCCAGTCGGTGACGAGCCGGGTCCACTGGTCGTTGTAGTGCAGCTCGGCGTTGTGCAGGTTGTAGTTCTTGTCTTTCAGGCTGTCCCGCAGATGGCCGTCGATCAGCGGGGTGCCGAAATAGTTCATCGGCTGCAGGTCGCCCTGGTCGTGGGCGAGGGTGAAGGCCAGGGCGTCGCTGGCCTGCCAGCGCAGGGCGGCGCTGAGGCCGAGGTTTTTCGAGTCGCCCCGGTCGATCCAGCCGTGGCTGGCCTCGCGGTTGAGGTTGAGGCGGTAGCTGAGGGTGTCGGTGAGCGAGCCGCCGCTGTCCAGGGCCATCTGCTGGCGGTCGTCGGAGCCGTAGCCCAGGCGCAGGCGGTTGCGGATCTCGCCGTCGAAGGGCTTCTTCGGCACCACGTTGATCACCGCGCCCGTGGCGCCTTCGCCGTAGAGCACCGAGGCCGGGCCACGGATCACGTCGATGCGCTCGACCATCCATGGGTCGGTGGGGAAGGTGGTGGTGCCCATGCCGGTGTAGAAGCGCGTGCCGTCGTACAGCTGCATCACCGAGGCGTGGCCGGTGAAGCCCCGGGCCGAGAGGGCGGTGCCGCCGTTGCCGGGAGTGCCGATGTGGGTGATGCCGGGGCTGCGGGTCACGGCGTCCTGCACGGTGGCGTTGTTGCGTGCGCGCACCTCGTCACCGCTGATGGCGCTGGTGCTGGCCGGGGTTTCCAGGGCGGACAGGCCCAGGCGCGAGCCGGCGGGCACGGGCGTGTCGAGGCGGATGGCGATGTCGTCCGCCTGGCCGGTGACGGCGGTGGCCGGTAGCGCCAGGGTGCCGTCTTCGGCGTGCAGGGAGAAGGAAATGGACAGCGCGAGCAGGCCGAAGGCGGCGCTCGCCGGAGCGTTGGAGCTGAAGGTACGGGACATGTCGTTCCTATCACGTCAGGAATGAATGGAGCCCGGAGGGAATGCAAAGGCGCGCGCGGGCGCGTGCACCCGTGCGAGAAACCGGCCCGTGCCCGCCCACCGCGGGTTTGCCTATCGATGCTCCAGGCCGGTCTCCGGGCTTGCGAGGATCACGCCGCATTCGCCTTCCCATGCCGTGGGCACAGTGGCGTATCGAATGCAGCGCTCGCTTACCGTTGCGGGGGCAGCGCCGGACTGGTCCTGATGGACGCACCGGCTTCCCGTTTCACCTCACGCGCGGCGGCGTGAGACACCTGGAACGGCGCGCATCTGACCACTGGCACGGGGTGGCGTCAACCGTTGTCGGGAATCATTCGCCCTGTCGGCCGGTCATGGCCGTTCCCGTCGCAGCCGGTAGAATGCCCGCCGCCGTTCACTGCCCGGAGGCCCCATGAGCCTGGAACCCCACGATCTCGATGCCATCAGCGCCATCACCCTGGATGACTACCAGCGCAATGCCGAGGGCTTCCGCGAGGGCACCCGCGACCACGATGTGAGCCAGAACATCGAGGCGCTGCTGCGCCACCTGGGGCCGGGCGGGCCGTTCGACATCCTCGACTTCGGCTGCGGCCCGGGGCGCGACCTGCAGACCTTCCGCCGCCTCGGCCACCGCCCGGTGGGGCTGGACGGTACGGCGCGCTTCGTCGAGATGGCCCGCACCGATGCCGGTTGCGAGGTGTGGCAGCAGAATTTCCTGGCGCTGGAGCTGCCCGCCGAGCGCTTCGATGGGGTGTTCGCCAATGCCAGCCTGTTCCATGTGCCGCTGCAGGAGTTGCCGCGTGTACTCGGCCAGTTGCACGCCACCCTGCGGCCGGGTGGCGTGTTGTTCAGCTCCAATCCACGGGGGCAGAACGAGGAAGGCTGGAACGGCCAGCGCTACGGCGCCTGGCACGACTACGCGCGCTGGCGTGAGTTGCTGGAGGCGGCCGGCTTTCAGGCGCTGGAGCACTATTACCGGCCGGCGGGGCTGCCCCGCGAGCAGCAGCCCTGGCTGGCGAGTGTGTGGCGGAAGCCGGCCTGAGCAACGGCCATTGCCGGGGGGCTGTCGAGAGATGCCTGGGCAGGGCACCGTCTGAAAAGCTATGCCCAAAAGCGTGTTGCTGATTATCGAGTTCTATTGATGTCACCTGTTTCGCCTTGCCGGGCGAGTTTCTTTTTTCAATCGCCAAAAAAGAAACCAAAAAGGCTCGCCCCTACATCCGGGTCCCGCTGCGCGGGACTTCCCTCGCTCCATCGTTGCTCCAGGGGCCGGCGCGATGGGCCATCCATGGCCTGGCGCGCCTCTCGCGGCATCCATGCCGCTCGCTCCCCTGCACAACGACTGCGCTCGGCCTCCTGAAGGGGCAGATTCCCCGCCTCACCCTCTGAGCCAGGGCCGATTTCGTCGTGCGCTCTAGAGGGAGCGCCAGGTGGTGGCAGGTGCTGGAGCGTGGCAGCGGAAGAGTCGGGCATAGCCGAAAAAAGCCCCCATGGCGGGGGCTGAAGAACGCACGGTAGTCAGGTGTCAGGCCAGGGCGGGGAGGGCACCCATCTTGCCGTGGCAATAGAGCAGGGGGCCGGCCTCTTCCTGGGGCAGGACCAGGTTCTTCACGGCGCCCACCATGATGGCGTGGTCGCCGCCTTCGTACTCCCGCCACAGTTCGCACTCGATGATCGCGCTGGCGCCGGCCAGCAGCGGGTTGCCCCGTTCGCTCAGGGTCCATTCGATGCCTTGCGCCTTGTCCTTGCCTTTGCGGGCGAAGGCATAGGCTTCCTTCTGCTGGGCGTCGGACAGGACGTGGATGGCGAAGCGCTTGTTGCGGATCAGCACCGGGTAGGAGTCGGAGCTGTAGTTGGGGCAGAACAGCACCAGGGCCGGGTCCATGGACAGCGAGCTGAAGGCGCTGGCGGTGAGGCCGACCACCTGTCCGTCGTCATCCAGGGTGGTGATCACGGTGACCCCGGACGGGAAGGAGGCCATGGCTTTCTTGTAGAGGGCGGCATCGATCATCGGTGGAACCTCGGTGGTGTACGGCAGGCTGAATCAATTAGGTCTGATGGTATACCGTAATACGCAATTTGCAAGCGCTTTCATGGGCGCTCCGTCGGCCTTCTACTTTCGTCGGAAAGCCTCAAATACCGGGGCTTTGGTTCTGGCGGCGGGACCTCGGGTTGCGTCAGGATGGCGGATCAGATGCGTCGTGGAAAAGCGGCTCAGGCTTGTCAAAAGTTTGGAATACCATAATATGGTGTTCATCTGAGGGGCGACGCAGAGCGCCTCCGGTTTGGCTTCAAACAACGATAAGAACAGACAAACTCGAGTTCATTTCCATGTCCCAGATGTCCCGGCAAGACCCCCTGATCGAAAACCACACGGTGGACTACGTCCCCCTTGCGGAGCGCCACGGGAAGGCGCGCGATCTGTTCACCCTGTGGTTCAGCACCAACATCGCGCCGTTGCCCATCGTTACCGGCGCCATGGTGGTCCAGGTGTTCCACCTCAACCTGTTCTGGGGGATGCTCGCGGTCGTCCTCGGGCACCTGATCGGTGGCGTGGTGATCGCCCTGGCCTCGGCCCAGGGGCCGCAGCTGGGGATTCCGCAGATGGTGCAGAGCCGCGGCCAGTTCGGACGCTACGGGGCCCTGCTGATCGTGTTCTTCGCCGCGCTGATCTACGTCGGCTTCTTCATTTCCAACATCGTCCTGGCGGGTAAGTCCATCGTCGGTATCGCCCCTTCGGTCCCGGTGCCGGCCAGCATCCTGATCGGTGCGCTGAGCGCCACCGCCATCGGGGTGATCGGCTACCGCTTCATCCACACCCTCAACCGCATCGGTACCTGGGTGATGGGCTCGGCGTTGCTGGCCGGCTTCGCCTACATCTTTGCCCATGACCTGCCGGCGGATTTCTTCACCCGTGGCGGCTTCAACCTCGCTGGGTGGATCGCGACCCTGTCGCTGGGGATCATCTGGCAGATCAGCTTCTCGCCCTACACCTCGGACTATTCCCGCTACCTGCCGGTGGAAGTGGGCATCGCCCGGCCGTTCCTGGCCACCTACCTGGGGGCGACCCTGGGCACCATCCTGTCGTTCGCCTTCGGCCTGGTGGCGGCACTGGCCACCCCGGAGGGTACCGAGGCGATGGCGGCGGTGAAGCAGGCCACCGGCTGGCTGGGGCCGATCCTGATGGTGCTGTTCCTGCTCAACATCATCAGCCACAACGCCCTCAATCTTTATGGCGCGGTGCTGTCCATCGTTACCTCGATCCAGACCTTCGCCGGCCGCTGGACGCCGAGCATCCCGGTGCGCGTGGCGCTGTCGGCGGTGATTCTCGCGGGCTGCTGCGTGGTGGCGCTGGGGGCCTCGGCCGACTTCATCTCGCGGTTCATCGGCCTGGTGCTGGCGCTGCTGCTGGTGCTTGTGCCCTGGGCGTCGATCAACCTGATCGACTTCTACCTGATCAAGCGCGGCCGCTACGACATCGCTTCGATCTTCAGCCCGGACGGCGGCATCTACGGGCGCTTCAACCCGCACGCGATCATTGCCTACTTCATCGGCATCATCGTGCAGCTGCCCTTCGCCAACACGTCGCTCTACGCCGGCCCCTACGCCAACCTGGTGGAGGGCGCCGACCTCTCCTGGCTGGTGGGCCTGGTGGTGACCTGCCCGCTGTACTACTGCCTGGCCACCCGCAGCCGCAGCGCGGCTTCGAACCTGGCCGGCGCCGCGCTGGCCGACTGAGCCCGGCGAACCTCGACACGCCGGTGCCAGGCCCTGCCTGGTGCCGGCGTTGTCGTACCGGGCGGGCCGTTTTGACCGCGTCTCGCCGCCCGGCATAGAGTGGCGAGCCGCCCTCCGACTCCCGCCCAGGCCACGGAACCATGATCGACCTGCCCCTGCTGCTCGCCTTCGTCGCGGCCGCCACCCTGCTGACCCTCACCCCCGGCGTGGACACCGCCATCGTGTTGCGTGCCGCCACTGCCCAGGGCCGGCGCCCGGCGGTGATGGCGTCCCTGGGAATCGGCCTGGGTTGCCTGCTCTGGGGCGCGGCGGTGTCCCTGGGGCTGGGGGCGCTGCTGCAGGCCTCGGAGCTGGCCTACACAGCGGTCAAGCTGGCCGGGGCGGCCTACCTGCTGTGGCTGGGAGCCGGGCTGCTGCTGCGCCCGCGCCAGGCCCTGGACGAGGAGGCGGATGCCGGCTCGGGTGGCCAAGGGGCAGCGTTCTGGCGGGGCTTCCTGACCAACCTGCTCAACCCCAAGGTCGGGGTGTTCTACGTCACCTTCCTGCCGCAGTTCGTGCCGGCGGGCGCCAGCGTGGCGGGCTATTCCTTCTTCCTCGCCGGGCTGCACGTGGTGCTGACGCTGATCTGGTTCGCGGTGCTCATCGCGGCCACGGTGCCGCTGGGGCGTTTCCTGCGCCGAGCGGCGGTGATCCGCGCGCTGGACCGGCTCACCGGGGGCGTGCTGATCGCCTTCGGTGTGCGCCTGGCTGGCTCGTCGGCGCATTGAGCGCGGCTGCAATTTCGTCCAAGCCAGGACAGGGGGCGGCGCGCTAGAGTAGCGCGCATGGAACGCACCAGCCATATCGTCGGCGGCTTGCCCGGCATCCGCCTGATCGACGCCGAATACCACCGCTTCGCCTTCCCCCGGCATTTCCACCTGGAGTACCACGTGGGCCTGCTGCTGGAGGGGCGGCAGCGCTTCGTCTACCAGGGCGAGCGCCAGCTGGCGGGGCAGGGCGATGTGCTGCTGATGGCGCCGGAGCAGATCCACGACGGCGCCAGCCTGGACGCGGAGGGCTACCGCATTCGCGTGCTGGCCTTCGAGCCGCACTGGTTGGAGCAGGCCAGCCGCGCCTTGAGCGACGACCGCCGTGGCACGCCCCGGCTGCTCGGCGCGACCCTGCGCCACCCGGCGTTGCAGGCGCGCCTGCTGGCTGCCCATGACAGCCTGCTCGGGGATTCGCGGCTGGCCCAGGAGCAAGCGCTGTGGCAGGCCATAGCCTGCCTGCTGCAACTGGGCTCGAGCCTGCGCGTGGAGGACCCGGCCGGTGGCTTCGATGGGGCTACCTGGCGGCGCCTGCGGGAGTGGCTGGAGTCCCGGCTGGATGCGCCGCCCTCCCTGGAGGAACTGGCGGCCTTCTGCGGGCTGAGCCCCTGGCAGGTGCTGCGGCGCTTCCAGCGTCATTGCGGATTGCCGCCGCTGCAGTGGCTGACCCAGTTGCGTCTGGCCCGCGCCCTGCCGCTGGTGCTGGCGGGGGAGTCGCTGTCGGACGTGGCGCTGCGCCTGGGCTTCTATGACCAGGCGCATTTCTCCCGCCTGTTCCGCCGCACCTACGGCGCACCGCCGGCCCGCCTGCGCGGGCGTGGCTGAAACCACCTTGCCCCTGGCCATAGCGCCGTCATCACCGTGCGTGAGAGTCATTGCCGGGTGGGGTGGCCTGCCGGAAAATCCCCGGCAGTTCCGCCACGAGCCGCCGCCATGACCCAGACCCTTTTCTTCGCCCATGCCAACGGCTTTCCGTCCGCCACCTACGCCAAGCTGTTCGATGCGCTGGCGCCGGACTACCGCGTGCTGCACCTGGAGCAGCATGGGCACGATCCGCGCTTCCCGGTGAACGACAACTGGGAAAACCTGGTGGACGAACTCATCCACCACCTGGAGGCCCAGGCCGAGCCGGTCTGGGGCGTCGGCCATTCCCTCGGCGGGGTGCTGCACTACCACGCGGCCCTGCGCCGGCCGGAGCTGTACCGCGGGGTGGCGATGCTCGATTCGCCGGTGCTGACCCTGGCCGACAAGATGGTCATCCGCGCCGCCAAGCGCTTCGGCTTCATCGACCGCATCACCCCCGCCGGGCGCACCCTCGGGCGTCGCGAGGAATTCGCCGACCCGGAGGAGGCGCGCCGCTACTTCGCCGGCAAGACGCTGTTCCGCCACTTCGACCCGGACTGCCTGGACGCCTACGTGCGCCACGGCTTCACCGAGACGGCCGGCGGGCTGCGGCTGAAGTTCGACCCGGAGACCGAGATCCGCATCTACCGCAGCGTGCCCCACAGCAGCCCCGGTCGGCCGCAGCAATTGCAGGTGCCGCTGGCCGTGGTGCGCGGGCGCCACAGCCGGGTGGTGATGCCGCACCACGCGCGCCTGGTGCGCCGGGTGCCGAAGGGGGAGTACCTGTCGCTGCCGGGCGGCCACATGTTCCCGCTGGAGCGCCCGCACGACACGGCGACGCTGCTCCGTACCCTGTTCAAGCGCTGGGACGGCCAGGCCGCCCGCCAGGAGTCCGCATGAGCGCGCACGTCAAAGAAATCCGCCTGAGCCTGCCCCACGTCGAACTGGCCGCGCACCTGTTCGGCCCCGAGGATGGCCAGCCGGTGCTGGCCCTGCACGGCTGGCTGGACAACGCCATGACCTATGCGCGCCTGGCACCGAAGCTCAAGGGCCTGCGCATCGTTGCCCTGGACCTGGCCGGGCACGGGCATTCCGGGCATTACTCGGCCGGCTCCAGCTACCAGATGTGGGAGTACGCCGAGGACGTGCTGCATGTGGCGGAGCAACTGGGCTGGGCGCGTTTCTCGCTGATGGGCCATTCCCTCGGGGCCATCGTGTCCATGCTGGTGGCGGCATCGCTGCCGGAGCGGGTGGAGCGCCTGGCGCTGATTGATGGCCTGATCCCCTACACCGGCGAAGCCGATGGCGCGCCGGCCCGCCTGGGCGAGGCGCTGCGGGCACGGCTGGCCCTGCAGGGCAAGCGCAAGCCGGTCTACGCCGACATCGACCGTGCCGTGCAGGCCCGCATGAAGGGCGTGGTGGCGGTGAGCCGCGAGGCTGCCGAGCTGCTGGCCGAACGCGGCCTGATGCCGGTGCCGGGCGGCTACACCTGGCGCACCGACATGCGCCTGACCCTGCCATCGCCCATGCGCCTGACCTTCGCCCATGCCCAGCAGTTCCTCCGTGCCGTGCAGTGCCCCACCTGCCTGGTGCTGGCCGAGGGCGGGCAGATGGCCGCCGAGCCGCGCATCGCGCAGTTGCTGCAAGGGCTACCCTTCGAGGTGCACCATCGGCCGGGCGGCCATCACCTGCACCTCAACGACGAGACCGGTGCCCAGGCCGTAGCAGACTGTTTCAATCCCTTCTTCGCCGCGCCTTGACTTGAATGGGGCAAGCGGGAAGGCTGGGCCCCATTTTCAAGGAGAGACCGGATGATCGACCTCTATACCGCTGCCACCCCCAACGGCCACAAGGTCTCCATCGCCCTGGAGGAACTGGGGCTGCCGTACCGGGTGACGGCACTGTCCTTCGAGCGCAAGGAGCAGAAGGCGCCGGACTTCCTGGCGATCAACCCCAATGGCCGCATCCCGGCCATCGTCGACCGCGACAACGGTGACTTCCCGGTCTTCGAGTCCGGCGCCATCCTCGTCTACCTGGCGGAGAAGACCGGCCAGCTGATGCCCGCCGATCCCAAGGGCCGTTCCCTGGTGATGCAGTGGCTGATGTTCCAGATGGGCGGCGTCGGCCCCATGCAGGGGCAGGCCAACGCCTTCTTCCGCTACTTCCCCGAAGTCATCCAGCCGGCCATCGACCGCTACCAGCACGAGACCCGCCGCCTCTACGAGGTGCTCGACTCGCGCCTGGCGCTGGTGGAGTACCTGGCCGGCGACTACAGCATCGCCGACATCGCCACCTTTCCCTGGGTGCGCCTGCACGACTGGGCCGGCGTGTCGGTGGAGGGGCTCGCGCACCTGCAGCGCTGGCTGGCCGCCATCGAGTCGCGCCCGGCGGTGCAGCGCGGTCTGGCGGTGCCGCCGCGCCAGGCCTCGGCTGAAAACGTGGTGAAATCCGCCCAGTCGATGCTGATGCGCTGAGGTCGCCCATGCGTTTTCTTCCCTTGTGCCTGGGCCTGGCCCTGGCGGCCCCGCTGCAGGCCGCCGACCTGCCCGAGAGCCATGACCTCACGGCGCTGCCGCGCTTCCCCCATGCCGAGATCGTCGACTTCAAGGAAGCGCCCGATCAGGAGCGCTTCTACCCCCAGGGGCCGATCCGCCGCATCAGCAACCAGCTGCGCATGGAACAGCGGGTGGATGCCCAGGGCCGGCAGACCTCGGTGACCTATCAGCTGCCCAGCGGGCACAGCTCGGCCGAGGCCTTCGACCGCGCCCGCGTCGACCTGATGGAGAAAGGCGCCATCCCGCTCTACTGGTGCCAGGGCCGCGACTGCGGCTCCAGCAGCCTGTGGGCCAACACCGTGTTCGGCAACGCCCGGCTCTACGGGCCGGACGACCAGCAGGCCTACCTGCTGGTGCGCCTTGTCGAGCCCAGCCAGGACAGCCTGCTGGCGGTGTACGCCATCACCCGTGGCAACCGCCGCGCCTACCTGCATGCCGAGCAACTGGATGCCGCCGCCCCCCTGGGCGAGCTGCTACCCACGCCGGCGACCCTGCTGCGCGAGCTGAAGAGCAGCGGCGAGCTGCACCTGCCGACGCTGCCGGCCGTGCCCAGCGAGGCCTGGGCCACGTTGCTGGCCCGCGGATTGAACCTGGACAGCACCCTGCGGGTCAGTCTCGGCGGGGCCGGTGCGGAAGCCTGGCGCGAGGCGCTGGTGGGGCAGGGCGTGCGTGCGGCTCGCCTGGAGCTGGGCACGTCCCGCGAGGCCGGCCTGCACCTGGAGTGGCTGCGCTGAGCTTCACCGTCCATGCTTTTCTTCGTTCGTGGCGCCGGCTCGGCGCCACGCGCGCGTCAATCGGAGTGACTTCATGCTGAACAACGACCGCCTGCTGGTGCAGATCCTCCTGCTCACCTTGCTGGCTGCGTGCATCTGGGTGCTGGCGCCGTTCTGGTCGGCGCTGTTCTGGGCCGCCGTGCTGGCCTTCGCCAGCTGGCCGCTGATGCGCCTGCTGACCCGCCTGCTGAACGGCCGCACCGCCACGGCCGCCGCCATCCTCAGTGCCGGCTGGATGGTGCTGGTGGCGGTGCCGCTGGTGTGGCTGGGCTTCAACCTCGCGGACCACGTGCGCGACGCCACCGAGTTCGTCAAGAACGTGCAGGTCGAGGGCCTGCCCCGGCCGCCAGAGTGGCTGGGCGAGCTGCCCATGGTGGGCGATCGCCTGGTGGCCCTGTGGGCGCGGGTGGACGAGCAGGGCGCGGCCTTTTTCAGCAGCCTCAAGCCCTACATGGGGCAGGCCGGCAACTGGCTGCTGGCACGCAGCGCGCAGATCGGCGGCGGCATGCTGGAACTGGCCCTGAGCCTGGTGCTGGTGTTCTTCTTCTACCGCGACGGCCCGCGCATGGCGCTGTTCGCCGAGCAGGCCCTGGAGCGCTTGATCGGTGACCGTGCGCCGCACTACCTGGAGCTGGTGGCGGGCACGGTACAGCGTGTGGTCAATGGCGTGATCGGCACCGCCGCTGCCCAGGGCCTGCTGGCGCTGATCGGCTTCTGGATCGCCGGCGTGCCGGGGGCCATCGTGCTGGGCCTGGTGACCTTCGCCCTCAGCCTCATTCCCATGGGACCGCCGCTGGTCTGGGTGCCGGCCGCCGC
This sequence comes from Pseudomonas sp. FeS53a, assembly GCF_000931385.1. Lineage (NCBI taxonomy): Bacteria > Pseudomonadati > Pseudomonadota > Gammaproteobacteria > Pseudomonadales > Pseudomonadaceae > Pseudomonas > Pseudomonas sp. FeS53a. The sequence goes on from NZ_JYFT01000005.1 coordinate 78,020, forward strand.
TTGGCTGTTCTGGCACGGCGAGTACGGTTATGGCGTGTTCCTGGCGATCTGGGGCTTCTTCGTCATCAGCGGCGTGGACAACGTGCTCAAGCCCTACCTGATCAGCCGGGGCGGCAATCTGCCGCTGGTGGTGGTGCTGCTGGGGGTGTTCGGCGGCATCCTGGCCTTCGGCTTCATGGGCCTTTTCCTCGGGCCGACCCTGCTGGCCGTGGCCTACAGCCTCATCTCCGACTGGATCGGCGCGCCTCAGACCCACACGGAGCGAGACCCCGAGAGCTGAGCACCACCTCACATAATCACGGGGGAACTGCCAGGAAAGCGGCGCGAGGTGATAGCCTTGTGCCGCTTTTTTCCGCCCCGCCGGTCCATGGCACCGCTTGCGGATGCAGGGAAGCAGCCCCACTACAAGGATCATCCGCGAGTCGACCATGAAGAAATCCGCAGGAATCGTAATTGGCGCGGCCGTTGCCGTTGCCGTCGTCAGCACCGCCGGCGCCTGGTACACCGGCAAGCAACTGCCCAGCGTGCTGGACACCTCCATCAAGGAAGCCAACGAGCAGCTGCAGCAGGCCGCACCGTCCCTGGGCGTCAGCGCCCGTGCCGAGCTGGTCTCCCTGGAGCAGGGCCTGTTCAGCAGCACCGCCCATTACCGCCTGGTCATCGGCGAGTCCGAGCTGCTGTTCGTCGACCACATCGACCACGGCCCCTTCCCGCTGAACCGCCTCAAGCGCTTCGAGCTGGCCCCGGTGATGGCCGCCAGCACCTATGAGCTGGCCCCGAGCCCGCTGGTGCAGGGCTGGTTCGATGCCGCCAAGGGCGCCTCGCCGCTGGTGGGTAGCGCCGCCATCGGCTACGACCGTGCCGTTTCCGGCAGCCTCGAACTCAAGCCGCTGGATACCCAGCTCGATGAGAAGACCCACCTGGCCTTCTCCGGCCTTCGCCTGGACCTGCGCAGCAGCGCCGGTGGCGAGCGTGTGGCCGCCGTGGGCAGCATGGACAGCCTGCGCTTCGACTCCACCTCCGAAACCGGCCAGCCGGTGCAGGTGGAAATGAAGGGCCTGAGCCTGGACAGCGACCAGTCCCGCACCGAGTCCGGCCTGTACGTCGGCAAGGGCGACCTGCTGCTGAAGACCACCCGCATCCTCATCGACGGCGAGCCGACGGTGACCCTGGATGACCTGTCCCAGCGCCAGGACACCCGCGCCAACGGCAGCAACATCGAAGGCAGCCTGACCTTCGCCGCCGGCGTTCGCTACAAGGACAAGCCGGTGGGCAACACCGAGATGGTGTGGAGCGTGAAGAACATCGACGCCGCCGCGCTCAAGTCCCTGTCCGAGCTGTACGCCAGCGTGGTGGAAAAGGCCGGCGCCGGCGCCGAGCCCAACCTGGATGCCCTCGACGAAGCCCAGCAGAAGCAGGCCCAGGCCGACCTGGTGCGCATGCTCGACGCCAAGCCGGCCATCGCCCTGGACAAGTTCAGCTTCAAGACCGCCAACGGCGAAAGCCGCCTGAGCCTGGGCGTGCAACTGGCCAAGCCCAGCTCCTTCGAGCAGGCGCCTGACCAGGTGGCCCGCGAGATCGTCACGGGCCTGGACATGGAGCTGAGCCTGTCCAAGCCGATGATCAGCGACATCGTCAGCCTGAAAGCCGCCCTGGACGGCGAGGAAGACCAGGAGCTGATCGCCCAGCAGGCCTCCATGACCACCGAGATGGCCAGCGGCATGCTGCTGTCCACCAACCTGGTGGCGCTGGAAGGCGAGACCATCCGCTCCCGCCTGCACTACGCCGACGGCCAGGTGGACTTCAATGGCAAGAAGATGACCGTGGAAGAGTTCGCCGGCATGGCCATGGCCATGGCTGGCGGCCTGGGCGGTGCCCTGGGTGCCCAGCCCGAGATGGGCGGCATGGAAGGTATGGAGGGTATGGAGGGTATGGAAGGCATGGGTGAAGGCGAGGCCGAAGAGGCCGCTCCGCAGGAGTAACCCGCGCTGCAGTGCCAGAAGGCCGGCTCCCGAAAGGGGCCGGCCTTTTTTGTCGCCGGCTCAGGCCGCCGTGGACAGCTGGCTGCCCACGCGGGTGGTGTAGGCGGTGGTGCTGCTCTCGTACTGCTTGAGCAGGGAGGCCACCAGCTTGGCGTAGACATCCTGGTCGCTGCTGCTGGTGGCGCTGCTGTCGCTGGGACGGCTGCCGGACTGGCCGAACAGCGCGTTGAGCTCATCCTGGCTGACGCTGCCATTGCCGTCGGCATCCAGTTGGCCGAACAGTTCCTCGCTGTCGCCGCCCGCGCCGCGCGGGCCACCCATGCCGCCTGGCGGGGGCGGCGGTGGGGGCGCCAGGGCGGCGCTTTCCTCGACGCTCAGGCTGCCGTCGTCGTCGCTGTCCAGGGCGGCGAACAGGTCGCTGCTGTCCACATCGCTGTTCTCGCCCAGGGCGCTGGTCAGCTCGTCCTGGCTGATGCTGCCGTTGCCGTCGGTATCCAGCTCGCCGAACAGGTCTTCCGGCTTGCCGCCACCGGCGCCCATCGGGCCTCCACCACCGCCCGGCGGGGGAGGTGGCGGGGCGAGGGCGGCGGTCTCGTCCTGGCTGATGGAGCCGTCGCCGTTGGCATCCAGCTGGCTGAACAGGTCATCGATGTCGATGGTGAGGCTGCTGTCGCTTTCCTTGGCGCTGTCCAGCGCCGTGCTCAGCTCGTCCTTGGCGACGCTGCCGTCGCCGTTGCTGTCCAGCAGGCTGAAGAGCTTTTCCTGCACCTTGTTGCCCTGGCTCGGGGCGCAACTGCCGGCGTTGCCGCTGGCGGTGCTCCGCGCGCTGAGCGTCGAGCCATAGCTGCCGTAGCTGCTGTAGCCCGAGTAACCACTGACGCCACTGATCATGGGATCACTCCTGTGAGAGGGATGGCACGACCGGAAGAGGGTCCTCCGGTTCTCCCAGGCTCAGGGGCGGGCGTGTCGGCGGTGTGTGCGCTTTGTATCGGCGTTGCGACAGCGTCAGTGACGGGGGATGCGCAGGGTGGCCAGCAGACCGCCGCCGGGGTTTTCCCCCAGGGTCAGCTCGCCGCCCTGGCGACGCGCGGCTTCGCGGGCGATGGTCAGCCCCAGGCCGACGCCCCCGGAGCTGCGGTTGCGCGAGCCTTCCAGGCGGAAGAAGGGTTCGAACACCGCCTCGCGCTGCTCGGGGGCGATGCCGGGGCCGTGGTCGCTGACCTTTACACGGACTTCAGTCGGGCTGTCCTCCAGGCGGATGACCGCGTGGCCGGCGTAGCGCAGGGCGTTCTCCACCAGGTTGCTGAGGCACGAGCGCAGGGCCATGGGCTGGGCGCGCAGGGGCGAGCAGCGGCCTTCGACGCGCACGTCAGCGCCCCGGTCCTGGGCATCCTCGGCCATGGATTCCACCAGGGCCTGGAGGTCGAACATCTGCAGCGATTCGTCGGCGCGTTGCTGGTGCAGGTAGCTGAGGGTGGCGTCGAGCATGGCGATCATCTCGCCCAGGTCCTGTTCGATGCGTCCGCGCAGGTTAGCGTCCTCCACCTGTTCGACCCGCAACTTGACCCGTGCAATGGGCGTGCGCAGGTCGTGGGACACCGCCGCGAGCATGCGGCTGCGTTGGGCCACCTGTTCGCGGATGCGCGCCTGCATGCGGTTGAAGGCGTGGGCGGCCTGGCGGGTTTCCCAGGGGCCGCTTTCGGAGAGCGCGGGGCTTTCCAGGTCTTCGCTGAGGCGGTCGGCGGCGTTGGCCAGGCGGCGAATGGGGCGTGACAGCAGGCGTGCGCCGTACCAGGCGGCGCCGATCAGGCAGACGAACTGGAAGGTCAGCGGCACCCAGGGGCCGCCGAACATCGGTGGGCGTGGCGGCGGGCCCTGGGTGTGGGTGGCGCCGGGCGGCGGCGGAGGAGGCGGGCCATCGCGGCCGGGGGGCTTGCCGTACTGGCTGAACCAGAGGAAGGCCAGCAGGTGGGCGAGCACGATGGCCGCGAGGAACAGGCCGAACAGCCGGGCGAACAGCGTGTCGGCCTTGCGCATCAGCCGATCTCCCGGGCGTCGAACAGGTAGCCTTCGCCGCGCACGGTCTTGATCAGGCGCGGGGACTTGGGGTCATCCCCGAGCTTCTGCCGCAGGCGCGAGACCAGCAGGTCGATGCTGCGGTCGAAGGCCTCGATGGAACGACCCCGGGCGGCATCCAGCAGCTGTTCGCGGCTGAGCACCCGGCGCGGACGTTCGAGGAACACCCAGAGCAGGCGGAATTCGGCGTTGGACAGTGGCACCACCAGCCCCTCGGGGGAATGCAGCTGGCGCAGCACGCCGTTGAGGCGCCAGGCGTCGAAGCGGATGCTGGCGCGCTGGTCGGCGCGCAGGCCTTCGCGGTCGTCGCGCACGCGGCGCAGGACGGTCTGGATACGCGCCACCAGTTCGCGGGGCTCGAACGGCTTGGCCATGTAGTCATCGGCGCCCAGTTCCAGGCCGATGATGCGGTCGGTGGGTTCGCAGCGGGCGGTGAGCATGAGGATCGGGATGTCCGACTCGCTGCGCAGCCAGCGGCACAGGGAGAGGCCGTCTTCACCGGGCAGCATCAGGTCCAGCACCACCACGTCGAACGGTTCGGCGGCCAGCGTCTCGCGCATGGCCTGGCCGTCGGCCACGCCCACCGCTTCGATGTTGAAGCGGGCCAGGTAGTCGCAGAGCAGGTCGCGGATCGGCACGTCGTCGTCCACCAGCAGGGCGCGGGTGCTCCAGCGGCGGGTCTCGGCAGGGGTGTTGGGCGGGTTGTGCATGGAAGGGCTGCCATCTGGCGGGGCGCCGGGCCCCGGTTGCTACGGGAGGGGCGTCGGCTCGGGGCTGGGTCGGCTGGCGCTCATGCTACTCCGCCGGGCGTGGGCCGGCCAACGCGGCGTGAGGCTCGCGCAGTGGCGTGTCCTGGGCGTGTCGGCTTTGTATCGGGCTTGATACGAAAGGCGCCGCTCGCGAGGTCGAATCATTCCGCCGTGGGCTGCTTTCCTGCGGCGGATGGGGTAGTTATGGGCGCCTCGCGCGTTACCGCACTCCGATAGAAGGATGATCCATGGAGCTTTCAACCACCCTGCTCGCCGGCTTCTGGGGCTGGCTCGCCGCCAGCAGCCTGTTGCTGGGCGCCGCCATCGGCTACTGGGTGACCCTGCCGCCGAAGGTGACGGCATCGATCATGGCCTATGGCAGCGGGGTGCTCATCGCCGCCCTGTGCTTCGGGCAGATTCCCGAGGCCGAGCGCCTGGGCGGGCTGGGTGCGACCCTGGGCGGCATGGTGGCGGGGGGCGTGCTGTTCGTCCTGGCCAGCCAGTGGCTGGACCGCTGGGAGGCGCATCATCGCGCCCGCAACGGCGGCGCCAGTTCCATGGCGGCGCTGTTGATCGCGGTGGGCGCCTTCCTCGACGGCATTCCCGAATCCCTCGGTCTCGGGCTTGGCCTGCTGGATGGCGGGCAGGTCAGCCTGCTGATGCTGGTGGCGATCTTCCTCTCCAACCTGCCGGAGGGCCTGGCCAGTGCCGCCGGCCTGCGCGAGGAGCAGCGCGGCGCGGGGTTCGTGTTCGGCCTGTGGGGCAGCATCGTGCTGCTGTCGGGCCTGGCGGCCATGGCTGGGCCAGGGCTGATGAGTGACCTGCCGCCGGTCTGGCTCGGCTTCGCCCTGGTGTTCTCCGCTGGTGCGGTGCTCTGCATGCTGGTGGACACGCTGATTCCCGAAGCCTTCGAGAGCACCCACGCCTGGACCGGGCTGATTACCCTGGCCGGTTTCATGACTGCCTTTGCCCTCGACCACCTCTAGCGGGCTGCGATCACCGGGGCAGCGGCGCGCGTGGGCTTCCGCTACAATGCGCGCCGTTTTGACTTGCCAGAGAGCCCGCCCATGTCCGCCTGCCAGACGCCCATCATCGTCGCCCTCGATTTCCCCACCCGCGAAGCCGCGTTGAAGCTGGCCGACCAGCTCGACCCGACGCTGTGCCGGGTGAAGGTGGGCAAGGAGCTGTTCACCAGCTGCGCTTCGGACATCGTCGCCACCCTGCGCGAGCGCGGCTTCGAGGTGTTCCTCGACCTCAAGTTCCACGACATCCCCAACACCACCGCCATGGCCGTCAAGGCCGCTGCCGAGATGGGCGTGTGGATGGTCAACGTGCACTGCTCCGGCGGCCTGCGCATGATGGCGGCCTGCCGCGAGACCCTGGACAAGTTCAATGGCCCGACCCCGCTGCTGATCGGCGTCACCGTGCTGACCAGCATGGAGCGCGAGGACCTGGCCGGCATCGGCCTGGACATCGAGCCCCAGGAGCAGGTGCTGCGCCTGGCGGCCCTGGCGCAGAAGGCCGGCATGGACGGCCTGGTCTGCTCGGCCCAGGAGGCACCGGCCCTCAAGGCGGCGCACCCGTCGCTGCAACTGGTCACCCCCGGCATCCGCCCGGCGGGCAGTGCCCAGGACGACCAGCGTCGCATCCTCACGCCGCGCCAGGCGCTGGACGCCGGCTCCGACTACCTGGTGATCGGCCGCCCCATCAGCCAGGCCGCCGACCCGGCCCAGGCCCTGGCCGCCGTGGTGGCCGAGCTGGCCTGAGCCGGCGCGAGGCGCTGATGTGAAAAAGCCCGGCTCAGGCCGGGCTTTTTCATGGGCGACTGCCAGCCGTTACCGCCTGATCTGCTTCAGCGTCTCGGCGATGAGGAAGGCCAGTTCCAGGGACTGGTCGGCGTTCAGGCGCGGGTCGCAGTGGGTGTGGTAGCGGTCGGAGAGGCCGTCTTCGGTGATGGGGCGGGCGCCGCCGATGCACTCGGTGACGTTCTGCCCGGTCATCTCGATGTGGATGCCGCCGGCATGGCTGCCTTCGGCCTGGTGCACCTGGAAGAACTGCTTGACCTCGGAAAGGATGATGGCGAAGTCGCGGGTCTTGTAGCCGCTGGAGGCCTTGATGGTGTTGCCGTGCATCGGATCCGAGCTCCACAGCACCTTGCGGCCTTCGGCCTGCACGGTGCGGATCAGCCGCGGCAGGTGCTCGCCGACCTTCTCGGCGCCCATGCGCACGATGAGGTTGAGGCGGCCCGGGTCGTTGTCCGGGTTGAGGATGTCGATCAGGCGGATCAGGTCTTCGCTCGGCATGCTCGGGCCGACCTTGACGCCGATGGGGTTGCCGACGCCGCGCAGGAACTCGACGTGGGCACCGTCCAGCTGACGGGTGCGGTCGCCGATCCAGAGCATGTGGGCGGAGCAGTCGTACCAGCCGCCGGTGAGGCTGTCGCGGCGCACGAAGGCCTGTTCGTAGTTCAGCAGCAGTGCTTCGTGGGCGGTGAAGAAGCTCGCTTCGCGCAGTTGCGGGGCGCTGTCCAGGCCGCAGGCGCGCATGAAGGCGAGAGTCTCGTCGATGCGGTCGGCGAGCTGGCTGTACTTCTCCGTCAGCGCCGAGTTGGCGATGAAGTCGAGGTTCCACTGGTGCACCTGGTGCACATCGGCGAAGCCGCCCTGGGCGAAGGCGCGCAGCAGGTTCAGGCTGGCGGTGGACTGGTGGTAGGCCTGCAGCAGGCGTTCCGGGTCGGGGATGCGGCTGGCTTCGTCGAAGCCGATGCCGTTGACGATGTCGCCCCGGTAGGCGGGCAGGGTGACGCCACCGATGGTCTCGTCATTGGCCGAGCGCGGCTTGGCGAACTGGCCGGCCATGCGCCCCACCTTCACCACCGGGCAGCCGGCGGCGAAGGTCATGACGATGGCCATCTGCAGCAGCACCTTGAAGGTGTCGCGGATCTTCGCGGCGGAGAACTCGGCGAAGCTCTCGGCGCAGTCGCCACCCTGCAGCAGGAAGGCGCGCCCTTCGGTGACCTCGGCGAACTGCCGGCGCAGTTCGCGGGCCTCGCCGGCGAACACCAGCGGCGGGTAGCTGGCCAGGGTCTGCTCGACCTGGGCCAGGCGGGCGGCATCGGGGTAGACGGGTTGTTGCAGGATGGGCCGGGTTCTCCAGCTGTCCGGGCTCCAGGGGGCGTGGCGCGAGGTGTCGTTCATCGAGGGCTCGAAAGGGGCGGGCGGGGCGATGGCGAATGGTAACCGAAAGCCCCGCCGGCCCGCGATCAGGCCGGGGCGTGTCGCCCTTGCGGGGCATCGGCCAGGTCGCGGCGCAGGGCGTCGATGTGCTGGCGCAGGGTGGCGCGGTAGCTGTCCTTGTGTACGTAGTAGGCCATGCGCGCCAGGGGCAGGTAGGCGTAGCCGCCGTCCACGCGCTGGCTGGCCCGCTCGGCCTTGGTCCGGGCCAGGTGTTCGGCGGAGGCGGCGCCGGCCTGGCGCTGGCGGATGAACAGGGCCACCAGCTCGGCCTGCTCCGCGCGGCCCTGCCAGCCCAGGCCGGAGGCCTCGACCATGCCGAGCATGAACAGGTTGTCGTAACGGGGATGGAAGATGTTCAGGTACAGCGCCGGCGCGTCGGCGTCCTCGCCCCAGTTCAGCGCGTCGCGGCTGATGAAGGGGTAGTCCAGGCGGTAGCCGGTGGCTTGCAGGATGAGGTCGTATTCGCCCCGCTGACCGTCGCTGAAGGTGACGCCGTGGCCTTCGACCGCCTGCACGTCGGGACGCGCATGGATGTCGCCATGGCCGAGGTGGTGCAGCACCAGGGAGTTCACCACAGGGTGTGCCTCGTAGAGCCGGTAGTCCGGGTCGGGCAGGCCGTAGTCCGAGGGCTTGCCGATCAGCGCGCGCACCAGGGCGGAGTCGAGGCGTTGCTTGAGCGGGCGCGGCAGCTTCACTGCGCCGCCGAAGGTGTCGATGGGCCGGCCGAGCAGGAATTTGGGCAGGAAGTAGTAGCCCCGGCGTACCGAGAGGTCCACCGAGCGGGCGCGGTGCACCGCGTCCACGGCGATGTCGCAGGCAGAGTTGCCGCAGCCGATCACCAGCACGCGCTTGCCCTCGAATACCGCCGCCGAGCGGTACTGCGCCGAATGCAGCTGCTCGCCGGCGAAGTGGCCCGGCAGCGGCGGCTGGTTGGGGGTGTGCAGTGTGCCGCTGGCGATCAGCACTCCGTCCACCTGCCACTCCCGTGCCTGGCCCGCCTGGCGGGTGCATACGCGCCAGCCTTCGCCCTGGGGCTCGATGCGTTCCACCGTGGTGCCGAACTGGTAGTGCCCATGCAGGCCGAAGTGCCGCGCGTAGTCATGGAAGTAGCGGCGCATCTCGCGGTGGTGCGGGTAGGGCGCCACGTCGTCGGCCATGGGGAATTCGCTGAACTCGGTGGTGCGCTTCGAGGAGATCAGGTGCGCCGATTCGTAGAGCGTGCTGTGGGGGTTTTCGATGTCCCAGAGCCCGCCGACGTCCTGGTGCTGCTCGAAGCCGACGAAGGGAATGCCGTGGCGTTGCAGCTGGCGGGCCGCGCTCAGGCCGGCGGGGCCGGCGCCGATGATGGCGTACATGGGGAAAGCACCTCTTGGCTGGTATTCTTCTCGGGCTTTTTTGCCGGGCCTTGGCCTGGACGGATTATGGCGAGGTGCGTGCACTTCGCTTCAATGGCAAACGGCGCCGTTGCGGCGCGACCCTGGTGCGAATTGTCACGGGGCGTGGGGAGAGGGGATGCGCGAGGAGCGATTGCTCGCCGAGGTGCACGATGCCTTCGGCGTGATCCGGGTACTGGAAGTGGGCGACTACCGCTTCCTCGAATTCGGCGAGGCGGTGGAGCAGAGCTGTGTCTTCACCGCCGATCCCAGTTGGCTGGAGTACGACTACACCCGCGCCATGCTGGTGGGGGCGCTGTGCCACGAGGCGCCGGAGAGCGCGCTGTTCCTCGGCCTGGGCGCCGGCACCCTGACCCAGGCGTGCATGAAGTTCCTGCCGCTGGACGACGTGGAAGTGGTGGAGCTGCGCCCGGACGTGCCGCGCCTGGCCATGGAGTACCTGGGGCTGGACGACGACCCGCGCCTGACGGTGCGGATCGGCGATGCCCTGGAGCTGCTGCCGACGACCGAGACGGCCGACCTGATCTTCGTCGACCTCTACACCGACACCGGCCCGGGCGTCGGCCACCTGGCCTGGCGCTTCCTGGAGGACTGCCAGAAGCGCCTCAACCCGGGCGGCTGGCTGGTGATCAACCAGTGGGCCGGTGACGATGGCCGCCCGCTGGGGGCTGCGCTGCTGCGCGGGCTGTTCCACCGTCACTACTGGGAGTGCCCGGTGAAGGAGGGCAATGTGGTGCTGATCATCCCGGCCGATCTGGACCAGCGCCTCGACCAGGCGGCCCTTCGTGCCCGCGCCGAAGCCCTGGCGCCGCGCCTGGGCTACTCCCTGCAACCGCTGCTGGACGTGCTCCGCGAGGCCACCTGAGCCGCGTGGGAGCCAGCGCCATGGCCGTGGGTGATCGAAAGTCTGACTTGCCGGTCGGAATTCATTATCCTGCGGCCTCCAACTTGCTGTGCCGTACAACCCATCACTAAGAAGGACAATCCAAATGGCTCAAGTAACCCTCAAGGGCAACCCGGTTTCCGTCGACGGCCAACTGCCGGCCAAGGGCGCCCAGGCGCCGGCGTTCAGCCTGGTTGGCAGCAACCTGGCCGACGTGACCCTGGCCAGCCTGGCCGGCAAGCGCAAGGTGCTGAACATCTTCCCGAGCGTGGACACCCCGACCTGCGCCACCTCCGTGCGCAAGTTCAACGCGGAAGCCAGCAAGCTGGCCAACACCGTGGTGCTGTGCATTTCCGCTGACCTGCCGTTCGCCCAGAGCCGCTTCTGCGGTGCCGAAGGCCTGGAGAACGTGATCAACCTGTCCACCATGCGCGGCGCCCAGTTCCTCAAGGACTATGGCGTGGCCATCTCCAGCGGCCCCCTGGCCGGCGTCGCCGCCCGCGCCGTGGTGGTGCTGGACGAGAACGACAAGGTGCTGCACAGCGAGCTGGTCGCCGAGATCGCCGACGAGCCGAACTACGCGGCTGCCATCGCCGCCCTCTGAGCGTGCGGTGAATGAAGAAGGGAGGCCTGGGGCCTCCCTTTTTTGTGGGTGCTCGCTTGGCGTTCGGGGCATTGCTGCCCCGGCAGCCGTGGGGCATCAGTCAGCCAGGTTCTGCGCCTCCCGTTCGCGGTTGCGGGGCTTGGGGGCGAAGCGGGCGGCCAGGCGCATGGAGGTGGTGACCAGGCGCTGGTAGAGGGTCGGCAGCAGGCGCTGCATGCCGTCCAGGGCCCAGGCGTCGGCGCCGATGAGGATGCGTCGGCTGTCGCGCAGCACGCCGCGCAGGATCACCGAGGCGGCCTTGTCGGGGGTGGTGCGCAGCAGCTGGTCGTTGAACTGCTTGCGGGCCTGGTCGGCCTCCTGGCCGGTGACGCGGGCGAGGCTGGCGTTCATGCGCGCGGTCTTGGCGATGTTGGTCTTGATGCCACCGGGGTGCACGCAGCTGGCGGAGACGCCGCAGCCTTCCATGTCCAGCTCCTGGCGCAGGGCTTCGGTGAAGCCGCGCACGGCGAACTTGGTGGCGTTGTAGGCGCTCATGCCCGGCTGGGCGAACAGGCCGAACACGCTGGAGACGTTGACCACGTGGCCTTCGCCGGTGGCCTTGATGTGCGGCAGGAAGGCCTTGGTGCCGTGCATCACGCCCCAGAAATTAATGTTCATGATCCATTCGTACTCGGCGTAGTCGCTGCCTTCGACGGTGCCGGCGTGGGCGACGCCGGCGTTGTTGAAGATCAGGTTGACGCGGCCATGGTCGAGCACCACCTGGTCGGCCCAGGCGTGCATGGCTTCGCGGTCGGCGACGTTGACCAGGGTGTGGGTGACGGTGACGCCGAGCTTGCGGGCCTGCTCTGCGGTTTCCGCCAGGCCTTCGACATTCACGTCGGACAGGGCCAGGTGGCAGCCCTGGCGGGCGAGGGCGTAGGCCAGGGCGCGGCCGATGCCGGAGCCGGCGCCGGTGATGGCGGCCACTTTGTTCTCGAAGGACTTCATGCGGTCACCTCCTGCGGGGCGGCGTTCTGGAAGGCCAGGGGCCCCTGGCCGGCGTGGACCGGCTGTTGCCGGCTGAAGTGGTAGGCGGCGGGGTCGAAGTTGCGGGTCAGCAGGCGGAAGCGCCAGGTGAAGCCGGGCCAGACAGTGCAGTTGCGGCCGCTGACCGGGTGGATGTACCAGCTCATGCAGCCGCCGGCGTTCCACACGGTGTTGCCGAGGCTGCCCTGGAGCTTGCCGTTGAAGCGGTCCTGGACGTCGCGCTTGACCTCCAGGCTCTGCAGGTGGCGGGTCTTGAGCAGGTCGAGGGCGCCGAGCACGTAGTGAATCTGCGATTCGATCATGTAGACCATGGAGTTGTGGCCAAGGCCGGTGTTGGGGCCCATGAGGAAGAACAGGTTGGGGAAGCCGGCGGTGAGGGTGCCCTTGTAGGCCTCCGGACCTTGCGGCCAGGTGTCGAGCAGGTCGACGCCGCCCCGGCCGAACACCACGCCGCGTGGCAGCGGGTCGCTGGGGGTGAAGCCGGTGCCGTAGATGATGGCGTCCACGGTGCGCTCCTGGCCGTCACGGGTGACGATGCTGTTGGCGCGGATCTCCTGGATGCCGTCGGTGATGACGTCGACGTTCGGCTGGTTGAGGGCCGGGTAGTAGTCGTTGGAGATGAGCACGCGCTTGCAGCCCATGGTGTAGTCGGGCGTGACCTTGGCGCGCAGGGCGGGGTCGTTGATCTTGCGCTTGATGTAGTGCTTGGCATACAGCTCGGCGAGCTTCATCACCTTGGGGGTCAGGGCGAAGCCGACCACGCGGCTTTCCAGCACGGTGTAGATGAGGCCGCGCCAGAGCTTCTGCGCCAGGGGGAAGCTGCGGAAGCGGTTACGCTCGCGCTCGCTGATGGCGCGGTCCGGCTTGGGCATCACCCAGGGGGCGGTGCGCTGGTAGAGGTCGAGGTGGGCGACCTGTTTCTGGATCTGCGGGACGAACTGGATGGCGGAGGCGCCGGTGCCTATCACGGCGACACGCTTGCCGGTGAGGTCGTAGTCGTGGTCCCACTGCTGGGAGTGGAAGCTCTTGCCGGTGAAGTTCTCCATGCCCGGCAGGTGGGGAATGGAGGGGGTGGACAGGGCGCCCATGCCGGACACCACGAACTGTGCGGTGTAGTGGTTGCCGGCAGCGTCTTCGATCCGCCAGATCTCCTGCTCGTCACTCCAGGCCAGGCGCTTGATCTCGGTTTCCAGCAGGGTCTTGTCCTGCAGGCGGTACTTCTCCCAGCAGCGCTCCAGGTAGGCCTTGATCTCGCCCTGCTTGGCGAACATGCGTGTCCATTCCGGGTTCGGCTCGAAGGAGAAGGAATAGAGGTGGGATTGCACGTCGCAACCGCAGCCCGGGTAGTTGTTGACCCGCCAGGTGCCGCCGACGCCGGCCTCTTTCTCGAACATGAGGAAGTCGTTCTCGCCGGTCTGCTTGAGGCGGATGGCCATGCCGAGGCCGGAGAAGCCGGAGCCGATGATGGCGATCTTGCAGTGACGGGCAGGGGGTGTGGGCGTGACGGGCGCGTTCATGGAGAGGCTCCTGTTATGATTGTTTTCGCGTATACAGCTGTATACCAATGTAGACATCTGTATACTCGCCAGCAAGCCATTCCCGGACAACCAACCTAAGGTAGGGCCAGACATGGATTCAGTGGTCGATGAGGAGCAGCTGGCTCCGGATCGCCCCCCTCCCGCCCCCGGCAAGCGCCTGCTGATGGAGGCGGCGCTGCGGCTGTCGTCCCAGAGCCGCAGCCTGAGCAGCCTGGGCCTGCGCGAGCTGGCGCGCGAGGCGGGGCTCAACCCCAACACCTTCTATCGCCACTTCAAGGACGTGGATGACCTGGGGCTGGCGATCATCCGCAGCATTTCCAGCGAGCTGCGCCAACCTCTGCGCGACCTGCGCCGCGAGGCCGCGGAGCGTGCGGTGCAGGCGAGCGGGCCGGCATCGCCACAGTTGCTGGGCATCGACATGGGGCGGGGGCGGCGGGTCTGTCACGAGACGGTGGATCTGTTCTTCGATTTCGTGGCGGGGCACGCCGAGGCCTTCATCATCGGTGTGCGCGAATTGCACGGTGCCTCGCCGGTACTGCGCGAGGCGCTGCGGCAGGTGATGGACGAGTTCGCCGAGGACATGGCCGAGGACATCATCGAGTTCCGCCTGCTGCCGGCCCAGGTGAGCGAGGGGGTGGTGCGGCGGGTCTCCAGCCTGATCAGTCGCAACCTGTTTCAGATGTCCCTGGATTTCATCGGCGAGCCCGAGCGGCAGGCGGAGATTCGCCAGGAGGCGGAGGAGCAGATTCTCTACTTGTTCACCGGTGCAGCGGTGTTGCAGAGCCTGGAGGCGATGGGTCTCTGAGTGGCTTGCGCTGAGACGAAAAAGCCCGGCGATGCCGGGCTTTTTCATGGGCGGACGGTGGCTCAGCCGGTGAAGCCGAGGCGTTCCTTCCAGCGGCTTTCCAGGGCCTTGGTTTCGTGGTCGAAGGGGTGGAAGCCAGGACGGTAGTAGTCCAGGTAGGGCTTGATCATGCGCGGGAAGTAGCCGGTGCGTGGGCCGAACAGGGTCTTCAGGCCGCGGGCCCAGCTGCGCAGGTTGAACAGTTGGCCGTCCTTGCGCAGCAGGTGGAACTGGAAGGCGCCGATCACGCCGATGAACATCACGCTGGTGAGTGCCATGGTGATGACGCGCTCGAAGTAGCCGCCACCGACCGCCATGTAGGCGTCGTAGCACACGGCCTTGTGTTCGTTCTCTTCGACGGCGTGCCACATCCACAGCTGGTACATCCGGGTGTCGTCCATCTGGGTGCTGAGGTCCTCGCGGCGCAGCAACTGCTCGGCCATGGTGGCGGTGAAATGCTCCAGGGCGCAGGTTATGGCGAGGCGATGCTTCTTGGTGGTAAAGCGGGTGACCCACTCGAGCAGTACCTTGATGCGCAACTCCAGGCGCTCCAGATCGATGCCGTGCTCGGCGGCGTAATCGTTGTAGGTGGCATGCTCCTTGGAGTGCATCGCCTCCTGGCCGATGAAGGCGCTGATGTCCTTCTGCAGCTGCGGGTCGCTGATCTGGTCGCGGACGGCGCGCACGCTGTCGACGAAGAACTTCTCGCCATAGGGGAACAGCGAGGACAGGTTGTTCATGAAGTGGCTCATGAAGGGATCACCGCTCCACCAGTACTTCTGGGTCCTGGCGAAGCTGAAGTCCATGCGGCGGACGGGGAAGTTGGCCTTGGGCAGGTTGGCGGTTGCGGTGGTCATGCGTGGATCCTCTCGATTGGGAGCCGTCCCATGTTGTTGTCTGGCTTTTGGTGACACGTTCGACTGTGTCATTGATCGATGTAACTGTTGAGGATTAACGCAGGTTTTGCCCGCTGGCGCGGACCAACTTTCGGCGGGTCGTGATGGGCTGAGCCGTAGGGGAGGGGATGCGGAGGTGGGAAGACGGGCCGCGCGAGGACGGCCCGGAGGGCGATTACTTTTCGTCGAGGCGGAAGGCGGTGAGGGCGAAGGTGGGAATGCCGGCGTCCTGCAGGCGCTCGGAGCCGCCCAGTTCCGGCAGGTCGATGATGGCAGCGGCCTCTACCACCCTGGCGCCCATGCGGCGTACGAGGCTGGCGGCAGCGAGCAGGGTGCCGCCGGTGGCGATCAGGTCATCGAAGATCAGGACCTTGTCGCCGTCGCACAGGCTGTCGGCGTGCACTTCGAGGAAGGCTTCGCCGTATTCGGTCTGGTAGCCCTCGGCGAGCACATCGGCTGGTAGCTTGCCTTGCTTGCGGAACAGCACCAGGGGCTTGTTCAGGGCGTAGGCGACGATCGAACCGATCAGGAAGCCCCGGGCGTCCATGGCGCCGATGTGGCTGAAGTCCGCCTCCACGTAACGCTGGACGAAGCTATCCACCACCAGGCGCAGGCCGCGTGGGGACTGGAAGAGCGGGGTGATGTCGCGGAACACCACGCCGGGCTTGGGGAAGTCCACCACGGGACGGATCAGGGTCTTGATATCGAGGGCGTCGAAGTTCATCGCAACAGCCTGCTGGAGGAGGGGAGAGGAAGAACGTGCCGACGGGCGCCGGCACGGTGGATCAGCCTTCGATGCTGCCGCCGGCGAGGGCGCAGAGCTCGATGGGGTCGAGGATGTGGACTTCCTTGCCTTCGGCGGCGATCAGGTTGCCCTGCTGGAAGCGGGTGAACACGCGGGAGACGGTCTCAACCGCCAGGCCGAGGTAGTTGCCGATCTCGTTGCGCGACATGGCCAGGCGGAACTGGTTGGCCGAGAAACCACGGGCGCGGAAGCGGGCTGACAGGTTGACCAGGAAGGTGGCGATGCGCTCGTCGGCGGTCTTCTTGGAGAGCAGCAGCATCATCTGCTGGTCGTCGCGGATCTCGCGGCTCATCACGCGCATCAGCTGGCGGCGCAGTTGCGGCAGCTGGACGGACAGCTCGTCGAGGCGCTCGAAGGGGATCTCGCAGACCGAGGTGGTCTCCAGGGCCTGGGCGGAAACCGGGTACAGCTCGGTGTCCATGCCGGACAGGCCGACCAGTTCGCTGGGCAGGTGGAAGCCGGTGATCTGCTCTTCACCCGAGTCGGTCAGGCCGAAGGTCTTCAGGGCGCCGGAACGCACGGCGAATACCGACTCGAAGGTGTCGCCCTGGCGGAACAGGAAGTCGCCTTTCTTCAGGGGGCGGCCACGCTTGACGATTTCGTCGAGCGAGTCCATGTCCTCCATGTTCAGCGAAAGGGGCAGGCACAGGGCGGCGAGGCTGCAGTCCTTGCAGTGGGCCTGGGGCAGGTTGCGCGCCTTGATGATCTCGGACATCCAGGTTTCCTTCATGGCAAACACGTAGAAGGCGTAAGGGTAACGCAGGCCGGGGGCCGAGGGCCAGAAAAACGCCTCCTGCGAAACGACTCAAGTTCATCCGTGCAGTGCCGAAAACCTGGCGTGATTACGAGGGAGTGCATGTCATGAGGATCGACATTTCCGGCTGGCCCTTCTCCAGCCAGCATGCGACGGCGCTCCGTAGCGCCAAGGCCGAGGGTGCGCAGGACCCGGCCCAGACGGAAGAGGCCAAGGCAGCCGGCAGTGCCACTGCTTCCGAGCAGCCCGGTGTGAAGGTAAGCCTCTCCAAGGAAGGGGTGGCGCGTTCCGAAGGGACGGGCAAGAACGATGACATCGACGAGAGCGGCCTGCCGGATGTCATCAAGCAGATCCTCAAGATGATCCGCCGCTTGCGGGAGCAGGTGCAGGAGAAGCAGAAGGAGCTGCAGGAGGTGGCGACGGACAGCAGCCTGGACGAGGAAACCCGCAAGCTGCGTCAGCAACAACTGCGTGGCGAATTGGCCAGCCTTAACTCCGCGCTGACCACGGCGCTGGTCAACCTGCGCAAGGCAATGAAGGAGTCGAAGCTCAGCGATGAGCAGTCGGTCAAGGCGATGAGCCTGGCCATGAAGTGAGTCAAAGGCCCGCCCCGTTCGGGGCGGGTTTCTTCAGATCACCCGGGAGAAACGCTGGGTGGTTTCCGGGGTGAGGTAGTGGTCGAACAGCATGCACACCGAGCGCACCAGCAGTCGGCCGGTGGGCTGGATGTCGATGCGGCGATCGGTGAGGCTGATCAGTCCGTCCCGCGCCATGGCTTCGAGCTGGGGCCACACGGCGTCGAAGTACCCCCTGAACTCGATGTTGTAGCGCGATTCGATCATCTCGAAGTCCAGTTCGAACTCGCAGATCAGTTGCTGGATCACGGCGCGGCGGATGCGGTCGTCCTCATTGCATGACAGGCCCCGGCGAGTGGCCAGCTGATCGGCGCCGAGGGTTTCCTGATAGGTGTTGAGGTTGCTGTCGTTCTGGCAGTAAAGGTCGCCGACCTGGCTGATGGCAGAGACGCCCAGGCCGATGAGGTCGCAGTGGCCATGGGTGGTGTAGCCCTGGAAATTGCGTTGCAGGCGGCCGTCCTCCTGGGCGATGGAGAGTTCGTCGTCGGGCAGGGCGAAGTGGTCCATGCCGATGTAGCGGTAGCCGGCCCGGGTCAGCTGCTCGATGCTGCCCTGGAGCATTTCCAGCTTGTGGGCCGGGCTGGGCAGCTCTTCGCTGCGGATGCGCCGCTGTGGCATGAAGCGTTCCGGCAGGTGGGCGTAGTTGAAGACCGAGAGGCGGTCGGGTTGCAGTGCGATCACCTCTGCGACGGTGCGGGCGAAGCTCTCCGGAGTCTGTCGCGGCAGGCCGTAGATCAGGTCGATGTTCACCGAGCGGAACTGCAGGGTCCGGGCCGCTTCGATGATGCCGCGTGTCTCGGACAGGCTCTGCAGGCGGTTTACCGCGAGCTGAACGGACGGGTCGAGGTCCTGCACGCCCAGGCTGACGCGGTTGAAGCCCAGCTCACGCAGCAGGCCCATGGTGGACCAGTCGGCTTCGCGCGGGTCGATCTCGATGCCGTAGTCACCCGAGTCGTCGTCCAGCAGGTTGAAGTGCTTGCGCAGATGGCCCATCAGGCGGCGCAGCTCGTCATGGCTGAGAAAGGTGGGGGTGCCGCCGCCGAAGTGCAGTTGTTCCACCCGTTGCTGCGGGTCGAGGTGGCAGGCGATGAGTTCGATCTCGCGCTCGAGCTTCTCCAGGTAGGGGAGGGCGCGGCCCCGGTCCTTGGTGATGACCTTGTTGCAGGCGCAGTAGTAGCAGATGTTCGCGCAGAACGGGACGTGGACGTAAAGCGACAGCGGGCGCTGCGCCTTGCGGCTGTCGCGCAGGGCGTGCAGCAGGTCGAAGGAGCCGATGCGATCGTTGAATTGCACGGCTGTGGGGTAGGAGGTGTAGCGGGGGCCTGCCGCGTCGTAGCGGCGGATCAGGCCGGAGTCCCAGCGGATATCGTCGAGCATGCGGGCAATCCAGGATCAGCAGTCAGTGGCGCGAGTCTAGGTGCCGCCCGGCCATGGCTTGTTGATCTGAGTCATGCTGTCGCAGAGCCCCGCCGCATGGGGTTGAGCGGTTCTACAGGGGGCTTAGTGCCCCATCAACCAGTGCTGGTGCGGACCGGGAAACGTCCAGATGCCGAACAGCATTACCAGCACCCCGCCGGCGATGCGGATACCGCGCTTGCGCAGCAGGGCGGTCAGGCGTTCAGCGGCCAGGCCCGTTGCCAGCAGCACCGGCCAGGTGCCGAGGCCGAAGGCGAGCATGAGCAGCGCGCTGTCGCTGGCCGAACCCTGGCTCGCCGACCAGAGCAGGGTGCTGTAGACCAGGCCGCACGGCAGCCAGCCCCAGAGCGCGCCGAGCAGCAGGGCGCGGGGCAGTGTGGAGACCGGCAGCAGGCGGCTCGCCACGGGCTGGATGTGGCGCCAGAGGCCGCGCCCCAGTGCTTCGATGCGGGTCAGGCCGCTCCACCAGCCGGCCAGGTAGAGGCCCATGCACACCAGCAGCAGGCCGGCCACCACGCGCATTGCCAGTGCTGCCGGGCTGTTGGCCACGGCCCAGCCGGCCAGGCCGATGAGCAGGCCGGCCGTGGCGTAGCTGAGGATGCGTCCGAGGTTGTAGGCCAGCAGCAGGCGCAGTCGGCGGGCGCGCTGCTCCGGTGGGATGGCCAGGGTCAGAGCCCCCATCAGGCCGCCGCACATGCCGATGCAGTGACCACCGCCCAGCAGGCCGAGAATCAGTGCCGACACCAGTTGTGGGGCGAGTTCAGGCACCGTCGCGGTCCTTGTCCTGCTCGGCGTTTTCGGCTTCGTCCGCCTCTGCGATACCTGCCTTGTGGCTGGGGTCTTCATCATCGAAGAGGATGCTGTGGGCGGGGCCGTCGAGGTCGTCGTACTGGCCGCTGTCCACTGCCCAGAAGAACAGCCAGATGGCGAAGCCCACCAGGCCGATGGCGACGGGAATGAGGATGTAGAGCGCAGGCATCGGGAGTCTCGTTGTCAGGTCAGGGCGGAGGATGCCGGGCTGGCCGCTAGGTGCGCGCCAGCCGAAGGGCGTTGATCACGACCAGCAGTGAGCTGACCGACATGCCGAAGGCGGCCCAGAGCGGGGTGACCCAGCCCAGTGCGGCAAATGGCAGGACGCTGCCATTGTACAGCGTCGCCCAGGCCAGGTTCTGGATGATGATGCGGCGGGTGCGCGAGGCGACCGACAGCGCCTGGACCAGGCTTTCCAGCCGGTTCGAGAGCAGCACTGCATCCGCGCTGGTCTTGGCCAGGTCGGTGGCGCTGCCCATGGCAACGCTGATGTCGGCACCGGCGAGGACGGGGACGTCGTTGACGCCGTCGCCCAGCATCAGCACACGCCGGCCTTGCTGGTGCAGGTCCCGCAGCACGGCCAGCTTGGCGTCCGGGCTGAGGCCGCCGCGTGCATCGTCGATGCCGAGCTGGCGGGCGATCTCGTCGACCATCGGTGAGCTGTCGCCGGACAGCAGCATGATCCGCCAGCCTTTGGCCTTGCAGGCCTCCACCAGCAGCGGGGCGTCATCGCGCAGGCGATCATCGAGCACCAGCCAGGCCAGTGGGCCGGTGTCATCGCCCAGTAGCAGCCATTGGCCCTGCTGGCCGGGAATGGCGGGCGCTGCCCAGCCGCCAAGTTCGGCGACGAAGTCGGCCTGGCCAATGCGCAGGCGACGCCCCTCCACGAGGCCTTCAAGCCCCTTGCCGGGGATGCTGCGCACTTCGTCGGCGGCCACCGGCGCACGGCCAAAGGCGCGGGCGATGGGGTGTTCGGAGCGGTTCTCGAGTGCAGCGGCCAGGGCCAGGCAGGCGTCGCCGTCCAGGCTCGCGAGGGGGTGGATGGCGCTCAGGGTCAGCCGGCCCTCGGTGAGGGTGCCGGTCTTGTCGAAGATCACGGTGTCGATGTGATTCAGCCCTTCCAGCACATGGCCCCGGGTCAGCAGGAGCCCGAGCTTGTGCAGGCTGCCGGTGGCGGTTGTGAGGGCGGTGGGTGTGGCCAGGGCCAGGGCGCAGGGGCAGGTGGCGACCAGCAGCGACAGCACGACCCAGAAGGCGCGGGAGGCGTCGATTTCCCACCAGATCAGCCCGACTACGGCGGCCGCCAGCAGGACGAAGATGAGGAACCACTGGGCGACCTTGTCCGCCAGTTCGGCGAGGCGCGGCTTGTCGGCCTGGGCGCGTTCCAGCAGGCGCACGATGGCGGACAGCCGGGTCTTGTCGCCCAGGGCCTGGACTTCGAGGGTCAGTGGCCCTTCGACGTTGAGCGTGCCGGCAGTGACGGCATCGCCCGGGTTGCGCGGCAGGGGCAGGTACTCGCCGGTGAGCAGGGATTCGTCAACGCTGGAGCGGCCTTCCAGGATCACGCCGTCGGCCGGCATCAGGGCGCCCGGAGGCACCAGGACGCGGTCGCCCAGCTTCAACTCGTCGAGGAGGATGCGCTGGCCTTGTCCGGTGTCATCCAGCCGCAGGCAGGAGGCGGGCAGCAGGTTGACCAGTTGGGCGGTGGCGGCGGCCGTTCGCTCGCGGGCACGGCGTTCGAGGTAGCGGCCGGCCAGGAGGAAGAGGGCGAACATGCCCACGGCGTCGTAGTACAGCTCGCCCGTGCCGGTGACCGTCGACCAGATACCGGCCACGTAGGCGCCGCCGATGGCGAGGGACACGGAGACGTCCATGCTCAGGTGACGGGTGCGCAGGTCCCTGAGCGCGCCGCGGAAAAACTGGCCGCAGCAGTAGAAGACGATGGGCGTGGTGAGGAACAGGCTGACCCAGCGCAGGATCTTGTCCAGCTCCGGCGTCAGGTCGATGTTGAATTCGGGCCAGGTGGCCATCGCGGCCATCATCACCTGCATCCACAGCAGGCCGGCGACGCCCAGTTGGCGCATGGCGCGGCGGTTCTCGGTGGCGAGTCGCTCGGCGGCTTCATCGGCCTTGTAGGGATGGCCGGCATAGCCGATGCGGCGCAGCTCCTTGAGCAGGCTGCTGAGGGGGATCTGGCTATCGGCCCAGCGCACCTGGAGCCGGTGGTTGGACAGGTTGAGGCGCGCTTCGGCAACGCCTGGCAGGCCCCGCAGGTGCTTCTCGATCAGCCAGCCGCAGGCGGCGCAACTGATGCCTTCGATGAGCAGGCTGGTCTCGCTGAGTTCGCCTTCGTGCTGGACGAAGGGTTGCTGGACGTCCGCGCGGTCAAACAGGGCCAGTTCGTCCGGCAGGACGCCGGGGAGGGCATCTGGGTTGGCGGCGGTCTCGCTGCGATGGCGGTAGTAGCTTTCCAGGCCGCCGGCGACAATGGTTTCGGCCACGGCCTGGCACCCTGGACAGCACATGGCCCTCGTCTCTCCCAGCACGAGGGCCTCGTAAGGGCTGCCGGCGGGAACCGGCAAGCCGCAGTGGTAGCAGTTGAGTGGGGCGGGCATGGGCGGGGCTTATTCGCCGAGCTGGGTTACGCCACCCGCCTCAAGGTTTTCCTCTTCGAAGAGGCGCCAGTCCTGGCCGTCTTCCTGACCGATCAGCTCGACGAAGCGGCGGCCGCCAACGTCGTCTTCCAGGTGCCCGGTGTAGAGACCGGGTGCCTTGGGTTGGAGCACGACACGGCGATCCTTCTCGGGCTGGGTAGGGGAGAGGAGGCTGAGCACCAGGTGCTGGGGCTGGCTCTTGCCATCGAGGCGGACCTCGACCTCGCCGCTGCCGTTGTCGAAGCGGACCTCGGCACGCATGCCCAGGCTTTGGGCCAGGTTCTCGCGCTCCAGGGAGGTGTTGATGCCCTTGCCGACCTCGTAGTAGTTGTCTGCCACCAGGCTCGGCGGGTTCTTGATGGCGACTACCAGCATGGTGGTTCCCAGCACCACGGAGGTGCCGAGGATGCCGAGGATGAACCACGGCCAGGGTTGCTTGTACCAGGGGCTTGGGGCTTCGGACTGCATGGTATTCCCGTTCTAGCGGACGCTGGGGCCGATGAAGCGGCTGTCGGCGTCGTTCTCGATGCTGGCGTCATCCACCGCGCGGACGCGGAAGACGATGGTGTTGGTGCTGGACGGCAGCTTGTCCGGGTCGATGGACAGTTCCACCGGTACGGACAGGACTTCGCCTGCCTCGGCACGCACTTCGCGCTTGCCCTCGTAGACCAGGCCATCCAGGCCGTCGGCTTCGAGCACGAAGTCGATGTCCTTCTGGGCCTTGTTCATGATCTTCAGGGTGTAGACGTTCTCGATGCGGCCTTGCTCGTTTTCGCGATAGAGCACCCGGTCCTTGATGACGTCCAGTTCCACCAGGGAACGAGCGCTGACGGCATAGCCGAACAGGCTGATCATCGCGACGAGGGCGGCAGCGTAACCGATCAGGCGGGGACGCAGTAGGTGCGTCTGCTGGCCGTTCAGGTTGTGTTCAGTGGTGTAGCTGATCAGCCCCTTGGGATAGTTCATCTTCTCCATGATGCTGTCGCAGGCGTCGATGCAGGCGGCGCAGCCGATGCACTCGATCTGCAGGCCGTCACGGATGTCGATGCCGGTGGGGCAGACCTGCACGCACATGGTGCAGTCGATGCAGTCGCCCAGGCCCTGGGCCTTGTAGTCGACGTTCTTCTTGCGCGGACCGCGGGATTCGCCGCGACGCGGGTCGTAGGAAACGATCAGGGTGTCCTTGTCGAACATCACGCTCTGGAAGCGGGCGTAGGGGCACATGTAGATGCACACCTGCTCGCGCAACCACCCGGCGTTGCCGTAGGTGGCCAGGGTGAAGAAGCCGACCCAGAAGTAGGCCCAGCCGTCCGCGTTGCCGGTGAAGAGGTCGGTCATCAGGTCGCGGATGGGGGTGAAGTAGCCGACGAAGGTCAGGCCGGTGACGAAGCCGATCAGCAGCCAGAGGCTGTGCTTGGCCGACTTGCGTAGGAATTTGTTGGCGCTGGCGGGGGCCTTGTCGAGCTTCATGCGCTGGTTGCGGTCACCCTCGGTGACTTTCTCGCACCACATGAAGATCCAGGTCCACACGCTCTGCGGGCAGGTGTAGCCGCACCAGACACGGCCGGCGAACACGGTGATGAAGAACAGGCCGAAGGCGCAGATGATCAGCAGCCAGGACAGGAGGACGAAGTCCTGGGGCCAGAAGGTGGCGCCGAAGATGTAGAACTTGCGTTCCGGCAGGTTCCACCAGACGGCCTGTCGGTCGTTCCAGGTCAGCCAGACGGTGCCGAAGTAGAGCAGGAAGAGGAAGGCGCCCCCTGCCATTCGCAGGTTGCGGAAGAGGCCGGTGAAGGCTCGGGTGTAGATCTTTTCGCGGCTGGCGTAGAGGTCGGTGCTTTGACCGCCTTTTGCCGGGGGAGGGGTAATGTTCTGGACGGGGATCTGTTCGCTCATCTATCTCGTACCACGGCTGTTTGGCTTGCCCCGATCAGTGCTTGCCGAACGGGATCTTAGTGCCACATCACATATGGTACGCCTGATAGCTGCCCGCCATGTGCGACAGTGCGTCGCGCATGGCGGGCATAGGTACTGCTTATTTGCCTTCGGCTTCGGTCGCACCCTTGTGGGAGAGACTGTACACGTAGGCGGCCAGCAGGTGGACCTTGTCGTTGCCCAGGTGTTCTTCCTGCGCCGGCATCATGCCCTGGCGACCATAGCGGATGGTCTGCTGCAGTTGGGCAAAGCTGCTGCCGTAGATGAACGCGTTGGGGTGGGTCAGGTTCGGAGCGCCCATGGCCGGGGTGCCCTTGCCTTCCGGACCGTGGCAGGCCACGCAGTTGGCAGCAAAGATGGCTTTGCCGTTTTCCGGGTTGGCGTTGGCGTCCTTCGGCAGGTCGCGTCCATCCAGGGTCTTGCGCACGAACGCAGCGACGTCACGAACGCCTTGCTCGCCGATCACTTCGCCCCAGGCCGGCATCACGCCGTGACGACCACCGAGGATGGTGGCCTTGATGGTTTCGGGCTCGCCACCCCAGCGCCAGTCGGCGTCGGTCAGGTTCGGGAAGCCGTAGGAGCCCTTGGCGTCGGAGCCGTGGCACACCGAGCAGTTGGAGGCGAAGAGACGACCACCCATTTTCAGGGCTTTCTCGTCCTTGGCCACTTCCTCGATGGGCATGGCGGCGTATTTCTTGAACAGCGGGCCGTATTGCTGATCGGCCTTG
Source organism: Pseudomonas sp. FeS53a (assembly GCF_000931385.1). Taxonomy (NCBI): domain Bacteria; kingdom Pseudomonadati; phylum Pseudomonadota; class Gammaproteobacteria; order Pseudomonadales; family Pseudomonadaceae; genus Pseudomonas; species Pseudomonas sp. FeS53a. The sequence goes on from NZ_JYFT01000005.1 coordinate 102,985, forward strand.
TCCATTTCCTTTTCCCACTGGTGGACACCGGTCCAGCCGCTTTCGCCGTTGGCGAAGGGCTTGCCTTCGGCAACTTCGTTATAGCCGGGGAAGATGCCTTTCCAGTTGCCCATGCCCGGGTACAGGACCAGGTAGCCGACGGCGAACACGAGGGTGCCGACGAACAGCATGAACCACCACTTGGGCAGCGGGTTGTCGTATTCCTCGATGCCGTCGAAGGCATGGCCGAGGGTTTCTTCGGTGGTTTCCTGGCGCTGGCCCTTGCGGGTGGCAAAGATCAGCACCGCCAGTGCCACCAGGGTGGCGCTGGTCAGGAGGGTTACGTACCAACTCCAGAACGTGGTCATTCGCTCTTACTCCTAGAAGCTTCGTCGTCGCGCTTGGTGTCCGCCGGCTTGTCATCGGCGAAGGGCAAGTTGGCAGCTTCGTCGAAGCTGCTCTTGCGCTTGCCGTTGTAGGCCCAGAGGACGACGCCGATGAAGGCGACGAACACCAGGATGGTTCCCAGCCCGCGGAGAGTCTGGATATCCATCGTGCTTACCGTTTGTTCTTGATCGAGGTGCCCAGACCCTGAAGGAACGCCACCAGTGCGTCCATCTCGGTCTTGCCCTTGACCGCGTCACGTGCGCCGGCGATGTCATCGTCGGTGTAGGGGACGCCGAGGGTACGAAGCGCTTGCATCTTGGCAGCGGTGTCTTTGCCGTCGAGCTTGTTCTCAACCAGCCAGGGGTAGGCAGGCATCTTCGACTCGGGCACTACGTTGCGCGGGTTGTACAGGTGCGCACGGTGCCAGTCGTCGGAGTAGCGGCCGCCTACGCGGGCCAGGTCCGGGCCGGTCCGCTTGGAGCCCCACAGGAAGGGGTGGTCCCATACGCTTTCACCGGCAACGGAGTAGTGGCCGTAGCGCTCGGTCTCGGCGCGGAAGGGGCGAACCATCTGCGAGTGGCAGCCAACGCAGCCTTCGCGGATGTAGATGTCGCGGCCTTCCAGCTCCAGCGCGGTGCGAGGCTTCATGCCTTCGACCGGGGTGTTGGTCACGTCCTGGAAGAACAGCGGGACGATCTGCACGAGACCGCCGATGCTAACGGCGATCACCATGAACAGTGCCAGCAGACCGACGTTCTTCTCGACTAATTCGTGTTGCTTCATTAGTGAGCTCCTTGCGGAATCTGGGCAGCCGCATCGTACTCGGCCGGCTTGGCGGCGCGTACGGTACGGAAGGTGTTGTAGGCCATCAGCAGCATGCCGGTCACGAAGAAGGCACCGCCGATCATGCGCACCAGGTAGCCCGGGTGGCTGGCCTCAAGGGCTTCGACGAAGGAGTAGGTGAGGGTGCCGTCTTCGTTGACTGCGCGCCACATCAGACCCTGGGTGATGCCGTTGACCCACATGGAGGCGATGTACAGCACGGTACCGATGGTAGCCAGCCAGAAGTGGGCGTTGATCAGGCCGACGCTGTGCATCTGCTCGCGACCGAACACCTTCGGGATCAGGTGGTAGAGCGAGCCGATGGAGATCATCGCCACCCAGCCGAGGGCACCAGCGTGTACGTGGCCGATGGTCCAGTCGGTGTAGTGGGAGAGGGCGTTGACGGTCTTGATGGCCATCATCGGGCCTTCGAAGGTCGACATGCCGTAGAACGCCAGGGACACCACGAGGAAGCGCAGGATGGGGTCGGAGCGCAGCTTATGCCAGGCACCGGACAGGCTCATCATGCCGTTAATCATGCCGCCCCAGCTCGGAGCCAGCAGGATCAGGGACATGGCCATGCCCAGGGACTGCGCCCAGTCCGGCAGTGCGGTGTAGTGCAGGTGGTGCGGACCGGCCCAGATGTACAGGGTGATCAGCGCCCAGAAGTGCACGATGGACAGGCGGTAGGAGTAGATCGGACGCTCGGCCTGCTTCGGAACGAAGTAGTACATCATCCCCAGGAAGCCGGTGGTCAGGAAGAAGCCCACCGCGTTGTGGCCGTACCACCACTGGATCATGGCGTCGGTCGCACCGGCATACAGCGAGTAGGATTTGGTCAGGGTGACCGGGATTTCCATGCTGTTGACGATGTGCAGCATCGCGGTAACCAGGATGAAGGCCCCGAAGAACCAGTTACCGACATAGATGTGCTTGGTCTTGCGCTTGATCACGGTGCCGAAGAACACGAGCGCGTAGGTGATCCAGACCACTGCCAGCAGGATGTCGATCGGCCATTCCAGCTCGGCGTACTCCTTGGAGGAGGTGTAGCCCAGCGGCAGGGTGATGACCGCCAGCACGATCACCGCTTGCCAACCCCAGAAGGTGAACGCGGCGAGAGTGTCGGAGATCAGGCGAGTCTGGCAGGTGCGCTGTACCACGTAGTAGGACGTGGCGAACAGGGCGCAACCACCGAAGGCGAAGATCACCGCGTTGGTATGCAAGGGACGCAGACGGCCGAAGCTGGTCCACGGAAGGTTCAGGTTGAGTTCCGGCCACACGAGTTGTGCGGCAATGAACACGCCTAGACCCATCCCAATGACCCCCCAGATCACCGTCATAATGGCGAACTGGCGGACCACCTTATAGTTATAAGCAGTCTGACTGATTGCTGTGCTCATGCTAGGGGTTCCACGGTTAATGGAGTTTTTCGGGACAAAAAAGCGGCGGCAAGTATGGAGAAAGAGGGTATGCAATGCAACGACACATGCCGTCACAAACCCGCTTTCCAAGCCCTCTGGAAAGGGTTTCCAACCTGTTTGCCAGGTGTCCCGACCGTGGTTTCCCAGTGATCGGTTCCAGTGCTTTCGAGAGGGGAAAGTCGCCTCGTGGTTATGCCGGGCGGCGACTACGGACCATATTAGTGCAAGGTCCAACTCGCGAAAGGCTACTGGTCGGAACGGGTGCGACATCGCGTCGCACTATATATAAGGAGGGGTGGACACCTCCCTGTGTCCGGTTTGCCCTTCTTGCGTCGGGCTGCCTTTGCGCGGCTTCCGTCAGGCGCCTCTCGGGCCGGGCGGTGTGGCGACGCCTCCTTGCGTCGCCGGTCTCGGGTTACTCCGCTGCGACTTTGTCGCCGCCCTTGCGGGACAGGCTGTACACGTAGGCGGCCAGGATGTGGACCTTGTCCTGACCCAGGTACTGGTCCTGGGCGGGCATCTGGCCGTTACGACCGTAACGGATGGTCTGTTGCAGTTGGGCCAGGCTGGAGCCGTAGATCCAGGCGGCGGGCTTGGTCAGGTCCGGAGCGCCCATGGCCGGGGTGCCATGGCCTTCGGGGCCGTGGCAGGCCACGCAGGTGCTGGCGAACAGGGCCTTGCCGGCGGCCACGTCGGCCTTGGCGTCTTCCGGCAGCTTCAGGCCGGCCAGGTCCTGGCGGACATAGGCGGCCACGTTCTTGACGCCATCCTCACCGAGTACCTCGCCCCAGGCCGGCATGGCAGCCATGCGACCGTGGAGGATGGTGGTCTTGATGGTCTCGGCGTCGCCGCCCCAGCGCCAGCTGTCGTCGGCCAGGTTCGGGAAGCCGACGGCGCCCTTGGCGTCCGAGCCGTGGCAGATGGAGCAGTAGGTGGCGAACAGGCGGCCGCCCATCTTCAGGGCCTGCGGATCCTGGGCAACGGCTTCGACCGGCATGGCCGAATACTTGGCGAAGATCGGGCCGTACATCGCATTGGCCTTGTCCACTTCGCGCTGCCATTGCTTGTCCTGGGTCCAGCCGTCGTCATAGCCCGGCAGCACGCCCTTCCAGTTGCCCAGGCCCGGGTAGAGCGCCAGGTAGCCGAAGGTGAAGATGATGGTGCCGACGAACAGCATGAACCACCACTTGGGCAGCGGGTTGTCGTACTCCTCGATGCCGTCGAAGCTGTGGCCCATGGTCTTGTCGACCGTGCCCTTGGCTTCGCCCTTGCGGGTGGCGAAAACCAGCCAGAGCAGCGCCACCAGGGTGAACAGGGTGAGCAGGGAGATGTACCAGCTCCAGAAAGTGCTCATTCGAATGTGCTCCTAGAATCATTCCGGTCTTGCGGGCTTGGCAGGTCGTCGCCGAAGGGCAGCAGGGCGGCCTGGTCGAAATCGGCCTTGCGGCGCCCGCTGTAGGCCCAGCAGATAACCCCGATCATCGCGACCAGCACCATCAGGGTGCCCAGGCCGCGAAGCGTTCCGATGTCCATGACTTACCTCTTGTTCTTCAGGCTGGTGCCGAGCACCTGCAGGTAGGCCACCAGGGCGTCCATCTCGGTCTTGCCCTTCACGGCATCGGAGGCACCGGCGATGTCTTCTGCGGTGTAGGGAACGCCCAGCGTGCGCATGGCCGAGAGCTTGGCGGCGGTGTCCTTGCCGTCCAGGGTGTGCTCGACCAGCCAGGGGTAGGCGGGCATCTTCGACTCGGGCACCACGTTGCGCGGGTTGTACAGGTGCGCACGGTGCCAGTCGTCGGAGTAGCGGCCGCCTACGCGGGCCAGGTCCGGGCCGGTCCGCTTGGAGCCCCACAGGAAGGGGTGGTCCCACACGCTTTCACCGGCAACGGAGTAGTGGCCGTAGCGCTCGGTCTCGGCGCGGAAGGGACGGACCATCTGCGAGTGGCAGCCGACGCAGCCTTCGCGGATGTAGATGTCGCGGCCTTCCAGCTGCAGGGCGGTGTAGGGCTTCATGCCTTCGACCGGGGTGTTGGTCACGTCCTGGAAGAACAGCGGGACGATCTGAACCAGGCCGCCGATGCTGACGGCCAGGATCATGAACAACGCCATCAGGCCGACGTTCTTCTCGATGACTTCATGCTTTTTCATCTATCGGCTCCTCAGGCGATCTGGGCGATGGCGTCGTACTCGGCCGGCTTGGCGGCCTTGACGGTGCGGTAGGTGTTGTAGGCCATCAGCAGCATGCCGGAGAGGAAGATCGCGCCGCCGATCATGCGCACCACGAAGCCGGGGTGGCTGGCTTCCAGCGCTTCGACGAAGGAGTAGGTGAGGGTGCCGTCTTCGTTGACTGCACGCCACATCAGGCCCTGGGCGATGCCGTTGACCCACATCGAGGCGATGTAGAGCACGGTGCCGATGGTGGCCAGCCAGAAGTGCGCGTTGATCAGGCCGACGCTGTGCATCTGCTCGCGACCGAACACCTTCGGGATCAGGTGGTACAGGGAGCCGATGGACACCATGGCAACCCAGCCGAGGGCGCCGGCGTGTACGTGGCCGATGGTCCAGTCGGTGTAGTGGGAGAGGGCGTTGACGGTCTTGATGGCCATCATCGGGCCTTCGAAGGTGCTCATGCCGTAGAAGGCCAGGGAGACCACCAGGAAGCGCAGGATCGGATCGTCGCGCAGCTTATGCCAGGCGCCCGACAGGGTCATCATGCCGTTGATCATGCCGCCCCAGCTCGGAGCCAGCAGGATCAGGGACATCACCATGCCCAGGGACTGGGCCCAGTCCGGCAGCGCGGTGTAGTGCAGGTGGTGCGGACCGGCCCAGATGTAGACGGCGATCAGCGCCCAGAAGTGCACGATGGACAGGCGATAGGAATAGACCGGACGGCCCGCCTGCTTCGGCACGAAGTAGTACATCATCCCCAGGAAGCCAGCGGTCAGGAAGAAGCCCACCGCGTTGTGGCCGTACCACCACTGGATCATGGCGTCGGTCGCACCGGCATACAGCGAGTAGGACTTGGTCAGGGTGACCGGGATTTCCAGGTTGTTGACGATGTGCAGAATGGCCACGGTCAGGATGAACCCGCCGAAGAACCAGTTGCCCACGTAGATGTGCTTGGTGCGGCGCTTCATCACGGTGCCGAAGAACACCATGGCGTAGGCCACCCAGACGACGGTGATGAGCAGGTCGATCGGCCATTCCAGCTCGGCGTATTCCTTCGAGCTGGTCCAGCCCATCGGCAGGCTGATCGCGGCGAGCACGATCACCAGTTGCCAACCCCAGAAGGTGAAGGCCGCGAGGCCATCGGACACCAGGCGGGTCTGGCAGGTACGCTGGACGGCGTAGTAAGAGGTCGCGAACAGCGCGCAGCCACCGAAGGCGAAGATCACCGCGTTGGTGTGCAGCGGGCGCAAGCGGCCAAAGCTGGTCCAGGGAAGGTTGAAATTGAGCTCCGGCCAGGCCAGCTGAGCGGCAATGAGAACGCCGAGCCCCATCCCGACGATTCCCCAGACCACCGTCATGATGGCGAACTGGCGGACCACCTTGTAGTTGTAGGCGGTACTGACTTCTGTGTTCATGTGCTTGGGCTTCCGTACACGGTTTTTTAGGAATTGCCGCGAAAGCATGGTTAAACACCTGTTTTGCCCCATTGATCTGGATCAACAGCCAACAGCTAGCGGAGAAGTCCGAATGTTCCTGTGGGAGAGGCCGTCAGGCCCGACTGATAGCACCCTGATCCTGGCCCACGGCGCAGGCGCGCCGATGGACAGTCCGTTCATGGATGAAATGGCGCGGAGGCTTGCGCAGAGCGGCATTGCGACCGTGCGCTTCGAGTTTCCCTACATGGCTGCGAGGCGCGAAGACGGGCGTCGCCGTCCCCCCAATCCGCAGGCCGTATTGCTCGATTGCTGGCGGGATGTGCATGCCCAGGTGCGACAGCAGGTCACGGGGCAATTGGCCATCGGTGGCAAGTCCATGGGCGGGAGGATGGCCAGTCTGCTGGCTGATGAGCTGAAGGCCGACGCCCTGGTCTGCCTCGGTTATCCCTTCTACGCCGCCGGCAAACCCGAGAAGCCCCGGGTGGCGCACCTGGCGGATCTGCGCACCCGCACCCTCATCGTCCAGGGCGAGCGGGATGCCCTCGGCGACCGCGAAACCGTCGCCGGCTACTGCCTTTCCGACGCCATCCAGCTGCACTGGCTGGAAGCCGCGGACCATGACCTGAAGCCCCTCAAGGCGTCCGGTCATACCCACGCCGAGCACCTTCAAGCTGCCGCCGAGCAGATCGCCCACTTCCTCAAAGGGTGAGCGGAGTAGGGCGGGTCAGCGGCGCAGCAGGTCCAATGCGCCGCCGCCTTCCTTCACCGTCTGCAGGATGATTTCCGAACGGATGTCGGTCACCCCGTGGGCCCGGTTCAGGCGCGTGACGATGAAGTCGGAGAACTGCTTCAGGTTGCGCGCCTGCACCCGCAGCACATAGTTGCTCGCCCCGGTCACGATGTAGGCGCTGACCACCTCCGGCCAGCCCTGCAGCTGCTCCACGAAGCGCTCGTGCCAGTCCGCCTCGTCCTGGCGCATGGACACATGCACCAGCGCCTCCAGCTCCACCCCCAGGCGCTCCGCGTCCAGCACCGGTCGATACCCCCGCACGATGCCGCTGTCCTCCAGGTTGCGCAGACGCCGCAGGCAGGCCGACGGTGACAGCGAGACCCGTTCCGCCAGCTCCTGGTTGCTGATCCGGCCGTCGTATTGCAGGCAGTGGAGGATGCGGATATCGGTGCTGTCCAGGGTCATGAGAATAAAATTTCAGGAAAATGAAGATTGATAGAATTTACTGCGGCTGGATGACGCAAGCGTCGCAAAGATAGCACGATAATTCGAAGGCCTTTGCAGCATGATTTTTTCGCCCAACGAGGAAAAGACCATGCGCAATGAGCCGTTGCTGTGGGACATCAGCCCACCCCTGAACAGCCAGACCCCCACCTGGCCTGGCGACACCCCTTTCCAGCAGCACGCCACCTGGCAGATCGACGCGCACTGCCCGGTCAACGTCGGGCGCATCACCCTCTCGCCCCACACCGGCGCCCACGCCGACGCCCCGCTGCACTACGACCCGGCCGGTGCCGCCATCGGCGCCGTCTCGCTCGCGCCCTACCTCGGCCCCTGCCGCGTGATCCATTGCCTGGAGGCCGAGGGCCTCGTCGAGCCCCATCACCTGCAGCCTCAYCTCGCCGGCGTCCCGCCCCGGGTGCTGATCCGCACCTGCCTGGCCGCCCCGCAGGACCGCTGGCCCGACACCTTCACCGCCATCGCCGCCGACGCCATCGCGCTGCTCGCCGCCCATGGCGTCTGCCTGGTGGGGACCGACACCCCGTCCCTCGACCCCCAGCACAGCAAGACCCTCGACGCCCACCACGCCGTTGCCGCCCACGGCATGGCGATCCTCGAAGGCCTGGTGCTCGACGAGGTGCCCCAGGGCGATTACGAACTCATCGCCCTGCCGCTCAAGTTCACCCAACTCGATGCCAGCCCGGTCCGTGCCGTGCTGCGTCGCCTGTCGACCTAGGAGCCGACCATGACAACAAGACAAGCCTGCCTCGACCTCGACGCCCGCGATGCCCTCGCGCCCCTGCGCGACGCCTTCGCCCTGCCCGAAGGGGTCATCTACCTCGACGGCAACTCCCTCGGCGCGCGCCCCAAGGCCGCCCTCGAACGGGCCCGGCAAGTGGTAGAGGACGAATGGGGCACCGGCCTGATCGGCAGCTGGAACGAAGCCGGCTGGCGTGGCCTGCCCGAGCGCCTGGGCAACCAGCTCGCCGGCCTCATCGGCGCCGGCCAGGACGAAGTGGTGATCACCGACACCACCTCCATCAACCTCTTCAAGGTGCTGGTCGCCGCCCTGCGCGTGCAGGCCCAGCGCGACCCCTCGCGCAAGGTCATCGTCACCGAGAGCAGCAACTTCCCCACCGACATCTACATGGTCGAAGGCCTCGCCGACCTGCTCCAGCAGGGCTACAGCCTGCGCCTGGTGGACACCCCCGAGGAGCTGCCCGCTGCCATCGGCAGCGACACCGCCGTCGCCCTCATCACCCAGGTCAACTACAAGACCGGCTACCTGCACGACATGCAGGCCCTCACCGCCCTGGCCCACGAATGCGGCGCGCTGACCATCTGGGACCTCTGCCACTCCGCCGGCGCCGTGCCCATCGACCTCACCGCCGCCAAGGCCGACTACGCCATCGGTTGTACCTACAAGTACCTCAACGGCGGCCCCGGCTCCCCGGCCTTCGTCTGGGTCGCCCCCGCCCTGCGCGAGCTGGTCTGGCAACCGCTGTCCGGCTGGTGGGGCCACGCCCGCCAGTTCGGCATGGAGCCCGCCTACGAGCCGGCACCCGGCATCGGCCGCTACCTCTGCGGCACGCAGCCGATCACCTCCCTGGCCATGATCGAGTGCGGTCTCGAGGTCTACGCCCGCACCAGCATGGAGGCCCTGCGGGAGAAGTCCCTGGCCCTCACCGACCTGTTCATCGAGCGGGTGCAGGCCCGTTGCGGCCAGCACCCGCTCACCCTGGTCACACCCCTGGAGCACGCCCGCCGTGGCAGCCACGTCAGCTACGAGCACCCCGAGGGCTACGCCATCATCCAGGCGCTGATCGACCGGGGCGTGGTCGGCGACTACCGCGAGCCGCGCATCATGCGCTTCGGCTTCACCCCCCTCTACACCCGCTTTGTCGACGTCTGGGACGCCGCCGAAACCCTCGGCGAAATCCTCGACAGCGAGGCCTGGCGCCAGGAGCGCTTCATGGCCCGCAAGCAGGTGACCTGACCCCATGCACCCGGCGCCCACCCGGGCGCCTCCACCTCTCACCCATAACCACAACAAGAGGTCGATGAGATGAACACCCCGCGATTGGCCCGCGCCGCTTTGCTCCTGAGCGGCATCACCGCCACCCCGCTGATGGCCGCCGACAGCCCCGAAGGCTTCCTCGAAGGCAGCCGCCTGCAGCTCAACCAGCGCAACTTCTACTTCCACCGCAACCTGCTCAACAACCCGGGCGGGCAGAACTACCGCGAGGAGTGGGCCCACGGCTTCACCCTCGACTACCAGTCCGGCTACACCCAGGGCACCGTCGGCTTCGGCCTGGACGCCTGCGCCAACCTCGGCCTCAAGCTCGACAGCAACCGCGCCCGCACCGGCACCGACCTGCTGCCGATCGACTCCCGGGGCCGCCCCGAAGACAGCCAGGCCGAAATCGGCGGCGCCCTCAAGCTGCGCGTCTCCCGGACCGAGCTGAAGTACGGCAGCCAGGCCCCCATGAACCCCGTGTTCGGCACTGGCAACGCGCGGCTGTTCGCCCCCATGCCCATCGGCTTCTCCCTCGGCAGCCGCGAGGTGGAGAACCTGCTGCTGGAGGCCGGGCACTTCACCGCCGGCAACGACGGCAACTCCACCAACCGCGACGGCGCCCTCAAGGCCCTGTTCGCCCAGGTGGAAACCCGCCGTGCCGACTACCTCGGCGGCCAGTGGACCCCCAGCGACGCCACTCACCTGTCCGCCTACGCCTCGCGCTATGAGGACATCTGGCGGCAGTACTACCTCGGCGCCGGCCAGCGCCTCGACCTGGCCGACCAGCAGGCCCTCACGCTCGACGCCAGCTTCTACCGCACCCTCGACCAGGGCCGCAGCCTGGCCGGCCGCATCGACACCATCGCCTGGTCCGCCTCCGCCCGCTACCGCTTCGGCGCCCACGCCCTGACCCTGGCGCACCAGCGGGTGAACGGCGACCAGCCCTTCGACTACCTCGGCTTCGACCGCCAGCCCGGCACCTCCATCTACCTCGCCAACTCCGTGCAGGTCCTCGACTTCAACGCCCCCAACGAGCGCTCCTGGCAAGTGCGCTACGACCTCGACTTCGCCCCCTTCGGCGTGCCCGGGCTCAGCTTCATGAGCCGCTACATCCGGGGCGACCACATCGACGACAGCCACCGCAGCAGCCCCAGCGCCTACCAGCGCTACGGCGAGGCCGGCAAGCGCTGGGAGCGGGACATCGAACTCGGCTACGTCGTCCAGGGCGGCAGCGCCAAGGACCTCTCCATCCGCCTGCGCCAGGCCAGCATCCGCTCCACCGCCCAGGTCGGCCGGGCCGACACCGCCGACAACAACGAACTGCGGGTGATCATCGACTACCCGCTGCAACTGCTCTGACGCCCCGCATAACGACAACACCGAGGCACACGATGAACGACAAGACAGGATTCGCCGCCATCACCGCGCGCGAGCAGGGGCTCAAGCGCCAGCTCACCTCCGGCCAGATGGCCATGATCGCCATTGGCGGTGCCATCGGCACCGGCCTGTTCATGGGCAGCAGCTTCGCCATCGGCTTCGCCGGCCCCGGCGTGCTGGTCAGCTACGCCATCGGCGCCCTGATCGCCCTGCTGCTCATGGGCTGCCTGGCCGAAATGACCGTCGCCCACCCCACCTCCGGCTCCTTCGGCGCCTACGCCGAGTTCTATGTCAGCCCGCTGGCTGGCTTCCTGGTGCGCTACGCCTACTGGGCCGCCATCGTCCTGGCGGTCGGCACCGAAGTGACCGCCATCGCCGTGTACATGAAGTACTGGTTCCCCGCCGTTGCCGGCTGGGTCTGGATCCTGCTGTTCTCCGCCGCCCTGGTGGTCACCAACGCCATCAGCGTCAAGGCGTTCGGCCACTTCGAGTACGGCTTCTCGGCGATCAAGATCGGTGCCATCGTCGCCTTCATCCTGCTCGGCGCCTGGCTGGTGTTCGGCGGCGGTGACCCCGCCTACGGCTTCCACCACTACGTCGCCCACGGCGGCTTCATGCCCCATGGCGTCTCCGGCGTCTGGATCGCCGTGATCATCTCCATCTTCAGCTACCTCAGCATCGAGATGATCGCCGTCGCCGCCGGCGAAGCCGAGCAGCCGGAGGTGGCCGTCAAGCGCGCCTTCCGCGTCACCATGGCGCGCCTGCTGGTGTTCTACATCCTCACCCTCGCGCTGATCCTCGCCCTGGTGCCGTGGAACCAGTCGGGGCAGGGCGCCCAGAGCCCCTTCGTGATGGTGATGGAGCAGGTGGGCATCCCCGGCGCCACCGGGCTGATCAACTTCGTCATCCTCGTCGCCGCCCTGTCGGCCATGAACAGCCAGCTCTACACCACCACCCGGATGATGTTCAGCCTCGCCCGTGCCGGCCACGCCCCGCGCCTGATGGGGCGCCTCGGCAGCAACGGCGTCCCGCTCAATGCCCTGGCCCTGTCCTGCACCGGCATCGCCCTGGCCACCCTGGTCAACCTGGTGTTCCCCGAGGAGTCCTTCATGCTGATGATGGCCATCTCCATCTTCGGCGCGCTGTTCGCCTGGATGATGATCTTCCTCACCCACTACCGCTTCCGCCGCTACCACGCGCGCAACGGCGGCCTGCAGCTGTCCTTCCGCATGTGGGGCTTCCCCTGGGCGACCCTGCTGGGCTTCGGGCTGATGGTGGCCATCCTCATCACCACCGCCTTCGTCCCGGCCTTCCACATGACCCTGGTGTTCGGCATCCCCTTCCTGCTCGTGCTCTGGGGCGCCTTCCACCTGCTCACGCGGCGTGCCAGCCTGCTGGTGGAGGCCGACCAGGCGCCGGTGGGGGAGCGCTGATACCGCCGCAATCCACCTGGAAAAAGACACGCTTCGGCGTGTCTTTTTCGTTGCAGTGTCGAAGCACACGCGCCCCCATCTGCGAACCCATCGACAGGAACTCATCCCGGGGATTGACCTGGCCCGCGCCCCGTCGATGATGGCGCCCTGGGCACGCCCATCCGCAGGCAGGGAAGCCGCCTCGCCGGGCGTCGAGGATGACCCATACAAGGAGGTCGGCAACATGCAGGGCATGGCATTGATCGGGATGCTGCTGGTGGGCACGCTGCCCGCGCTGCTCCCCGGGCGGCGAGCGTTTCTGGTGGCCCTGGCCGGGGTGGCCGTGCTCTACGGGGCGCAAGTCGCCTGGTTCTTCTGGGCCGTGGAGCGGGATGCGACCGAGGGGCCAGCCTTCATGGCAGGCATCGCCATCCTGGGCGTCGAGCAGGTGCTCGTCGTTTCCTCGATCATCGGGCGGCTCATCGCCCACTTCCTGGCCCGCCGACTGGGCCGGTACGCGCGGGCCGGCCTGATCTGCGGGCTTGCCCTGCTGGCGGCCAGCCTCTGTGCCTTCTCGCTGAGCGGTTACGCCGCGCCCATGCTCATGGGGGCTGCAGCGCCGTTCGTCTGGTTCTGCCTGGCCTTGCTGCTGGCGCCTCGCCCAGATCGGGGCCTGTCATTCGCCTGACCCGAACGTGCGGGAGGCTTCAGGTGGGGGCTTTGCGGCCCTCGACCCCCTGCCTTGTGCATTTATCAAGCGCAGCGGTATTTGGGTCGCTAAGGATTTCCCTACATAAAATCGGGAAGTGCCGATAACCATTGAGTCCGGATCACAGGAAGATGAAGCGGAACTGAAGGCAACCCCAAGCCGATGGGCTCGTTGTTGCATCAGCCTCTCATTCCGTTTGGCTTGGCTACTCTGAGGAAGGCCGCTCCGGCTACCGGACGACCACTGCGGGCAGTAAGGGCAAAACGTTCGACCCAACATCAAGGAGCTCATCATGTTGTTCAACAGAAAGAGCCGAGTCAGCCCTGACATCAAAACCCCCCAGGACGAAGAAAACCTCCAGCGGCTGCGCGCCATCGAGGACAACGTCGCATCCATCTCCTTCACCCCCCGGGGCGAGATCATCACCGCCAACCCCCTGTTCCTCCAGGTGGTCGGCTACACCGAGCAGGAGCTCGTCGGCAAGCACCACCGCCTCTTCTGCGAGGACAGCTTCCGCAACTCCAGCGCCTACGAACGTTTCTGGACCTCCCTCGCCAACGGCATCTCCCAGCGCGGCGTGTTCAAGCGCATCGCCAAGAACGGCGCGGTGCTATGGCTGGAGGCGACCTACTTCCCGGTCAAGGACGCCTCCGGCCGCGTGGTGGAGGTGCTGAAGATCGCCAGTGACGTCACCCAGAAGCACTCCGACCTGCTGGTGCTCGGTGCGCTGAGCGACGCGCTCCGCCGCTCCATGGCCATGATCGAGTTCACCCCCGATGGCGAGATCATCGACGCCAACGACAACTTCCTGCGCCTGATGGGCTACGGCCTCGGCAGCCTAAAGGGTCGCCACCACCGCATGCTCTGCCTCGACGAGTTCTACAGGGAGAACCCCGACTTCTGGGCCAACCTCAAGGCCGGCAACTTCTACCGTGGCCACTTCGAGCGCAAGACCGCCTCCGGCAACACCGTGCACATCGAGGCCAGCTACAACCCGGTGAAGGACGAGACCGGCACCGTGTTCAAGGTGGTCAAGTTCGCCATCGACGTCACCGAGCAGGTGCGCCGCAACGAAGAGGTCCGGCGTGCCGCCGAACTGTCCTTTGCCACCGCCGAGGAGACCGCGCAGATCTCCAACCGGGGCATGGATTCGCTCGACCAGTCGGTGGCGATCTCCGCCACCACCCTGACCATGGTGAACACCGCCGTGGACCTCATCTCCAAGCTGAGCCTGCAGGCCAAGGACATCGAGAACATCGTCACCACCATCCAGGGCGTCGCCGAGCAGACCAACCTGCTGGCCCTCAATGCCGCCATCGAAGCGGCGCGGGCGGGGGACATGGGGCGCGGCTTCGCCGTGGTGGCCGATGAAGTGCGGCAACTGGCCGGGCGCACCAGCGGCGCCACCATCGAGATCAAGAGCGTGGTCACCGAGAACGTGAAGATGACCCAGCAGATCGACGACTACATGAAGAAGATCGAAGCCAGCGCCAAGGACAACAACGCGCAGATATCCACCGTCGCCTCCATCATGGGCGAGATCAGCCGGGGCGCCGAACACGTCGCCAAGGTGGTCTCGGCGCTCTTCAAGTAACCCCCTCGGAGATGCCCTCCAGCGGGGTCGCCGGCTCGCTCTTCATGCGCGGCATCTCGATGCCGTGCTGCTTCACCCGCCGGTACAGGGTCGCCCGGGAGATGCCCAGGGCCCGCGCGGCGGGCAGCGGTTGCCAGCGGTGGCGCACCAGGGCGTCCAGCAGGGCCTGGCGCTCCGGGCTGGCGGGCGTCTCGTCCCGGAGTTCCGGCGCTGCGCCGCGCAGTTCTTCCGGCAGGTCCTGCAGGCGCAGGGTGTCGCCGGGGCAGATGGCGCAGGCGTAGCGCAGCACATGGCGCAACTGGCGCACATTGCCCGGCCAGCGATAGCCCAGCAGGCATTCCAGCGCCGCCTCGCACAGCCCCAGGCGCAGCCCGCAGCGGGCCGCTTCCTCGTCCAGCAGGCGGTTGATCAGCGCCAGCTTGTCCGTGCGTTCGCGCAGGGGCGGCAGCTCGAAGCGCGCGCCGTTGAGGCGGAAGAACAGGTCCTCGCGGAACTCGCCGGCCGCCACCAGCGCTGCCAGGTCCCGGTGGCTGGCGCAGATCACCTGGATGTCCACCGCCTGCCGACGTGCCGCCCCCAGTGGCGCCACTTCGCCCTCGGCCAGCACCCGCAGCAGGCGGGTCTGCAGGGCCAGGGGCATGTCTCCGATCTCGTCGAGGAACAGCGTGCCGCCATCGGCCTGCTGCAACAGCCCGCGCATGCCCTTGCGCTCCGCCCCGGTGAAGGCGCCGGCCACGTAGCCGAACAGTTCGCTCTCGATCAGGTTCTCCGGGATGGCCGCGCAGTTCAGCGCCACGAAGGGCTTGCCCCGGCGTGCGCTGGCGTCGTGCAACTGGCGGGCGAACACCTCCTTGCCGGCGCCGGTCTCGCCGTGGATCAGCACCGGCAGGTGGCGGTCCTTCACCCGCACCGCCAGGCGCAGGCTCTCCGCGATGCGCGGGTCCAGCTGCGTGGCATCGCGGCTCGGCAGCGCCACGCTCACCGCCCGGCGCGGCACGCTGAGGCGGATGTGCAGGCCCTGCTCGGGCACATGGCGCGGGTGCTCGTCGGCGGCCGCCCGCAGCAGGTCCAGGTCGAACACCTCGCCGATGTGCTGCGGCAGGCGCCCGTGGCGTTCCAGCAGGTAGTGCCGCGCCGCCGGGTTCAGCGCCTGCAGGCGGCCGTCGGCGTCCCAGGCGAACAGGTAGTCCGGCTGGCTGTCCACGTAGCCGGGGGCTGAATGGGCGCGCAGCACCCAGTGGCCACGGGTGCTGTGCATGAAGAAGGCGTTCTCGATATCGCGGGCGCTCTGTACCGCCATCTGGCGGATCAGGTGCTGGCTGCGGCGGTCGTCCGGAGACTCCACGGCGGACACGTCCAGCACCCCCAGCAACTGGCCCTGGGGGTCGAACACCGGCGCCGCCGAACAGGTCAGGCCGATGAAGGCGGCGCGGAAGTGGTCGCGCTTGTGCACCGTCACCGGCACCCGGTTGGTCAGCACCGCCGCCACCCCGCAGGTGCCTTCCTCGCCCTCCGACCAGCAGGTGCCCAGGTACAGCCCCGCCCGGCGGCACTCGCCACGGATGGTGGCTTCCACGCGGTAGTCGATGGTGCGGCCCTGGGCATCGGTGAGCAGCACGCAGTAGTCGGCATCGCGCACCCGCCCGTGCAGGCGCGAGACCTCCTCGCCGGCGATGCGCAGGAAGCTTTCCGCGCGTTCGCGGCATTCCTTCAGCAGCGTCTCGCTGAGGATGCGCGGGCCCTGCAGCGAGCCCGGGTCCAGGCGGTGCTGGTCCATGGAGCGGCGCCAGGAGTCCAGGATCAGGTCCGGCACCGGTGGTTCGGGCAGGCGTTCGGCGTGGCGCAGCACACGGCTGATGCAGTCCACATGGGCTTTCGAGTTGGCAGGCAGCATGGGGCCTCCACGGCTCGTGTCGTTGTTCTTGTGCCGGTCATTTAAGCGCCGGCCCGGAGGGCGGACAAGCACGGCGGCGCGCCGCCCGGCGGATGAGACGCCGCGTCTCAGCGTCTCGCCCGCACCCCGTGCAGGCTGACATGGCGCGTCTCAGATCGCGCTTCCCACGGCGCGTTAACAACCCCCTCGCAGCCGCTCTGGCCCGCACCTTTGCGCCCCGCCTGCGCCGTCCTGGCACCGCCCTTGCTCCTGTCCTGGCGACACCGGGACGCCGTCCCGCACCCACAACAACAATTCAGAGGTGCGTCATGACCCTTGTTGCCCCTGCGCCATTTTCCCTTTCCGGCCGGATCGCCCTGGTCACCGGCGGCGGCCGTGGCATCGGCCTCGGCATTGCCTGCAGCCTGGCCCAGGCCGGTGCCGAACTGGTGATCGCCGACCTCGACCCGGCCCTGGCCGAGGAGGGCGCCGCCCAGGTCCGCGCCCTCGGCGCCCGCGCCACGGCCCACGCGGTGGACGTCGCCGATCCGCAGAGCGTCCAGGCCCTGGTGGACGCCATCGCCCGCCAGCACGGCCGGCTCGACGTGGCGGTGAACAACGCCGGCGTCATCAGCATCCACAAGGTCCGTGAACTCAGCGTCGAGGACTGGGACCGGGTCATGACCATCAACGCCCGCGGCGTGTTCCTCTGCTGCCAGGCCGAACTGGCCCTCATGCAGGCCCAGCGCTGGGGGCGGATCATCAACGTCGCCTCCATCGCCGGGCGGGTCGGCTTCCCGGACCTGGCCCACTACAGCGCCTCCAAGTTCGCCGTCATCGGCTTCAGCAACGCCCTGGCCAAGGAGGTCGCCCGTGAGGGCATCACCGTCAACGCCCTGTGCCCCGGCATCGTCGGCACCGGCATGTGGCGTGGCGAGGCCGGGCTCTCCGGGCGCTGGGCGCAGCCGGGGGAGAGCGAGGCGCAATCCTGGGAGCGCCACCAGGCCAGCCTGCTGCCCCAGGGCGAAGCGCAGACCGTGGAGGACATGGGCCAGCTCGCCGTCTACCTCGCCTGCGCGCCCCACGTCACCGGCCAGGCGATCGCCGTCGACGGCGGCTTCTCCCTGTGAGTGCCGCCATGCCCCTGCGCGTCGGCATCATCGCCAACCCCGCCTCCGGCCGTGACGTGCGCCGCCTCACCGCCAACGCCGGGCTGTACTCCAGCACCGACAAGGCCGCCGTGGTGCAGCGCCTGCTCGGCGCGTTCGGCGCCACCGGCGTGGACGAGGTGCTGATGCCGCCGGACATTACCGGTATCGCCGCCGCCGTGCTCAAGGCCAGCGCCAGCCGCCACGCCCACGACAGTCGCTGGCCGCGCCTGGAGTTCCTCGACCTGCCGCTGCGCCAGAGCGTGGAAGACACCCGCCACGCCGCACGCCTGATGGTCCGGCGCGGCGTCGCCCTGGTGGCGGTGCTCGGCGGCGACGGCACCCACAAGGCCGTGGCGGGGGAGGTGGGCGACATCCCGCTGTTGTGCCTCTCCACCGGCACCAACAACGCCTTCCCCGAGCTGCGCGAAGCCACCGGCGCGGGCCTGGCCGGCGGGCTCTACGCCAGCGGCCGCATCCCGGCGGAGGTGGCGCTGCGCCGCAACAAGCGCCTGCGGGTGCGCATCGCCGCGCGCGGCATCGACGAAACCGCCCTGGTGGAGGTGGCCGTCTCGCCGCTCACCTTCACCGGTGCCCGCGCCATAAGCCGCGCGGAGGACCTGGCCGAGGTCTATGCCGCCTTCGCCGAGCCCCACGCCATCGGCCTCTCGTCCCTCTGCGGGCTGTGGAACCCGGTGTCACGGCGCTACCCCCGTGGCAGCTGGGTGCGCCTCGCCCCCGGCGCCGAACAGGCCCTGCTGGCGCCGCTCGCCCCCGGCTTGCTGCAGGCCTGCGGCATCGTCGCCAGCGGCAGCCTGGAACCCGGCATCCCCCGGCTGCCGCACCTGGCCGCCGGCACCCTGGCCCTGGATGGCGAGCGCGAGATCGAGTTCGCCGCCGCCGACCGCCCCAGCATCACCCTCGAACTCGACGGCCCGCTGAGCATTGACGTCGAGGCCGCCCTGGCCTTCGCCGCCTGCCATCGCCTGCTGGCCGTCCCTGGCAAGCCCGTGAACCACCCTGGAGAACAAGAAGATGTCCACGCTTTCGACTGAGCAATTGCTCCATGCCTACCGCGTGATGCGCACCATCCGCGCCTTCGAGGAACGCCTGCACGTGGAGTTCGCCACCGGCGAGATCCCCGGCTTCGTCCACCTGTACGCCGGCGAGGAAGCTTCCGCCGCCGGGGTGATGGCGCACCTCTACGACGAGGACTGCATCGCTTCCACCCACCGTGGCCACGGCCACTGCATCGCCAAGGGAGTGGACGTGTACGGGATGATGGCCGAGATCTACGGCAAGAAGACCGGCGTCTGCCACGGCAAGGGCGGCTCCATGCACATCGCCGACCTGTCCAAGGGCATGCTCGGCGCCAACGGCATCGTCGGTGCCGGCGCGCCGCTGGCCGCCGGTGCCGCCCTGGCCGCCAAGCTCAAGGGCAACCGCGCCGTGGCCGTGGCCTTCTTCGGCGACGGGGGCTCCAACGAGGGCGCCGTGTTCGAGGCCATGAACCTCGCCTCGGTGTGGAACCTGCCGTGCATCTTCGTCGCCGAGAACAACGGCTACGCCGAGGCCACCGCCTCCAACTGGTCCGTCGCCTGCGACCACATCGCCGACCGCGCCGCCGGCTTCGGCATGCCCGGCGTCACCGTCGACGGCTTCGATTTCTTTGCCGTGCACGAAGCCGCCGGCGCCGCCATCGAGCGGGCCCGGGCCGGGGAGGGGCCCTCGCTGATCGAAGTGAAGCTGACCCGCTACTACGGCCACTTCGAAGGCGACGCCCAGACCTACCGCGCCCCCGACGAGGTCAAGCACTACCGCGAAACCCGCGACTGCCTCATGCAGTTCCGCGAGCGCACCACCCGCGCCGGCCTGCTTCAGGCCAGCGCGCTGGACGCCATCGATGCCGAGGTCGAGGCCGGCATCGAAGAGGCCGTGGTGCGCGCCAAGGCCGACCCCAAGCCATCCCCCGCCGACCTGCTCAGCGACGTTTACGTCGCCTACCCGTAACCGGCCGGCGAGCCGCCAGAAGAACAATCAAAGGAGAGCCATCATGGCCAGAAAGATCAGTTACCAGCAGGCCATCAACGAGGCGCTGGCCCAGGAAATGCGCCGCGACCCCAGCGTCTTCATCATGGGCGAGGACAATGCCGGCGGCGCCGGCGCACCCGGCGAGGACGACGCCTGGGGCGGCGTGCTCGGGGTCACCAAGGGCCTCTACCACCAGTTCCCCGGCCGCGTGCTGGACACCCCGCTGTCGGAGATCGGCTACGTCGGCGCCGCCGTGGGTGCCGCCACCCGGGGCCTGCGCCCGGTGTGCGAACTGATGTTCGTCGACTTCGCCGGCTGCTGCCTGGACCAGATCCTCAATCAGGCCGCCAAGTTCCGCTACATGTTCGGCGGCAAGGCCGTCACCCCGCTGGTGATCCGCACCATGGTCGGCGCCGGCCTGCGCGCCGCCGCCCAGCACTCGCAGATGCTCACCGCGCTGTGGACCCACATCCCCGGGCTCAAGGTGGTCTGCCCCTCGTCCCCGTACGACGCCAAGGGCCTGCTGATCCAGGCCATCCGCGACAACGACCCGGTGATCTTCTGCGAGCACAAGCTGCTCTACTCCATGCAGGGCGAGGTGCCGGAAGAGCTCTACACCGTGCCCTTCGGCGAGGCCAACTTCCTCCGCGACGGCGACGACGTCACCCTGGTGACCTACGGCCGCATGGTCCACCTGGCCATGGACGCCGCCGCCAGCCTCGCCCGCCAGGGCATCTCCTGCGAGGTGCTGGACCTGCGCACCACCAGTCCGATGGACGCCGACAGCATCCTCGAAAGCGTCGAGAAGACCGGCCACCTGGTGGTCATCGACGAAGCCAACCCGCGCTGCTCCCTGGCCACCGACATCGCCGCGCTGGTGGCCGAGCAGGCCTTCCACGCCCTCAAGGGGCCGATCCGCCAGGTCACCGCTCCGCACACCCCGGTGCCGTTCTCCGACGCCCTGGAAGACCTCTACATCCCCAGCGCCGCGAAGATCGAAGCCGCCGTGCTGGCGCTGCTGCAAGGGAGAAACGCCGCATGAGCCGCATCCATACCCTGACCATGCCCAAGTGGGGTCTCTCCATGACCGAAGGCCGGGTGGCCGACTGGCTCAAGCAGGACGGCGACACCATCGAGAAGGGCGACGAAGTGCTCGACGTGGAGACCGACAAGATCAGCAGCAGCGTCGAGGCGCCGTTCTCCGGCGTGCTGCGGCGCCAGGTGGCGCGGCCCGACGAGGTACTGCCGGTGGGCGCGCTGCTCGGCATCGTGGTGGAAGGGGAGGCCAGCGAAGCGGAGATCGACGCCGTGGTCGAGCGCTTCCTTGCCGAGTTCGTGCCCGGTGGCGAAGGCGAGGCCGACAGCGGCCCCAGCCCGCAGAAGGTCGAGCTGGACGGCCGCACCCTGCGCTACTTCGAGCGTGGCGAAGGCGGCGTGCCGCTGGTGCTGATCCACGGCTTCGGCGGCGACCTCAACAACTGGCTGTTCAACCACGAGGCCCTGGCCACCGAGCGCCGCGTCATCGCCCTCGACCTGCCCGGCCACGGCGAATCCGCCAAGCAGCTGGTCCGCGGTGACCTGGACGAGCTGAGCTGCGCCGTACTCGCGCTGCTCGACCACCTCGACATCGAGCACGCCCACCTGGCCGGCCACTCCATGGGCGGCGCCGTCGCCCTCAACACCGCGCGGCTGGCCCCGCAGCGAGTGCGCAGCCTCAGCCTGCTGGCCAGCGCCGGGCTCGGCGCCGAGATCAACGGCACCTACCTGCAGGGCTTCGTCGAGGCCGGCAACCGCAACGCCCTCAAGCCGCAGCTGGTGCAGCTGTTCTCCGACCCCGCGCTGGTCACCCGGCAGATGCTCGAAGACATGCTCCGCTTCAAGCGCCTGGAAGGGGTGGACGCCGCCCTGCGCCAGCTCGCCGACACCCTCAACGAGGCGGGCCGCCAGCGGCTCGACCTGCGCAGCGTGGTGGAGAGCGGCCAGCACCCGGTGCTGGTGGTCTGGGGCGAGGCCGACGCCATCATCCCCGCCCACCACGCCGATGGCCTGCCGGCCGAGGTGCACATCCTCCCGGGGCAGGCCCACATGCTGCAGATGGAGGCCGCCGACGCGGTCAACGCGCTGCTGCAGGCCTTCCTCCAACGCCACTGACGATCACCGGGCCCGGCACCCGCCGGGCCCCAGGAGAACCCCATGAGCATCCTCCCCAACAGCATGCGTGCCGCGGTGTGGCACGGCCGCAACGACATCCGCGTGGAAGACGTGCCCCTGCCCGGCGACCCGGCCCCCGGCTGGGTGCAGATCCGCGTGCACTGGTGCGGCATCTGCGGCTCCGACCTGCACGAGTACGTCGCCGGCCCCGTGTTCATCCCCGTGGAAGCGCCGCACCCGCTCACCGGCATCAAGGGCCAGTGCATCCTCGGCCACGAGTTCTGCGGCGAGATCGTCAAGCTCGGCGACGGCGTGCAGGGCTTCACCCCGGGCGAAGTGGTCGCCGCCGACGCCTGCCAGCACTGCGGCACCTGCTACTACTGCCGCCACGGCCTCTACAACATCTGCGAGAACCTCGCCTTCACCGGGCTGATGAACAACGGCGCCTTCGCCGAATGGGTCAACGTCCCCGCCAACCTGCTGTACAAGCTCCCGGCCGGCTTCCCCGCCGAGGCCGGCGCCCTCATCGAACCGCTGGCCGTGGGCATGCACGCGGTGAAGAAGGCCGGCAGCCTGCTCGGGCGCAACGTGGTGGTCGTGGGGGCGGGCACCATCGGCCTGTGCACCATCATGTGCGCCAGGGCCGCCGGCGCCGCCCAGGTCATCGCCCTGGAGATGTCCAGCGCGCGCAAGGCCAAGGCCCGCGAAGTGGGCGCCAGCCACGTGCTGGACCCGAACGAATGCGACGTGCTCGCCGAGATCCGCACGCTCACCCAGGGCCTGGGCGCCGACGTCAGCTTCGAATGCATCGGCAACAAGCACACCGCCAAGCTCGCCATCGACGCTATCCGCAAGGCCGGCACCTGCGTGCTGGTGGGCATCTTCGAAGAGCCCAGCTCGTTCAACTTCTTCGAACTGGTGGCCACCGAGAAACAGGTCCTCGGCGCCCTGGCCTACAACGGCGAATTCGCCGACGTCATCGCCTTCATCGCCGACGGCCGCCTCGACATCACACCCCTGGTCACCGGCCGCATCGAGCTGGAGCAGATCGTCGAAAAGGGCTTCGAAGAACTGGTGCACAACAAGGAACACAACGTGAAGATCATCGTTTCGCCGCGTGCGGCATAAGCCCCGACTGAGGCCGCGAACTGCGGCCTGACCCCGGCGCCAGGCCGGGGTTTTTTTGTGGGGGAGGGAAGTGGTGTTTGTTTTGAAGGGCTGTTATCGGCCAAGAGCGGGCGGTGGCCTAGTAAACAAATCTGTCCTTTTTTCTACGAGGACGTCGCAGGATCAGAGAGCGAATTCGGCGGTAGCTCTGCGCGATTACGTGAAGGGAGGCAGGCTTATGTGGGCAGTTGCTTGCACAAGGACAATGCATCGCTCCTTCGCACGTGTCACCGCGTTATAGAGCAAACGCCTCTTCTGCTCATCGCTTCCACCGACTCCGGCAGGCCAGAGCACAATGACGTTGTCAAACTCACGGTTTTTGGCACCGTGAACTGTCATGCCTTTCCATCCACGCACTCCGCTTCGTCGAGATTGGCGGCGCTGTGCAAATGATTGTGCCACTATTTTTTCGACCTCATTCCTTGAGAACTCCACCTTCGCCTTTGTGCGGCGTTGAATCTCCAACCATTCGATCACATCGCTGGCAACTCTCGCGTCACCAGCGGCTAAGAGAGCGGCAGCAATTGAAGGCGAATCGGCCTGGTTGTCCAGTTGAATCGTCGCCATATAATCGGTAGCAGCTTTTGCTTCTGACTGCTCCCAAGAGATGCTGTAAGGGCCTGCACCTTTCTTGGTTTTATTCGCAGCCGCCCAAGTCAATGCAGCTATCGCAAATGCCCCAAGCATTGGAGTTATTATCGCGACACTCTTGCCACCGCCGTACCAACTCAAGTTGGAATTGATCCATGCTCCAGCCAAGGGTGACCTCGGCGTTAGCGCAACTTTGAAGTAGTTCCCGGACTTTGGTGCTTCGCCGGCACGAATCGCTCGCGCTGCATTAAGCAGCTCATCGACGTTGGTCCGGCGTGGCTGCGTAAGCTCTTCAGGAACGCATACTTGGGAAAGCCAAACGCATGCAGGGTTGGGTCGAAGCTCCTCGCTGAGACATTGAAACTCGTCGGCTGCAACAAATACCTCCAATCTATTGGCCAGACCTGCAACCATGCCGAGGCGATCCACAGTCATATCTTGGGCTTCATCTACGACGAGTATTGGAAACGTCATCACCACCCAACTTTGGACCTCTTTAATTTGTAAAAGCGCGCTGGCAGCTTCACAAACGCGTTCGTGCTCACTTGGCTCTATGTTTACGAAGCCGAGAGCTGCGGTAAGCGAACGCCAACGTCTAATTAGACGCCATGCAAAGCTATCAATGGTCATGCATTCCGCCCTACCCCTCAGGCTCTGAAGCATTCCCAGACGCTCCTCCAGGCGTCGACGAGATCCATGCATAAACGTAAGCGCCAGAACCTTCTGCCCTGCATGAAGTGGTGTCGCGTCCAGATATGCAGACAGCGAAGTCATGAGCATGTGAGTTTTGCCACAACCGGCGCCACCAGTGAATGCGTGGATTGTCATGGCTGGAAGACCCACACCCCGTCGGCTCCACGCGCAAATCGCTGGGTAGATTCATCGCCGACACATGCACAAGCCAGACCGCTCAAGAGATCCGCTGCACGCCCTCTGCATGCTTGCGTCGTAGCAATGGCATCAGCAAGGCTTTCATAGGCGATGATGTCCATCTTCTTGGCTTTGAGATACGCAACAATGTCAGCGCTGGACGCAGGCGCCTGAGGAGAGATTTCAGCCAGCTTCTCTACAACTACGGCTTCGTCGGCTTCAAGGATCCAACCGATGGCATCCTCAATCATTGCGCCATCGTGCCAGCGGATGATCGCACTCGGCGGTGCAGCTTCTTGCTGCAACTGATCTGCATATCCTAGGCCGGCCGCGTCTCCATCCACCAAGCAACATACCCTCTGGTGAAGACGTGTCATCAGCCTCTGAGTCTCGACGACATTTGCGTCCTCTGTGGGAACTACACCGACTTCGATACCGAACGGCCGTGGCATCGTATCGACCCATCCTTCGGTCATCATCAGCGGCCGTAGAATGCAACGAATTAGTTGGAAGTCAGCACGCCCCTCTGGAACAAGAAGCGTGGGTTGCATTAACGCACTCAGCACGTCTATACGGCTGTGCTGGAAAAACTTACGCTTCCAATTTGGAGTCGCCGCCACAAGCGGACTGGCCAAGAAAGGCTCAGCTGAAAGCCTCCCCTCATGCTTTTTCAAAACCAAAACGGAGATCGGATCCGCGATGCTAGCAACGAGCGGCGAATGGGTCGTCACGAAAGTCTGGGTCGATAGCGCTTGAACACGCTGAACCAGTCGTTGCTGTGCAGAAGGTGGGAGATGGATTTCAGGCTCTTCGAGAGCCATCAGAAACTCTCCGCCACTTAAAGCACGAGCGCGACCAAGCTCAAGAAGCAATAGCAAGCCTTGCATGGATACCAGCCCACTGCCTTGTCTCCCTGCGGGTATGCTGAAGCCATCCGCTCCTGAAAAGTGGGCTGACACTGCCTCCATCACCGACCGGCTGTCGGTGCTTGTGAGCCTCAACTGGACTTTCGGAGCGTTCGGGAATGAGAGAGCAAGCTCACTATTTAGATTCTGGATCAGAGGTTGAATACCTGGGTCGGCATCGATTGGCTGGGCCGGAGCCCTCAAACGGTCTCGTTCAGCGAGCAATGAACCAGCAGGCTGAGCCGCAGCGGCCAGCACCGTGCGCTTGAAAAGCTCATTACCCCATGAGAAGACCTTGTCCCAAGTCCGGCTCGCGCGCACCAGATAGAAGCTCAGTTCCTGTATAAGCTTGCCAGGCACCGGGGCAGGCGCCTCATCAGCAAAAGGATCAATGGGTTCTTCGTGGTCATGGAAGTAGCGAATGGTTTCCACGCCCAGGCTTTCAAGGTCGAAACGAGCTTGCACACCAAGCTGGCAACATAGCTTCCACGCCAAGTTTTCGCGTCGCGGATGCACGTGGCCTGTCTCCTCATCGAGCCACTTAACAACCGCTCTCCCATCACGAAACCACTGGCTGCTTTGCTCTGGATCATCCTCCGGAAAATCAGTGATCGTAGCGACAATCTTGATCCTATCTGCTGCCTGCGGGTTAGATCCATAGAAGTCATGCTCGGTCAGCTCCCGCACTAAGCGATCCCTGCCAAGCACAAGAGTCATAGCTTCGATTAGCGTGGTCTTGCCGGTATTGTTATCTCCAATGAGAACAGCATGCTTGCCGAACTGCACAAAGCCCGTCCTCACCCCGCGAAAACCATCGATCCTTAAATTGGCTACCCGCATTCTTAATTCCTTTTTCCAGAGTGCGAATCACTGGCGTCCGCCGCCATGTCCTTCAACCTTCAAACGAGACGCTGCTCAAGCCACTCAGAGGTATCGGTCAACAGGTTCGATCTCATTTGAAAACAGAGAAAAATCATGATCGTCATGTTCCTGAACGGTCGTTTTGGTCGTTAGTTGACCGTCGTTGCATCTCCCCCAGCCGCGGCCTATCTCCACTTTTACTGAGTTTGGACGTTTAGCTCTGCTCTTGAACACGCATGCAGTCCAGAAAGTCGTCAGAAGCAAAACCGACTCCACAATTAGACTCAAACCGCTCGTTGATCTTCGTCAGGATCATTCGGCTAGCCTGCTCTGGCGAAGTGGGGAAGAAAGCCCCACCCGGCTCACTGTGCATAAAGAAATCGCCCTGCTTCGATCCGCAGTGCTCGCAGTGATTCATCATGTATCGGCCGCCAGCTTTACTGTATGCAGACTTAAAGTTTTCAGTGAAACGGCTAAGCTGTTTTGCAACCTGCGGAGATAAGCTGCTGACGCTAGAGGCAGTTCCGCGGTATCCACGACAGCTCCACTCACCACGGTTGGCTGAAAGCGTGAAACCTTCGTCTTCATCCTCAACAAGCTCAAACTGCTCGTGTTCCTCAGGAAGCACGAAGGAAAAAACACGCGTCGAGTTGAAGCATTTCCAGCAACTGGTAGCTGACTCGATCACATAGTAATAGGGCGAGCGAACAAGGAATTCCGGCTCGTGCTCAAGATCATCTTCTTTGGCTACAGGCAACCACTGCACAAGAGGTGCTATATCGACCCCGTCTGGAACATACCAGACTTTCAGTGTCGGATCCCATCGTGCGCCAAGTGACTTGGCTTCATCTTTCTGCGAGAACGGGACTTTAAGGTCAGTCCTTGGCATATAAAACTCCATTTTTCTTACGGAATAGTCGGGGACAGACCCCGATACTGATGCTGCCGAGAGTCATCTGTCTGTCGTGAATGGCAGCTCCTGGCCGATAGCAGACGCTGCGCGCAGCGTCACTGCTCAGGTCGCTCTTGAACGCCCAGATCTTGATACCTTTGCTTACCCCACACAGTAGGGTCTGGAGTCACCTCAATCACTCTGGTCTGCGGAGTATTGATACGAAACCCAGGCTCCATATTTGCCCGCATTTCGAGGTACTGCCCTAGGAAGGCGTCGTACGCTAGGCGGGGCGCGTACTGCACGTTTCCTTTCTGGTCCACCGCCTCGCCTCGATAGAAAAAGTCCACGCCCTGGGCCAATGGCAGTGACAGACTAGCAATAGGCTTGTAGTCACCCTCATATAGCGTGAGCCGCAGCTTGGCCTGGGGCCCGTATAGCAGCCCCATCTGTTCGGCGAACCAGTTGATGTATTTGTCGCCGTTGATCCGTGTCGGTTCGACAGGCAATGTAGATGCACTGTCCAGTTCACGGTTTTTACGCAGGCGACTGGCCATACCACTCAGTTGCAACCCTTCACCGAACTTGACGTCAACCTGTTCGCCAGCCTCGATCTTAATTGGCTTGTTCGCTGAAAGCGCAGGCCACAACAAGTTTCTGGCGCCGAACGAGCCGCCGACCTTCGACAGATTTCTCGCCTGCACTATCTCCCACTTAGCTGCAGTCAAAACAATGGGCACCGCCGTGATGTTCGTCGCGCGCACGGACAAGAACACCTGCTCGTTAACAGATTGCTTGTCACCACTAGGTCGTCCGAACATCAGTGTTGGACTAAGCCAAGCCTCTGCAACAAAGAGCCTGCGACCTTGGGTAGCGGCAGTGATGTTGGTCAGGCGTTTCAACGCTTCGTCGGTGATGCCGATGCAATAACTTGTCCCCGATGCGCCCGGACCGCTGACGATGGACGAGCATGGGCCCGTGGTCTGCATATTCGGTGACTGTGCCAGGGCCAACTGAGGCATAACCAGCACCCAAAGCATTACCGCCGCACTGCGAAGCTTAGCCTCCCTCATGGTCGAGTATCGACCGTGGACTTAACCACGGCGCCCTGTCCGGTCACGATCGGTGAGGCTGCTCCGTTGGTGGACATTCCGCCATTTTCAGGGGGGTGTGCAGGCGCCGACTTAGTTGGCCTAGTCACGTGAACCTCGACCTTCGCATCCGGTGCGGTAACGATGGGCGAGCCGTCGTTGTGGGTGGCAATAGAGGGGGCCGGTTGCGCTGTCGGATTGAGTTTTACGTCAATCTCATACCGCTTTGCATTAATCTGCAGCCCACGATTTTGAACTAGTGCTGCAGCGACCAATAGTGCGACTAAAACGACCAGCGTAATAACCACTAACGATCTCCTGCGGCTGCTTCTCCCCCGAGCGCGCGTTCTCTGCGAGTAATTTTTCAACATCAAACTCCAATAAATTATGGATGCGGTATCCGTACGGCCGCAGACGCAGTGGTGGCCTCACACTACTTACGACGCTCACGAGAGTACATGAGCAAACTCATTGCCGTGGGGCCAGATGGCACGATTAACATCATGAGCGAGCCAAATCCTTTCTACTTGTTCAAAAAAAGCAGCCGCCCCGCAGCCATGGGCAATGTCAGCTATTGGCCGACAACTGCCATTCCTACCAAAAACGCCGCACTCCCATGCGGCGTTTTTCATTTCTGCACCTCTAGAAAAACCGCCTCCAACTCGGCCCATCCCCCAACAGCGGGTCGTCATGCACCGCCATGAAACGCGGCAGGTCCTGGCGGGCGATCCAGGTTTCGCTTTGCCAGTGCAAGGCGGCGATGCGCTGGTTGGCCCAGGTCATGAGGATGCGTCGCGGGCTGGCCTGCGGGTCGCGGTGGTAGTCGTGGAGGGTGGGGATCACTTCGTCGCTGAGCCACTGGCTGAGGGCGCAGTGCTCGGGGTGGCCGAAGCGGTAGAGGGCGCGGTAGAGGCCGGCGTCACTGACCAGTTCCACTTCTTCGCAGCGCCCTGTGCTGTAGCGCAGAAAGGCGAAGCGGAATTGGTGGGGGTAGAGGCGTTTGGTCAGGCGGTAGGGCCGGGTGGCGGCGATCATCAGGGCGAAGTCGAGGGCGACGAACCAGGGGCGGTTGTCGATCATGACGGCGCGCAGTTGATGGCAGTGGCGTTGGAAGGTGATGGGGGTGAATGCGTCATGCATGGTGTTGCTCCAATGTCGGTTAAGGAGCTGCCACCTACGTCGCTAAACGAAAGGGTGGCAGACCGCGCAGGGTTAGCGAACCGGAGACATTGGAATCCGGCAGACCCGAGGGTCTCCCCACGCGATCTGCCATAGAGCGGTGCAGTAAAAACTGCATGCGTGCCAATGCCTGCAAGAAACATCCGCCGTTTCTCGCATGCACCAGCTGGCGCAATCGCGCCAATGTCTTTCGGGTCGCTAAACCCGGCCACGGGATTGACCGTGGCCGGCGCAGGATAGGGACGGCCGAGCCCGAGGGCAAGGGGAGGAGGGGGCCGGCACGGCGACAGGCTGCCGTCTTGGCTGGGAGAAAGTGGCGGGTCTTGGGGCGGAAAGCGTTACGTCAGGCCGAGCCCACGATCTGCCGCTGACCGAGTGAGGCGGTTGCTTGAACAACCGCCTCGGGCGCACTCAGCGGTGTGGTTGTGGATTGCGCTGATCGGCACGTTCACCCTTCGATTCGGGATGAACGTGCCGGGGTTACGGCCCTTCCCGGTTGGCGTGGACGCGGCCGCTTTCGATCCGCCGTGCGCCACCTTTGCCGCGCCCTTGTTCACGGCCTCGTCAACCTGGGCGGCGTGCTTCGAAGCTGATGATGTGATCGCTCTGGCAAGGGGAGCGGCCATGCTGGTAGCCGCCTGACGCCACCACCTCTACAAAGCCCGCTTCGCGCAGTGCGAATGCCAGTTCGTCGACGCCCCACCAGCGCAAGTGGAACAGATCCAGCTCGGCGGACTGCAAGGTGCCGTCTTGCCAATGCTGGTAGTGCAGATGGGACAGCGTGGTTTGCTTGCGGTAGTCCACTTCGGCCCGGTGGCTGGTCAGTGTGAGAAGGTTGCTGCCATCCACTGTCCAGCTCCGTGCCGCCTGTGCCTCCCCGATGATGCTCTCGATGGGGTCGATGTCGATGATCAATCGCCCGCCGGGCTGCAGGTGATTCCAGAACCGTTTGAGCACGGTCATTGCGGTGGTGGTTTCGGTAATCAGCTGGAATGACCCGGCGGGCATGATGATGGCCGCAAATCGCTGGTCGTAGCGGAACTGCTCGAATGTCTGCTGTGTGAGGGGCGCGGGCAGCCCTCGCGCCCGGCATTCCTGCCGGCAGTATTCGAGCATCTCGTGGGAGGCATCGAAGCCCTCGATGGCCAGGCCCTTCTCCAGCAGCGGTATGAAGATCCGCCCATTCCCCACTGCGGGCTCCAGTACCGGGCCATCAACGTCCGCCAGACGCTCTTGGTAGTACTCCAGATCTCCAAATGAATGGCCGATGGGTTTATCCAGGTGATAAATCCACGAGGCGAGTCGTCCGTATCGGTTTTGCATATCACTCTCCATGGCAAGCGCGGGATGCTACCGCAACTCGGGGGCCGTGCCTGCCTGTGAAGTCGAGCGTCCTCATGTCGCTGTTACAGCGTGCAGCCACTGTCCATTCGGGCGTGGGGCGCGTGCGAATGGCTTGGGTTGATTGCGGTGTTCCGGTGTGGGGTGGAGGGCTCTGGAGCGATGTCAGGACTGGCGCCGATATCGACGTTGCCGCCGCTTTGGCCTGCTGAACAATTCCGCGCCAAGCAGCTCGCCCATGAACAGCCCGAAGAGTTGCGCCTGGCTGTCCACTTCCAGCTTCTCGTACAGGTTGCGCCGGTGGACCTTCACGGTGCTCCAGGCGATGCGCAGTTGCCTGGCGATCTCCAGGCTGGAGTAGCCCTGCAGCATCAGCTGGGCAATCGTGTGCTCCCGCCGCGTCAGCAGTTCCTCCCCAAAGCTGCTGAATACCGCGCGCACATGCTCGGTCGGCCGCAGGGCATCCGCCCGTGGCTGGCTCCTCGCCGCCCAGGCCAGGCGCACCACGTCCTCCACGACCGGCATGGCGTCATGCAGCAGCCGCAGCGTCGCGTCGCCGTACGCGTTCTTGCCTGTGGCCCTCATCAGCGAAAGCACTGCTCGGCAGCCTGGCTCCGGGGTGGTGAAGAAGCCCACCTGATCACTCAGCCGCAAGCGGTGGTAGTAGGTGAGGAAGTAGTGGCCGTTTTCGAAGCCTTCCCGCGCCAGGTCCCGCAGGCTGTAGAGCCCATCGACCTTGTCGAAGAGGCTGCTGAGGTAGAAGGGGTCGAGCAGGTAGGGGCCGCTTCTGTAGTCATCGATGAAGCGCCGTCGCCGTTCGGGCGGCAGGGCGTAGTAGAGAGGCTGCGGCGGGTAATGGCCTTCGTTGACGAACAGTACGACGTGGTCGGTCGGGGCAAGGCTCTGGAGCCAGTGGGTGAGGGCCTGCAGCTGAGGCTCGCCGGGTGGCTGGGCGAGGACGCGCGTGATGTCGCAGGTCCATGTGTTCGGGAGCAGGTGCATTGGCCGGAAACTTCCCTTTCAGAGCCCCGGAGCTAGAGGGCGTAAGAGGTGCTCTCATTCGGCAAATAATACTCTATAGAGTATGGAGTAATGGCCAGACGAAAGGCTTCATCGTTCCTTTTTGCGAGTAGGTGGAATGGAACTGAAGCAAGCCCTCGGGAAGGCCATCAAGGAGTTGAGGCTCAGCAGCGATCTTTCCCAGGAATCGGTGGGGGCAAGCCAGAGCTACATCAGCGATGTGGAGCGCGGCATCAAAAGCCCTTCGGTCATCAAGCTGGCAGAGCTGGCGGAGAACATGGGCGTGCATCCGTTGACGATTCTGGCCAAGAGCTACCTGCTGGCAAACCCCGAACTGACGGTGCAGGCACTGCTGGAGCAATTGCGCCAGGAGCTGGAACAGCACTGATCGACAGGGGTAACTCAACTGCCAAGCCCTCTGCACGGGGGCTTTCATCATCCGCGCACGGACAAGGATCGCCATGCGGCTTACGCACCTCGCCACTCACACCCGCTGCCAACCACGCCTGGCCCGCCTGCTCGCAGCCCTGCTGCTGCTCCAGGCCATTCCCGCCCTTTGCCTCGCCGAACCCACCTTCACCGGAAGCTGGTACCTGGACCTGCGCACGCCCGAGCAACAGGCCGCCCAAGCCGAGTGCGGAAGCGCCGGCTTCGATCTGACCCAGCAGGGCAACACGGTGCTCGGGACGCACTACCTCGCCACGGTCAACTGCGGCAAGCTCAACGATGGCGGCGAAGTCCGGGGAACCGTGACGGGCTCCGAAGCCGTTCTGTTTGTCACCAGCGGTCGAACGGGCGAGGTCGTGAAGGGCAAGGCCACGCTGCAGGGCGACACGCTCAGGTGGCAGGTGCTGGAAACGGTCAAGGTCGGCGAGCCGGAGTGGGAGCCGGGGCTTGTTCTGCGAGAGGGGACACTGGGAAGGGTAGCGGGCCCAGTGGCCAAGTGAGGCGGCCATCAGGGCGCCAAGACAACCTGCCTCCCGCCATCACTGAACGAAACCTTGCCCTTGACCGGCTGGGTTGCGCAGCACAGCGCGTCCTTCTTCCAGTCGGGCTTGAAACCCGAGAACAGGATCTCGACTCAGCCAGCTGCTGTCATCTGTGCTTTTCCTGCGGTGCACCGACCTTCAATGCACCGTGGGAAAGCGCTCCTTCACCAGGGCCTGGGCGTGGAAGGCCAACTGGTCCAGCAGCCGGTCGCGCTTGGCTTCTGCTTCGCGCATGGCCTTGCTGCCGTGCTGCTTCACCAGGTAGGCGTGGATCTGCCGCACTTCCTTGGACTGGTAGATGGGGGCGAGGTCCTGCACGGCGACCAGGCCGTCGGAGCGGTGGTCACGGGTGTTGAGCAGGACGTGGGGCCCCTGGGCGGCCAGCACGCGCAGCCCCATGGCTTCGAAGAGTGGTGCCTTGCTGGCGACGCAGGCCAGTTCGAGGTGGGTCCGCTGGGCGATCACCTGCTGCAGCAGGGCACGGCCGATGCTGCGCCGGCGGTGGCTGGCCTTCACGGCGATGTAGGGGAGGGTGCAGGCTTCGGCGTCGTCCGCGCTCGGCAGGAAGAGGGCAAAGCCGAGCACCTGGGAAGGGTCTTCGTCATCCAGCGCCAGGACGAGCCGTGCGGCACCGTCCAGCCCGCTGTCCATGGCCTGCAGGTAGAGGTGCACCTCGTAGCCGATCACGTACTGGTACAGCGGGTAGAGCGGGTTGCTGGGCGTGAGCGGCACGGGGCTGATGTCGCTGAAGTCGTCCACCACCAGCTGCAGGACCTGGCTCTTCAGGGACTCGGGCGGCGGCGTGTCGAGGGTAACGAGGGTGAACATCGGGAAGCAGGCTCCAGGCGTGCCCGATCAGGGGATCGGCGCGGGCGCCATTGTAGCGCTCGCGTGGGGCGGATGATTGGAGCAGTGTCGTTGCCGGCTGCAGCGAGTAGGAGGACTGGCGGCGTCTCGCCCATCGAAATGGACGACCACGACGAAGTACCGGACGGCACCCTTGTCGGCAGATGCCGGTGGAGTCAGGCACGCACCGTGACGCGTTCACATCCTGAATTGAAACGGGTTGCCGTAGCGCCTGGTTACCGCCAAGAGGCGGTTTCCCCTGGTTCAATTCGGGCTGCTTTTGGCTAACAATCCCGCACCCGTCCACAACGCCGTAGTTCTTGCCCATGGACCACATACTGTCGCTTCTCTCGGAAACCGTTCCCAAGGCCCGGACCCTGGAGGAGCTGACCCGGCCACTGCTGGCCCTGCTGGGGCAGGTCACGGGGATGGAGTCGACCTACCTCACCACCATCAACACCGACGAAGGCATCCAGCGCGTCGAGTTCGCCCGCAACGTCGGCAGCATGGTGATCCCGGAAGGGCTGGTAGTGCCCTGGGCGGACACGCTGTGCAAGCGAGCGCTCGAAGAGAAGCGGCTCTACTCCGACAACGTCGCCGAGTGCTGGGGCGACTCCGAGGCCGCCGCTGCCCTGGGCATCAAGACCTACCTCAGCGCACCCATCTGCTCCCACGATGGCCGGGTACTGGGCACGGTGTGCGCCGCCAGTTCGGCACAGGTGGCCCGCTCCGCCGACGTGGAGCCGCTGCTGATGCTCATGTCCGGCTTGCTCAGCTATTCGCTGGAGCGGGAGCTGCTGGTGGAACGGCTCCAGGCCGCCAACGCCGAACTGGCGAAGCTGGCCATGACGGACAGCCTCACGGGGCTGTCCAACCGCCGGGCGATCCTCAGTGAATTCAACCGGCTGTTCGCCCAGGCCCAGCGGGAACAGAAGTACGTGCTGGTTGCGGTGATCGACCTGGATGGTTTCAAGGGCATCAACGACACCTACGGCCACCAGGCGGGCGACCAGTTGTTGCGGGGCGTGGCCGCTCAGTTGCAGGCGTGCCTGCGCGCCAGCGACATCCTCGGGCGCACGGGCGGCGACGAGTTCGTGGTCATCGCCCTCGGCGCAGCTGCCGAGCTGGCAAATCCGAATGGCATGCAACAGGCTGCCAGTCAGCTTCAGGAGCGCCTGGCCCAGGCGACGGTCGGGACGTTCGAGCTGGGCGAGGGGCTGGGCGACATCCATTACCCCGGCGCCAGCGTCGGTGTGGCCGCTGTCACCCCGGAAGGCATCTCCGCCGAGGATGCGCTGAAGCTGGCCGACCGGGAGATGTACAAGGCCAAGGCCAAGCGCAGAAAGCGGGGCGACTGAGCGGCATCATCGCCACGGTGCCCTTTTTGATCCCCGCCCATTACCAGGCTGGGGTGACTGTCTCGAAGAGCGCCATCTCCGATCCGGTAATGCCACTCACTCCTTGTTCATCGCCCAAGGCCCCACCCGCTCCAAGGTGCCGCCGATGGCGCCCCGCAGGCCGCAGAAGGACTGGCAGCGCTGCGCATCCAGCGGTTTCACCACCACCTTGTCCTCTGCGAAGACGAGGCTCACCTGGCAGCGGTGTGATGCATCGGGCGCGCCGTAGCCTTCCCAGCTGGCGTACAGGTGATGGTCCGGGTCGTCGGTGAACAGGTAGGTGCTGGCGGCACCGGGGACCGGGGTTGCGATGCCCGGTATTTCGCAGCGGGCGGCGCCCGATTCCGACACGTAGAAGAACGACAGGCCGTGTGCCGTGGCCAGCACGGTGAGGGTCTGGTAATGGCCCGTGGCAGGTGTGGCGGCCCGGTAGTAGCCGTGCAGGGGCGCTTCGGCCCGAGCGGCCAGGCTGCTGGCGGTGATGAGCACGAAGGCGGCAACGCGGAGAGCGGGTGTCATGTCGGCATCCTCTGCATGGCGGGGTACGTCCGTGTGAGCGGCGCCGAGCATACATCGGGTGCGCCGCAGCCCGGCATGCCTTGCGGGCCGTTTTGCCAGAACCGTCTCAGGCGCCAGACAGTACCTCTGCTACGCTGCGCCCGCCTGAAAGGCGCTGCCAGTGGGGCTTAGCCAGGAACCGGAAGGGAATCACCCGCATGCACAACGCACATCTCTCGGATCGCTACGCAGGGTGCCTGCTTGGCCTGGCCTGTGGCGACGCGGTCGGCACGACCCTCGAGTTCACCCCGCGCAGCGCCCTC
Source organism: Pseudomonas sp. FeS53a (assembly GCF_000931385.1). NCBI lineage: Bacteria > Pseudomonadati > Pseudomonadota > Gammaproteobacteria > Pseudomonadales > Pseudomonadaceae > Pseudomonas > Pseudomonas sp. FeS53a. The sequence continues at coordinate 138,712 of NZ_JYFT01000005.1, forward strand.
GTCCCCATCACCGACATGGTCGGCGGCGGGCCCTTCCACCTGGCGCCGGGGCAGTGGACGGACGACACCTCCATGGCGTTGTGTCTGGCGGAAAGCCTGCTGGAGCGCAATGGGTTCGACGCCCGGGACCAGATGAGCCGCTACCTGAACTGGTGGCAATGGGGGTACTGGAGTTCGACGGGGGCGTGCTTCGACATCGGCATGACGGTCCGGGATGCACTGACGCGCTTCCAGGAGACGGGAGAGCCGTTCGCGGGCTCGAGCGACCCTCGAACCGCCGGCAACGGTTCGCTCATGCGCCTGGCTCCGGCTGTGCTGTTCTACTACCCGGACCGCGAGGCGATGAGGTGGGCGGCGCGCCAGAGCTCCCTCACCACCCATGGCGCGGCCGAGGCCATCGAATCGTGCCTGCTGCTTGCGGAGGTCATTGCCAACGCGCTGGCGGGGCAGGGCAAGGACGAGATGCTGGCGCTGTCCCCGGAGGCCTATGCCGAGCCCGCCATCCGGCGCCTGGCCGAGGGCAGCTTCAGGTACAGGTCGCGTGACCAGATCCAGGGCACCGGCTACAGCGTCGCCTCCCTCGAAGCCTCCCTGTGGTGCTTCTGGTCCACCGACTCCTTCGAGGCAGCGGTACTCGCCGCCGCCAACCTGGGGGATGACGCCGACACCACCGCCGCCATCACCGGCCAGATCGCCGGCGCCTTCTACGGCCGGCAGGGCATTCCGGCCCGCTGGATCGAGCGGCTGCACCTCGCCTCCGAGATCGAAGGCATCGCTGCCGCCCTGTACCGGTCCGCCCTGGCACGCTCCGGCTGACCCTGCGCCGGCTTGCAGGCGCCTACAACCCCAGATCGCTCAACCCGGGATGCTCGTCGGGCCGCCGACCCTGGGGCCAGTGGAACAGCCGCTGGTCCTCGCGGATCGGCAGGTCGTTGATGCTGGCGTGGCGGACCTGCATCAGGCCGTGTTCGTCGAACTCCCAGTTCTCGTTGCCGTAGGAGCGGTACCACTGCCCCTCGGCGTCGTGCCATTCGTAGGCGAAGCGCACGGCGATGCGGTGGCCTTCGAAGGCCCAGAGTTCCTTGATCAGGCGGTACTGCTGCTCGCGCTGCCACTTGCGGGTGAGGAACTCGCGGATCTGCTCGCGGCCACGGGGGAACTCGCTGCGGTTGCGCCAGCGGCTGTCGACGGTATAGGCCAGGGCAACCCGCTCCGGGTCGCGGCTGTTCCAGCCGTCTTCGGCCATGCGCACCTTCTGCACGGCGGTTTCATGGGTGAAGGGGGGAAGCGGGGGGCGGGTTTCGGCGGTCATGGTCGTGCCTCTTCAGGTGTGGGCGTGGTGTCAAAGGTAGCCGCTAAAGGTCGAGCAACAGTGGCTGTGGCGCACCGGCGGCGGGCACCGCGCAGCAGATCAGCGCCTCGCCCGCGTCTGGCAGGCTGGCCGGTGGCTGCGGGTAGGTCACCTGGCCACTGAGGATGCGCGTGCGGCAGGTGCCACAGGAGCCGCTGCGGCAGCTGAAGTCCGGCTGCAGCCCGCGGCTCTCCGCCAGCTCCAGCAGGCTGCCGCCTTCGGGCTGCCAGCGGGCCTCCTTGGCGGATTGCTGGAACAGTACCGGCACCGCCTCGGTGGCCGCCGGGGGCAGCGCGTCGGCTGGGCTGGCCGTGTCCGGCCGGCGTTGCAGGCTGGAGGGGCCGAACGTCTCGGCGTGCAGGCGGCTGTCGCTGATGTTCAGCGCCCGCAGGTCGTCGTACAGCGCCTGGGTGAAGCCGGAGGGGCCGCAGAGGACGAAGTCGTAGTCGTCGAAGGGCAGCACGGCCTTGAGCAGGGCGGTATCGATGCGCCCCGCCTGGTCGAAGTCCAGCCCCTCCTGCAGTTCGCCTTCCGGCTGGCTGAGTACCCGCAGCCACTGCAGCGTGTCGCCGGCTTCCTGCTGCAGGGCGGCCAGTTCGCGGCCGAAGGCCAGCTCGCTCCCGTGGCGCGCGGACTGGAACAGCCAGACCACACGGCGACGGCGCAGGCGACGGTTCTGGTAGTGCACCTCGCGCAGCATGCTCAGCAGCGGCGTGATGCCGACGCCGGCCGCCAGCAGCACCAGCGGTCGGCGCTCCTCCGGATCGAGCACGAAGCGGCCGCGCGGGGCCTTGGCCTCCAGCAGGCCGCCGACGCCCAGGTGCGCGTGCAGGTGTTGGGAGACGAGGCCGTCGCGCTTCACGCTGATCCGCAGGAAGCCGTCCGACGGTGCACTGGACAGGCTGTAGGTGCGGATCAGGGGTTGCGCCTGGCCCGGCAGGGGGAGCCGCAGCGGCAGGTGCTGCCCGGCGGAGAAGGCCGGCCAGCCGCCCTGGTCGGCGGGCTCCAGGTAGAAGGAGCGGATGCTGGCGCTCTCGTCCTGCACCCGCGTCACCCGCAGCGGGCGCCAGTGGTCGCGCTGCGCGGCGGCCTGCAGGCGGGCCTCGGCCTCTTCCCAGCTGCCGGTCATCAGGCTGTTGGCGGAATAGCCCTGGAAGGCCCAGCGCAATGCCAGGGCGGCGGGGCGGCGGATGACCTGCTCCACCTCCAGGTGCCAGAGCCGTTCCGCACCCTGGAAGGCGCGGATTTCCTCACCCTCCAGCGTCAGCTCGGTGCGCCCGCTGAGTTGCAGGATGTCGCCGCTGGCGAAGTCGATGAACAGCAGGCCCGCCTGCGGGTTGAGCAGCAGGTTGCCGAGGGTGTTGAAGTGCAGGTTGCCGGCGAAGTCCGGGATGCTCAGGCGGTTGCCCCGCACCCGGACGAAGCCGGCCTGGCCGCCCCGGTGGGAGACGTCCACGGTCCGGTGGCCATCGGCGAGGGTGACGTAGCTGGCGACGAAGAAGGTGTCGGCGCTGGCGATCACCTTGCGTGCCGCATCGTCCAGCTGGGCGAGGTGTTCGACCGGGGCTGCTGGCGGGGTCGTGGTTGCGACGGTCTCGTACTGGCGCAGCTGGATGTACTGCGGGCAGTTGCCAAAGGTCTGTTCCACGGCGATGCCCAGCCCATGCCCGTCACGGGCCACCACCTGACCGTTGAGGCGGTTGCGCCGCCTGCTGTGCAGTTCGATGCCCAGCAGGCCGACCGCCGCGCCGTCGGTGAGGGCGGCTGCGGCCGGGTCGCCGGCCTGGGGCAGGGCGTCCAGCCGCAGCAGGCGTGGGTCCGGCGAGTGGGCGAAGCCGACCGGGCCTTCGAGGATGCTGGCCCAGGGGCGCCCCTGGGCATCCACCGAGCCCAGCAGCACGAAGGGCAACTGGCGGTAGAAGGCGCGGTGCTGCTCGGGCATGTGGTCGCGGATCACCCGCCGGCCCATGTCCGCCATGCGCTGGGCCACCCCGGCGCGTGCCTGCAGTTGCTGTTCCCCGGCGTGCCAGGGGGAGGGCTCGGTCGGCTGGTTCATGGTGGGGCTCCCGCTGGAGAGGCGTAAGGCCCGGCGCAGCCGTGGCTGCACCGGGGGCGCGTCAGGCGCTTTGCAGGCCGGCGGCCGTGCGCGGCATCGGCACGAAGCCGGGCAGCGCTTCGACGCGGGCCAGCCAAGCGCGGACCTGGGGGTAGGGCTCCAGGGACACGTTGCCCTCCGGCGCGTGGGCGATGTAGCTGTAGCCCGCCACATCGGCCAGGGTCGCCTGGTCGCCGGCGAGGAAGGGGCGCTGGGCCAGCTCCTGCTCGATGACTGCGAGCAGCGCGTGGGAGCGGGCGATGGTGGGCTCGGCCTCGTAGGGTGCGCCGAACACGGTGATCAACCGCGCGGTAGCCGGGCCCGAGGCGATCGGCCCGGCCGCCACCGAGAGCCAGCGCTGCACCCGGGCGGCGCCCAGCGGGTCGTTGGGCAGCCACCGGCCGGCCGGGTCATGCGTCTTCGCCAGGTACACGAGGATGGCGTTGGAGTCGCTGAGCACCACGCCGTTGTCGTCGATCACCGGGATCTGCCCGAAGGGGTTCATAGCGAGGAATTCCGGGCTCTTGTGGGCGCCCTTGGCCAGGTCGACGAAGACCAGCTCCGCCGGGACGCCCAGTAGCGAGAGGAACAGCTCGATGCGGTGGGCGTGGCCCGACAGGGGGTGGTGAAAGAGCTTGATCGGCTTGGACATGATGATCTCCGTGGCACAGGTGGGGGAAACAGGGGCCGGTCGGCCGTGCTGTGGAGCCATCTTCGGTGCGCAAGGGTTTGGGCGGAATCGCCAGGAATGGCAATCCTTTGTTTTGGAATCTGGAATAAACGCCGAGCGGCTAGTCCTCGCCCGTCCCGTTCAGGGCGCCGTGGTGGCGCAAGCCGGCCACCGCCAGGTCGACGAAGCTGCGCACCCGCGCGGCGGCGCGGCGTCCCTCGCGGTACACCACGTGCAGTGGCACAGGGGGCGGGGCGAAGGGGTCGAGAACGGTGCGCAGCTGCCCGTTGGCCAGTTGCTCATGGGCCTGGTAGCCCAGGCAGCGCGTCAGGCCGCCGCCCAGGCAGGCCGCCTGGATCGCACCCTGGGTCGTGGCGCAGGCCAGGCGCGGGCGCAGTGGGTACGCGCGCAGCTCACCGTCGACGCGAAAGCGCCACTCGGGGAGCCGCGAGTCCGCCAGGGCGTGGATGATCCGGTGCCGGGCGAGGTCCGCCGGGGCCTGGGGTTCGCCGTGCCGGGCCAGGTAGCCGGGGCTGGCGCAGACCACCCGGCGCACCTGGCCGACCGGCAGCGCCACCAGGGAGGAATCCGGCAGGCTGCCGGCGACGATGGCCACGTCGAGGCCTTCCTCATGCAGGTTGGGCAGCCGTTCCAGGTAGCGGACGACCACATCCACCTCGGGGAAGCGCTGCAGGTAGTCCAGCAGCATCGGGGTCAGCACCTGCTGCCCGAGCAGCAGCGGCATGCTCACCGTGAGCCGACCGCGCGGTTCGAGGTGCAGCCCGGCGGCCGAGGCTTCGGCTTCCCGCACCTGCTGCAGCAGCAGCTCGCAGTCGGCGGCGAAGCGCTGCCCGGCTTCGGTCAGCGTCACGCCCTGGGTGCTGCGCTGCAGCAGGGCCAGGCCCAGGCGCTGCTCCAGTGCCTCCACGGCGCGGGTCACGGTGGGCGCCGACAACCCCAACTGGCGCGCGGCGGCGGCCAGGCTCAGGGTCTGGCTGACGGCGAGGAAGGCCTGCATCTGCCCGTGGCGGTCCATGTTCAGGGCTGCCGGTTGCGGTTCAGGGCCGGGTCCCGGGCCAGGCGTTCTGTGCAGAAGTCGACGAAGGTGCGCACCTTGGCGGCGATCCGCCGTCCGCCCTGGTACACCACGTGGATCGGCAGCGGCGGTTGCTCGAAGGCCTCCAGGACGATCTCCAGCTCGCCCCGGCGCACCTTGTCGGCCACCTGGTAGCTCAGCACCCGGGTCAGCCCCCAGCCCAGGCAGGCGGCGTGGATCGCGGCCTGGTTGGCGGTGACCACCAGGCGCGGCTGGGGGCGGATGTTCAGCGGCCGGTCTTCTTCGATGAACTGCCACTCGCCCAGCGCCTGGCTGCTGGCCGAGGCCACCACCTGGGCCTCCTGCAGCTGCGTGGGGTGGGTGGGGCGGCCGTGGGTGGCGAGGAAGCCCGGCGAGGCGCAGACCACCCGGCGCACTTCGCCGACGCGCACGGCGTTGAGGCCGCTGTCCGGCAGGTGGCCGATGCGCACGGCGACGTCGATGCCTTCGTCCACCATGGCGACCACCCGGTCCACCAGCAGCGCCTTGATCTGCACCGCCGGGTGCTGGTCCAGGTACTCCACCATCAGCGGGGTGACGAACAGCTCGCCGAACAGCACCGGCGCGGTGACGCTCAACTGGCCGCGCGCGTTGGCGTGGCTGCCGGCGGCGGATTCCTCCGCCTCCTCCAGCTCGGCGAGGATGCGCCGGCAGTCTTCCACGTAGCGCTGGCCGGCCTCGGTGATGTGCACGCTGCGGGTGGTGCGGGCCAGCAGCAGTGTGCCGATGCGCTCCTCCAGCGCCGCCACGGCGCGGGTCACGCTGGGTGGCGACATGTTCAGGCGGCGCGCGGCGGCGGCGAAGCCCTGTTCCTCGGCCACGGCGAGAAACACCTGCATCTCCTGGAAACGGTCCATCACGGGCTCCTGTGGGGCGATGCGCAAGAGTGGGGCCTGTGTTGCGTCGCTGGCAACAGATCGTCCGTGACGACCGCTGTTCTTGCCGGGTGTGTCGGTACGGGCACCGTGCCGGCGGTTTTGCTCGCCCAGGTCTCAGGGGCCGGGCGCCGGCTCTGCTACCCTGCGCGCCCCAATTCCGCCGACATGGAGGTTGCATGCGCACTGTCCTTTCTTACCGTGGCGTTTTTTCCGGGCTGATCCTTGCGCTGGCGGCGCCGCCCCTGCCTGGTCGGGCGGACGAGGTGTCGGCCCCGGCGGTGGAAATCCCGGTGTGGAACCGCAGCTGGGTCGGCACCCTGGGCACCAAGACGGTGGAGGTGTCCCTGCAGCGGGTGGCCGATGGCCTGCGCGGCCGTTATTGCTACCAGCCTTGCAGCAACCAGACGCGCGACGTGCTCAGGCTCAGCGGGCCTATCGCCGGTGAGGGAGCCGAGCTGGGCGAGTCCGACAGCAGCCGTGCCAACGTGGCGACCGGGACCTGGCGCATCACCTCGCTGGAGAAGGGCCTGACCGGCACCTGGATTTCGCCCAACGGCAAGCGCTCGCTGCCCCTGGCCCTGCGCCCGGCCACTGCCGAGGACGCGCTGGAGGCGCGCTTCCCCTTCGAGCTGCGCCTGGTGGCGGACGCACCGCCCGAGGAGGAGGGCGACGGTTGCCCCACACCGCCGATGGTCTCGGCCATCCGCCTGTACAAGGACGGCCAGCTGGTGCAGACCCTGGCCACCGAGTCCCAGGGCACCTGCGGGATGTTCACGCCCTCGCTGATCGACGCCAACTTCGACGGCTGGCCGGACCTGACCATCGCCCAGTTCCTCCCGGCCGGCCCCAACATCCCCCACCAGACCTGGCTCTACGACCCGGCCACTGGCCGCTATGTCGACGCCCCGCCCACGCTGCAGGACATCAGCTCGGCGGAGTTCGATCCGGTCCACCGCATCGTCTACACCTACTGGCGCGCCAGCTGCTGCGAACACGGCGTTTCCACCTACCGCTGGCAGGACGGCGACGTGCAGGAGGTGGACTCCCGCAGCAGCTACCTGCTGCCGCTGATGGACGGCGACAAGCGGCGCCTGTGCTACGTCATACCCAGCTACGGCAACGGCTTCATCGAATACAGCAGCCGGGTGGAGCAGGGCGACGACGGCCGCCTGCGCCTGCGTGGGCTCGACCCCGCGTCCTGCGACATGGACGAAGGCAATTTCCTCGAACGCACCTACATCGAGGTCTGGAAACCCGCGCCGCCCGGCCAGCCGCCGACCCTGCTGCGCACCGAGGAAACCACCTGGAAACCGGTGCAGACCGCCGCCGGCCAGCGCTACTGCCCCGAAGTGCCGTACTACGACAATGGCCGCATCCGCCGCGTGCTGAACGACAACCCGGACCTGTGCAGCGAACAGAACCCGCTGCAGCCCTGACCTCGTGCCCGGCAGCAGCCCGGCGCATCCCTGGGCTGAAGCCCAGGCTACGGGTGTGTCCAGACGGGTGGGGTGAGCGGCGCTTCACCCCACCACCGCGAGTTCCCAGGCGTGGCCCTGCGTAGCCCGGACTTCAGTCCGGGAAGGGTGCCGAGCCCGTGCCTGGGTACAGTCCGGCGCATCCCTGGGCTGAAGCCCAGGCTACGGGTGTTTCCAGGCGAGTAGGGTGAGCGGCGCTTCACCCCTCCACCGCGAACTCCCAGGCGTGGCTCTGCGTAGGCCGGACTTCAGTCCGGGTATGGGGCATTTCCGGGGAAAGCTGGGTCAGGCCCGGCCTTTCGAGGTCGGCGTGCCTGGCTTACTTGACGGGGTAGTCCCGGCCCCACAGGCGCACGGTCTTGGGGCCTTCCACCGGACCCTGGAAGACGAATTTCTGCCGAACACCGGTCTTGGGCGGGACGGTGACTTCCTCGGGGTTGTCCATCGGCGTCAGGTTGCTGGAGTAGTCGTCCTGGTCGATGGCCAGCAGGGCGCCGTTGTAGGTCAGGTTGATCAGTCGGATCGGCTTGTCGGTGAGGTTCTTGAAGCCGAACAGGACACTGAGGTTCTCATCCTGGGCTTCGGTCTTGAGCAGGTGGACCTCGATCTTGCCGTCCAGTTGGTCCAGCTGGGAGATCACCAAGGCGCCGTCCGCGCCCTGGGCGGACTGGCGGCCTTCGGTGATGCCTTCGGAGGCGCCGCCAAGGAGGTTCTTGCCGGCCGAGATGGCGGCAGAAACGGCGGCCTTGGCCGAGTCCTTGATGGGGCTGCCGGTGTCGGTCGGTTCTTCGGCGGTGGCGCTGCCTGCGCCTAGCAGCAGTGCCAGGATGGCCCTGGAGGAAATGCCCATGGTGTCGCTCCTTTTTCAGCGTTGCCGGGCGACGGCTCGGCACCCGCGTTCGTGGGCGGTTTTTAGCACAGGCCCCGGGTCTGCGCAGCCCGGCCCCCGGCGCCATCCGCCGCTTTTACGAACTCCATCGCAGCCTGCCGGGGAAACCGCACCGGCCGGGGCGGGCGGCCCGGTCACTCCTCCCGGATGCGGTACCAGGTGACGTACAGCGCCGGCAGGAAGAACAGCGTCAGCAGTGTCGCGGCGATGATCCCGCCGATCATGGCGAAGGCCATCGGTCCCCAGAACACTTCGCGGGCGATGGGGATCATGCCCAGGCTGGCGGCGGCGGCGGTCAGCAGGATCGGCCGGGTGCGGTGGTGGGTGGCCTCGATCACGGCTTTCCAGGGGGAGCGGCCTTCGGCCTCGAAGGCCTCGATCTGGGTCACCAGGATCACCGAGTTGCGGATGATAATGCCGATCAGCGCGAGGATCCCGAGGATCGCCACGAAGCCCATGGGTGTGCCGGTGGGCAGCAGGGCGGCGACCACGCCGATGAGGCCCAGCGGGGCGACGCTGGCCACCAGCAGGGTCTTCTGCACGCTCTGCAGCTGGATCATCAGGAAGGTGGCCATGAGGAACAGCATCAACGGCACCACCCGGCCGATGGGCCCCTGGGCCTTGCCGCTCTCCTCGACGGTGCCGCCGGCAGCCAGCCGGTAGTTGGCCGGCAGCTTGGCGGCGAAGCCGTCGATGTCCGGCCGGAGCACCTTCACCAGGTCGGTGGGCTGGATGTCGTCGGTGATGCTGGCCTTGAGGGTGATGGTGGGCTTGCGGTCGCGCCGCCACACCAGCGGTTGCTCCAGCTCGTAGCCGACGCGGGCGAAGGCCTTGAGCGGGATGGAGGTGCCGCTGGCGTTGACCATCTGCAGGTTCTCAATGGTTTCCGGCGAGCTGCGTTCCTCGCGCCCGGAGCGGCCGACCACGTCGATCAGGAAGATGTCGTCGCGCACCTGGGTCACGGTGGTGCCGGTGACCACGCTGTTGAGCATCTGCGCCACGTCCTCGGAGCCGAGGCCCAGCTGGCGCAGCTTGTCCTGGGCGATCTCGATGCGCAGCACCTTACCCGGCTCGTTCCAGTCGTAGATGATCTCGCCGATGTGCGGGTTGCTGTCCAGCAGGGCGGCGAGCTGCATGGCGTAGTCGCGCACCTTGTCCACGTCCGGGCCGCTGATGCGGTACTGGATCGGCCGTCCCACCGGTGGCCCCATCTCCAGCGGCTGCACGTAGCTGCTGATGCCGACGAAGTCGCGGCGCAGGTGTTCGCGCAGGCGGCCCGCCAGGCGCTCGCGGGCTTCCAGGTCGCGGGCGACGATCACCAACTGACCGTAGAAGGGGTTTTGCAGCTGCTGGTCCAGGGGCAGGTAGAAGCGCACCGCGCCCTGGCCGACGTAGGCGCTCCAGCGCGAGACGTCTTCGTCGTCCTTGAGCAGCGCTTCGACCCGGTCCATCACCCGGCGCGTTTCGTCGATGCTGCTGTTCTGCGGCAGGTTCAGGTCCACCAGCAGCTCGGGCCGGTCGGAGGCGGGGAAGAACTGCTGCTGGACGAACTGCAGCAGGTACAGCGACACCCCCAGCAGCCCGAGGGTGACCACCAGGGTCAGCAGGTTGCGGCGCATGGCCCGCTGCAGCCAGCGGTCGAAGAAGCCGAACAGCCGGCTCTTCTTCTCCTCAGGCTGCTTGAGCGTCCTGGGCAGGATGTGCACGGCGATCACCGGGGCGAACAGCACGGCGACGATCCACGAGAGGATCAGCGCCACGGCGATCACCGCGAACAGGGTGAAGGTGTATTCCCCCGCCGAGCTGGCGTTGAGGCCGATGGGCACGAAGCCGGCGATGGTCACCAGGGTGCCGGTGAGCATGGGGAAGGCCGTGGAGCGGTAGGCGAAGGTGGCCGCTTCGTGCAGCGAGTCCCCCAGTTCCAGCCGGGTGACCATCATCTCCACGGTGATCATCGCGTCGTCCACCAGCAGGCCGAGGGCGATGATCAGCGCGCCGAGGGAGATCCGCTGCATGGTGATGTCGGTGTATTCCATGAACACGAAGACCATCGCCAGCACCAGCGGGATGGAGCAGGCCACCACCAGCCCGGCGCGTACCCCGAGGCTGACGAAGCTCACCGCGAGGACGATGACGATGGCCTCGAACAGGGCGCTGGTGAAGCCGCCCACGGCCTTCTCCACCACCTCGGCCTGGTTCGACACCGTGTGCACGCCGACGCCCACCGGCAGCTCGGCGGTGATCTGCTCCATGCGCTGGCGCAGTGCTTCGCCGAATTCCTGGATGTTGCCGCCCTTGCGCATGGCCACGGCCAGGCCGATGGCGGGCTGGCCGTTGTAGCGGAACAGCGTGCTGGGCGGGTCGGTGTAGGTGCGCTGGATGTCCGCCAGGTCGGAGAGGCGGTAGAAGCGGTCGTTCACCCGCAGGTTCACTGCGGCCAGGTCGGCCTCGGAGCGGAACTCGCTGTTGGTGCGCACCGAGATGCGCTCGGGCCCGGCCTCGATCACACCGGAGGGCGTCACCGCGTTCTGCTGGCGCAGGCTGTCCAGCACCTGACGCTGGTCGATGCCCAGGGCGGCGAGCTTGCGGGTGGAGAAGTTGAGGTAGATGACCTCGCTCTGCGCGCCGATCAGTTCCACCTTGCCCAGGTTCTCCACGCTGCGGATGTCCAGCCGGGCCTTCTCCACGTAGTCACGCAGCTGGCGGAAGCTCAGGCCGTCGGCGGTGAAGGCGTAGACGCTGCCGAACACGTCGCCGAACTCGTCGTTGAACGCGGGGCCCTGCAGGCCCTGGGGGAAGTCGCCGCGGATGTCGTTGATCTTCTTGCGCACCTGGTACCAGATGTCCGGGATCGCCTTGCCGCTGGTGGTGTCCTTCAGGTAGACGAACACCGTCGCTTCGCCCGGCCGCGTGTAGCTCTTCACATAGTCCAGGCTGTCCAGCTCCTCCAGCTTTTTCTCGATGCGGTCGGTGACCTGCAGCAGCGTGTCGTCCACCGTGGCGCCCGGCCAGCGGGCCTGGATCACCATGGTCTTGATGGTGAAGGAGGGGTCTTCCTCGCGGCCCAGGTTGAAGTAGGAGAACACCCCCATCACCAGCGAAACGACCATCAGGTACCAGACGAACGAGGGGTGCCGCAGCGCCCATTCGGAGAGGTTGAAGCCGGCCTTGCCGGTGTCGCCGCGCGGGCGGTCCCTGTGCTGCTCGCTCACGGTTGCGCTCCTTCGTCCATCTTCACCTCCTGGCCCTCTTTCAAGCTGTTCACGCCGGCGCTGACGACCCGTTCGCCGTCGGCCAGCCCGCTGCCGACCGTGACCTTGCCGTCCTGGTTGCGCAGCACCTCCACGGTGCGGCGGTGCACCTGGCGTGCCTGCGGGTCCAGCACCCAGACCTGGGCCGGCCCGGTGGCGCGGGTATCGCCGATCAGCGCCGTGGCCGGCAGGTGGGTGCGCGGGGCGACCGGGCTGCTGAGCAGCACGCTGACGGTGCTGCCCAGGTGGAAGCTGGATGGGGCCTCGCCCAGGGACAGGCGCAGGCGCCGGGTGCGGGTGGTGGCGTCGGCCTGGGGCGCCAGTTCCCGTACCGTGCCGGTGGTGCGCGCCTGCGGGTCGAGCTGGGCGCTCACCTCGAAGCGCGCGTCGGCGGGCAGGCGCTGGACCAGTTCATCCGGCAGGTCGACCACCGCTTCCTTCACGTCAGGGCGGACCAGGGTCACCACCTCCTGGCCGGCTTGCACCACCTGGCCGGCCTCGGCGTGCCATTGGGTGATGACGCCGGCGATGTCGCTGCGCAGCTCGGTGTAGCCCAGCTGATCCTGGGCCCGGCGCACCGCCGAGTTGGCCTGGTCGAGGGTGGCGCGGCTGGTCTTCAGGCGGGTGCGGGCGCGGTCCAGGTTGGCCTGGGCGCCTACGCCCCGGGCGAGCAGTTCGGCTTGGCGGCGCTCGTCGGCCTGGGCGTCGATCCACTCGGCCTCGGCGCGGGAGGCATCGCCCTGGGCGCTGAGCAGGGCGTTCTGCTGGTCGGTGGGGTCGAGGGTGGCGAGCAGGGTGCCGGTTTCCACGCTGTCGCCGACATTGAGGGTGCGTGCGGCGATGCGGCCGTTGGTGCGAAAGCCCAGGGTCGTCTCGTAGCGGGCCTGGATGCTGCCTGCGAAGCGGCCGACCTGGTGGACGTCGTCGCTGCGCACGGTGACGTAGAGCACCGGGCGCGGCGCCGGGGCCTTGTCCGCCTCCTGGGAGCAGCCGGCCAGTGCGGCCAGTGCAAGGGCTGGCAGCCAGGGCTTCATGGGCGGGCCTCCGTCCGGGTGCGGGGCTCGGCGCTGGCGCTGTGCTCCACCGGCTCGGCGGCCTGTTCGTCACGGGCCACTTCCACCTTCTGCCCGGGGTGCAGCATCTGGCCGCCCGCCACCACGACCCGCTGCCCGGCGGACAGGCCTTCGCCGACGATCACCCGTTCGCGGGCGTAGCTGACCCGGCTCACCAGTTGCAGGTGGGCGCGGTCCTCGTCGTCCAGCACCCACACCGCCGGGCTCCGGCCCTGCTTGAACAGCGCCGACCAGGGCAGCACCACGCGGGGCTGCGCGGCCTGCGGCAGCTCGGCCCCCACCACGCTGCCCAGGCCCATGGCGGCGGGGACCCGGTCGAGGCCGACCTTCACCTTCAGCGTGCCGCTGCGGTCGTCGACGGTGGGGGTGACTTCGCGGATGCGGCCCTCGACCCGCACGGTCGGGTCGGAGAGCAGGTGGACGCTGACCGGCTGATCGCCCTGGTCGCCCTGGAACAGCGATTCGTAGACGTTGAACACGGCGTCCCGCTCGCCTTCGCCGGCCAGGGTGAAGATCGGCAGGGTGGCCTGCACCACCTGGCCGACCTCGCCGCTGCGCTGGGTGATGACCCCGTCGGTGGAGGCCTTGAGTTCGGTGTAGGAGAGCTGGTCTTCGGCGGAGGCCTGCTGGGCGAGGGCGGCGTCCAGGGCGCTTTGCGCGGCACGGCGTTCGGCCTGGGCGCGGTCGTATTCGCTGCGGCTGGTGTAGCCTTTGGGCAGCAGTTGGCCCTGGCGCCGGAAGTCGACTTCGGCCAGGCGCAGCCGCGCCTGCTCGGCCGCGACGGCGGCGCGGGCGTTGTCCACCTGGGTGCGCAGCTCCTGCGGGTCGAGGCGGGCCAGGACCTGGCCGGCCTGCACCCGGTCGCCCACGTCGACATGGCGTTCGATGATCTTGCCGCCGACGCGGAAGGCCTGCTGCGCCTCGACCCGCGCCTGGATGTCGCCCACCACGCTGGGGCGCGGGGCGTAGTCAGTGCGGGTGGCCTCGCGCACCAGTACGCGGGGCAGGTGTTCCTGCGGTGTGTCCTGGCCGCAGCCGGCCAGTGCCAGCGTCGCCAGGCAGAACGCGAGTGTGGGCGTTCGGGTTGCCATCCGTTTCCCCATCCTTGTCAGACTGCCGCGCCCACGCGAGCGCAGCGGGATACGAACTGTGAGTGGGGCGAAGCGGGAACGTTCAAGTGGAATCTTCAGGCCGGCGGCCCGACCCGGTGCGGATCTGCGGCGAAAAGACCTGTACGGTGCCGGTCGAGCGGGTCAGGGAGGCGCGGCGGCGAGCGGGCGGCACAACGAAAAAGAGCGCCCTGGAGCGCTCCGTTTCGACCGGGTGGGGTTCAGCGGTTGAAGCGGTCCACCAGGGAGTACTGGCCGTGGGCGGTGCGGGCCAGCTCTTCGCTCAGCAGGGCGGTGCGCTGGGCTTCGCCGGAGGTCTGGTCGGCGAGCTGGGCGATGCTGCCGATGCGCACGTTGATCTCTTCGGCCACGGCGCTCTGTTCCTCGGTGGCGGCGGCGATCTGGTCGGTCATGGCGGTGATGTTGGCCACGGCTTCGCTGATGCCCACCAGGGCCTGGTCGGCCTGCAGCACCTGCTCGACGCCTTCGTCGGCCTGGCGACGACCGTTCTCCATGGTGCGCACGGTTTCCTCGGCGGTCTTCTGCAACTGGGCGATGAGCTGGTGGATCTGCCCGGTGGACTCGGCGGTGCGTTGCGCCAGGGAGCGCACCTCGTCGGCCACCACGGCGAAGCCCCGGCCCATTTCGCCGGCACGGGCGGCCTCGATGGCGGCGTTGAGGGCGAGCAGGTTGGTCTGGTCGGCGATGCCCTTGATCACGTCCACCACGCCACCGATCTCGTTGCTGTCCTGGGCCAGGCGGGCGACGGTCTCGCTGGTCTCGATCACCGACTGCGACAGGCGCTCGATGGCGGCGCGGGTCTCGGCGGCGACATGCCGGCCCTGGGTGGTGAGGCGGTTGGCCTCCTGGGTGGCGTCGGCGGTGCGCTGGACGTTGGAGGCGACTTCCTGGGTGGTGGCGGCCATCTGGTTGACGGCGGTGGCCGCCTGGTCGGTCTCCTGGCGCTGGCGCTCCAGCCCGTCGGAGCTGTTGTGGGCCAGGGCATCGGCCTGGCGGGCCTGGTCGGTGAGGTGCTCGGCGGTGTCCTGCAGACGGGTGAGGCAGGTCTTGAGGCGTGCCTCCTGGCTGAGCAGGGCCATCTCCAGGCGGGCCTGGTCGCCCCGGCTGTCGGTGTACATCCGCGCGATCAGCGGGTCGGAGGTGGTCTGCTCGGCCAGGTGCAGCAGGCGCTTGATGCCGCGCCCTTGCCAGGCGAGGCCGATCAGCCCGAGGGGCACGGAGAGCAGCGCGGCGAGCAGGAAGCCCCAGTGGGAGGTCAGCCAGGCACCGATGAAGAAGCCGATCTGGCTGATGAGGATGAACGGCAGCCAGTCCTGCAGCACCGGCAGCCAGCGGTCCTGGCTGGGGATGGCGGACTTGCCGGCGTTGATCCGTGCGTAGAGTGCTTCGGCCCGGCGCACCTGCTCGGCGGTGGGTTTGACCCGCACCGACTCGTAGCCGGTGACCTGGCTGCCCTCGAAGATGGGCGTGACGTAGGCGTTGACCCAGTAGTGGTCGCCGTTCTTGCAGCGGTTCTTGACGATGCCCATCCACGGCCGGCCCTTCTTCAGGGTGGCCCACATGTGGGCGAACACGGCGGGGGGCACGTCCGGGTGGCGGACGAGGTTGTGTGGAGCGTGGATCAGCTCTTCCCTGGAATAGCCGCTGATATCGACGAAGGCCTGGTTGCAGTAGGTGATGACACCCTTGCCGTCCGTGGTCGAAATGAGGCGCTGCTCGGCGGGGTAGGTCCTTTCGCGTTGGGTAACCGGTTGGTTGTTTCTCATGTTGTTCTTCCGCAAGGCTTGAGGCGGGTATCGGCTCTGGTGAACCAAAGTTGAGCCATTTTTTGCCGTGCAGTGTAAACAGTTTGTGTCGTGTCGCCGTCGGGAAAGTTTCCTGCCAGCCAGCGACCCAGAGCCCTTGCGGGGCTCCGGGCCGCTTACAGGTCAGGCTGCGAGCAGCTGGCGCAGCACGTAGTGGAGGATGCCGCCGGCCTTGAAGTACTCCACTTCATTGAGGGTGTCGATGCGGCAGAGCACCTCGACATTCTCGTGGGAGCCGTCCTCGCGGGTGATCTCCAGGGTCAGGTCCATGCGCGGGCGCAGTTCCACGCCGCTGAGCCCGAGGACGGCGATCCGCTCGCGCCCGGTCAGGCCCAGGCGCTTGCGGTCGATGCCGCCGGTGAACTGCAGCGGCAGCACGCCCATGCCCACCAGGTTGGAGCGGTGGATGCGCTCGAAGCTCTCGGCGATCACCGCCTTGACCCCCAGCAGATTGGTGCCCTTGGCCGCCCAGTCGCGGGAGGAGCCGGTGCCGTATTCCTTGCCGGCAATGATCACCAGCGGCGTGCCTTCGGCCTGGTAGCGCATGGCGGCGTCGTAGATGGCCAGCTTCTCGCCGCTGGGCACGTGGAGGGTGTTGCCGCCTTCCTCGCCGCCGAGCATTTCGTTGCGGATGCGGATGTTGGCGAAGGTGCCGCGCATCATCACCTCGTGGTTGCCCCGGCGCGAGCCGTAGGAGTTGAAGTCGGCTGGCTCTACGCCGTGTTCGCGCAGGTAGCGCCCGGCCGGGCTGTCGGCCTTGATGTTGCCGGCGGGGGAGATGTGGTCGGTGGTCACCGAGTCCCCCAGCAAGGCGAGGATGCGGGCGCGCTGCACGTCGGTCACCCGGGGCGGTTCGCCGCCGATGTCGGCGAAGAACGGCGGGTGCTGGATGTAGGTGGAGTCGGGCTGCCAGGCATAGGTGTCGGCATCCGGCACCTGGATCGCCTGCCAGGTCTCGTCGCCGGTGAAGACCTCGGCGTATTCCTTGCGGAACATCGCGGTGTCCACCTTGGCGATGGCTTCGGCCACCTCCTGCTGGCTGGGCCAGATGTCCTTGAGGTACACCGGTTGGCCGTTGCGGTCCTCGCCCAGGGGCTCGCGGCTGAGGTCCAGGCGCACGCTGCCGGCCAGGGCATAGGCGACCACCAGGGGCGGGGAAGCCAGCCAGTTGGTCTTCACCAGCGGGTGCACACGGCCTTCGAAGTTGCGGTTGCCGGAGAGCACCGAGGCCACCGTCAGGTCGCCCTGCTGGATGGCCTGCTCGATGGGTTCCAGCAACGGCCCGGAGTTGCCGATGCAGGTGGTGCAGCCGTAGCCCACCAGGTCGAAGCCCAGGGTGTCGAGGTACGGGGTCAGCCCGGCGGCGGCGAAGTACTCGGTCACCACTTTGGAGCCGGGGGCCAGGGAACTCTTCACCCAGGGCTTGCGCGCCAGGCCCTTCTCCACGGCCTTCTTCGCCAGCAGCCCGGCCGCCATCATCACGCTGGGGTTGGAGGTGTTGGTGCAGGAGGTGATGGCGGCGATCACCACGGCGCCATCCTCCAGGCGGTAGCTCCGGCCCTCGTGCCGGTACTCGGCCGTGCCGCGCTGGGCCTGGCCTCCGGTGCCGGCAGGGGCGGGCTGCAGGGCGAGGAGGTCATCGAAGGTCCTGGCCACGCGGGTCAGCGGGACGCGGTCCTGCGGGCGCTTGGGGCCGGCCAGGCTGGCTTCCACCGTGCCCATGTCCAGGGCCAGGCTGTCGGTGAACAGCGGCTCGTCGCCGGCGTTGCGCCACAGGCCCTGGGCCTTGCAGTAGGCCTCCACCAGCTTGACGGTGGCCTCGGGCCGGCCGGACAGGCGCAGGTAGCCGAGGGTCACCTCGTCCACCGGGAAGAAGCCGCAGGTGGCCCCGTACTCCGGTGCCATGTTGGCCAGGGTGGCGCGGTCGGCCAGGGGCAGTTCCGCCAGGCCGTCGCCGTAGAATTCGACGAATTTCCCCACCACCCCCTTCTTGCGCAGCATCTGGGTGACCGTCAGCACCAGGTCGGTGGCGGTGATGCCCTCGCGCAGCTTGCCACTGAGCTTGAAGCCGACCACCTCGGGAATCAGCATCGACACCGGCTGGCCGAGCATGGCCGCCTCCGCCTCGATGCCGCCGACGCCCCAGCCGAGCACGCCGAGGCCGTTGATCATGGTGGTGTGGGAGTCGGTGCCCACCAGGGTGTCGGGGAAGGCGTAGGTCAGGCCGTCTTCTTCCCGCGTCCAGACGGTGCGGCCGAGGTATTCCAGGTTCACCTGGTGGCAGATGCCGGTGCCCGGCGGCACCACGCTGAAGTTGTCGAAGGCGCTCTGGCCCCAGCGCAGGAAGGCATAGCGCTCGCCGTTGCGGGCCATCTCCAGCTCCACGTTGCGGGCGAAGGCCTCGGGGCTGGCGTAACGGTCCACCATCACCGAGTGGTCGATCACCAGGTCCACCGGGGAGAGCGGATTGATCTTCTGCGGGTCGCCCCCGGCGCTGGCCACGGCATCGCGCATGGCGGCCAGGTCGACCACCGCCGGCACGCCGGTGAAGTCCTGCATCAGCACCCGCGCCGGGCGGTACTGGATCTCCCGGTCGGAGCGACGCTCCTTCTGCCAGGCGACCAGGGCATCGAGGTCGTCCCGGGTGACGGTCTTGCCGTCCTCCCAGCGCAGCAGGTTCTCCAGCAGCACTTTCAGGGACAGGGGTAGCTTGTCGATGCTGCCGAGGCTCTTGGCGGCCTCCGGCAGGCTGAAGTAGTGATAGGTCTTGCCGTCCACATCCAGGGGGCGGCGGCAGTTCAGGCTATCCAACGAGGGCATCTGCTTCTCCTTTGGCCCACACGGCGGGGGCCGGTACACGGACGGAGACCCTCAAAGCTAGTCGCGCTGCACGGGCCTCGCCATGTTCTGGACTGCGTTGGCCGGGCTGGGGTTCCGCCTGTCGAGCGCGGGGGAGCCGGAATGTGGCGCTGCGGATCGGCGTCGGCTGGGTGGCAGCGGCGGGGAAGTGGCGCCTGCCGAATGCTCGGCGGCGGAGTGCCCCGCCCAGGACGGGCGGGGCAGGGGGATCAGAGGGCGGCGGCCGGGGCCGGGGCGCTCTCGGGCTGGACGGGGATGAACTCCAGCTGCAGGCGCTCGTGGCTCCAGGCGCGGGTGCTGTTGGTCAGCTCCAGGTCGTCGTTCAGCTTGCGGCCGTAGGACGGGATGATGGCCTTCAGGCGGGCCTGCCAGGCGTCGCTCTTGAGCTTCTCGGGGAAGGTCTTCTCCAGCACGCTGAGCATGATAGGCGCGGCGGTGGAGGCACCGGGGGAGGCGCCCAGCAGGGCGGCGATGGAGCCGTCGGCGGCGCTGACCACTTCGGTGCCGAACTGCAGCACGCCACCCTTCACCGGATCCTTCTTGATCACCTGCACGCGCTGGCCGGCCTGGATCAGTTCCCAGTCGGCGTCCTGCGCATCGGGGAAGTACTCGCGCAGGGCGGCCATGCGGTCGTCCTGGTCGAGCATCAGCTGGCCGACCAGGTACTGGCTGAGGTCCAGGTTGTCCATGCCGGCGGTGGTCATCGGGCCGATGTTGTCGGTGGTGATGGCGCTGAACATGTCCATGTGCGAGCCGTTCTTCAGGAACTTGGTGGAGAAGGTCGCGAAGGGGCCGAACAGCAGCACTTCCTGGCCGTCCACCACGCGGGTGTCCAGGTGCGGGACGGACATGGGCGGCGAGCCGACCGAGGCCTTGCCGTAGAGCTTGGCATGGTGACGGGCGACCACGTCCTGGTTGCGGGTCATCAGGAAGGAGCCGCCCACCGGGAAGCCGGCGTAGCCTTCGGCTTCCGCAATGCCGGATTTCTGCAGCAGCTTCAGGGCGCCGCCGCCGGCACCGATGAACACGAAGCGGGCGTTGACTGCGCGCTCGGCGCCGTCGTGGGCCAGGTCGGCCACCACCACCTTCCAGGTGCCGTCTTCGTTGCGCACGATGTCGCGCACTTCATGGCTCAGGTTCAGCTTGAACTTGGGCGACTCGGACAGGGAGGCGAACAGCTGGCGGGTGATCTCGCCGAAGTTCACGTCGGTGCCAATCGGCATGCGGGTGGCGGCGATCTTCTGGGCCGGGTCGCGGTCCTGCATCACCAGCGGTACCCACTGGGCGATCTGCGCGTGGTCTTCGCTGTATTCCATGCCGCGGAACAGGTTGCTGTGCTGCAGGGCGGCGTGGCGCTTCTTCAGGTAGGCGACGTTGTCGTCACCCCAGACGAAGCTCATGTGCGGAACGTTGTTGATGAACGAGCGGGGGTTCTTCAGCACGCCACGGTCGATCTGGTAGGCCCAGAACTGCTTGGAGATCTCGAAGGATTCGTTGATCGCCACGGCCTTGCTGATGTCGATGCCGCCGTCAGCGGTCTCGGGGGTGTAGTTCAGCTCGCAGAAGGCCGAGTGGCCGGTGCCGGCGTTGTTCAGGGCGTTGGAGCTTTCCTCGGCGACCTGGTCGAGGCGTTCGAAGGTCTCGATCGTCCACTCGGGCTCCAGCTCGTGGAGGTAGGTGCCGAGGCTGGCACTCATGATGCCGCCGCCGATCAGCAGCACGTCGAGGGGTTGTTCGGGGGCGTCGGGCTGGGAGCAGCCGACCACGCTCAGGCACGTCAGTGCCAGCAGCAGTTTCTTCATCGATGAACCTTCCAGTCTTCCGGGCTGCGCCTGCCACCCTGTGCACGCGGTGTGGCCGGGCCCTTTGTGAGGGCGCGACCGGGCGGTGGCGCTGCGTTCTTCTGGCCGTCGCATGTGGCGGCGGCTGCGAACGGTGGTCCTGAGACCTCCGTGGGCGGCCGAAATAGCAAGGGCTGTGCCAGATGGTCGCAGGCCAGGTGGCACGGGGCTTGCCGGGAGGCACGCCAGCCGCGGGCTGGCGGGTACCCGCCACCATGGCGGGGCCTGGGAGGCGATGGGTGGCGGAAATCCGCCCACGCGGCTCAGCCGCGGGTGCGCGGGTCGATGTAGTAGGTGATGCGCTGGCGGGGGTTGAGGTAGTCCAGTGCTTCGGGCGGCACCTGGGCCGGCCGCAGGGCGGAGGCGATGGTCAGGCGCGGTTCACGCTCCAGGTCGACGATCAGGGCTTCCTCCTTGGGCACCTGGCTGTCGTAGAGGATCAGCGTCGGCTTGAGCGGCTGGCTCGGGTGCATGCCGAGCACCAGGCCGTAGCGATCATCCTCCAGCTGCACCAGGCTGCCCGGCGGGTAGACGCCCATGCAGCGGATGAAGGCCTTGAGCATCACGTCGTCGAACCGCGAGCGGTGCAGGGCGAACATCTGCTTCAGCGCTTCGTGGGGGCTGAGGCCGGCGCGTGGGTCGCGCGGGTTGCACAGGCCGTCGAAGTGGTTGGTGATGCACACCACCCGGCTCAGCCGGCCGATGGCGGCCTCGGACAGCTGGCGCGGGTAGCCGGTGCCGTCGCAGTGCTCGTGGTGCTCGTGGATGACCCGCAGCACTTCGTCGTCGAGCATCAGCTGCTGGCCCCGGCGCAGGCCGTACTCGGTGTGCAGCTGGCGCAGCAGCTGTTCCGGGCGTGTCAGGGGCTCGGGCTTGAGCAGCACCTGGCTGGGGATGTCCATCTTGCCGATGTCGTGGAGCAGGGCGCCGAGCCCGAGGCTGTGGCAGGCCTCGCTGTCGTAGCCGAGCTGGCGGCCGAGCATCAGCGACAGCACGGTGACGTTGAGCGGGTGCACGTAGGCATCGTCGTGGGCCTTGCCGTTGATGCTGTGCAGCGCGGCGCCGTCTTCGCCCTGGATGGCTTCCACCAATTCGCCGACCACTTCCCCGGCCTGGCGCAGGGCATCTTCTGGCTGGTTGCGCAGGGCCTGGTTCATCGCCTTGACCCGCTGGCTCGCCTGGACGAAGCGGCGGTCCACCTCGGCCAGGCGTGTGCGCAACTTGCTCAGCTGGACCACCCGCGCCTGGCGCGCGGCTTCTTCCGGTGCTGGCGGGGGCGGGGTGTCTGCCAGCGGCTCGGTCGGCGCGGTGACCGGTTGCAGTGGCAGGGGCTCGCAGTCGCTGCGCGACGGGTCGTAGCGCAGGCGCTTGAGGCCGAGCTTGCGCAGGGCGGCGACCTGGTTGTCGTCGCGGATCTTGAAGTTGCTGAAGGTGAAGTCGTGTTCCCACCAGCCCAGTTCGAGCTGGATGTAGAGGCCGACGCACAGCTGGTCGGGGGTGATGTAGACAGGGCTCGTGGGCATGCCGGGGACCGGGATGGCGAAATGCTGGCAAGTCTAGCGTTTTCGGGGGGCCGAGAGCAGCCCGCCCAAGCGATGGGCCGTGCCGCTCGACGGAGGCCCTGCAATGAGGCGCTCACGCACCGTCGGCGGGCGTCCTGCCGGGTGCGCGGGGCCTTTGCAGATGCGACAGGCCGCGTGGTGACTGGGTTCCCGGCTTCTGGTCCGGCGCTTGCAACGGGCGTCGCCAACTTGGATACAAGATGGAGCGCCCCGATGAAGACCCCGCTGTTGCCCACCACCGGCTGGACCCTGCACGACTGGCAGCAGGCCTACCGCGACGGCCGCCTGCAGCCCGACTGCCTGCATGAGCTGCTGGAGACCCTGCGCGGGGAAGACCTGGCCTGGATCGTGCTGGCCGAACCGGCTCAGTTGACCGAGCGTCTCGCCGCCCTGGCCCGCCAGCTGGAGGCCGCGGGTGACGACCTGTCGGCCCTGCCTCTCTATGGCGTGCCGTTCGCCATCAAGGACAACATCGACGCCGCCGGCTGGCGCACCAGCGCCGCCTGCCCGGCGTTCGCCTACCTCGCCGAGGCCGATGCCACGGTGGTGGCGCGGCTACAGGCCGCCGGTGCCGTGTTGCTGGGCAAGACCAACCTCGACCAGTTCGCCACCGGCCTGGTGGGGGTGCGTTCGCCCTTTGGCGCGGTGCCCAATGCCTTCGATCCGGCCTATGTCAGCGGGGGCTCCAGCTCCGGCTCGGCCTCGGTGGTGGCGCGTGGCCTGGTGCCCTTTGCCCTGGGGACCGACACCGCCGGCTCGGGGCGGGTGCCGGCGGGCTTCAACAACATCGTCGGCCTCAAGCCCACCCGGGGCTGGTTGTCGACCCAGGGGCTGGTCCCGGCCTGCCGCAGCCTGGACTGCATCTCGGTGTTCGCCCTGACCGTGGACGACGCCGAGCAGGTGGCGCGGCTGGCCGGTGGTTTCGATGAAGCGGACGCCTATGCACGGCGTAACCCGGCCACCGCGCCGGTGGCCATCGGGGCACGGCCGCGACTGGCGGTGCCCGAGGCGCCCGAGTTCTTCGGCGACCGGCGCAACCAGGCGGTGTTCGAGCAGGCCGTGCAGCGTTTCGAGGCCCTGGGCGCCGAGGTGGTGCCCATCGACTTCGGCCCGTTTACCGAGCTGGCCCGCGAGCTGTACCAAGGGCCCTGGGTGGCCGAGCGCACCGTGGCCGTGGGAAGCCTGCTGCAGACCCGGCCCCAGGCGATGGACCCGGTGGTGCGGGGCATCGTCGAGAGCGGCCGCGACTTCAGCGCCTGCGACGCCTACCGCGCCGAGTACCGCCGGGCGGCGCTGGCCCGACGCATCCAGCAGGTGCTGGCAGGGTTCGACGCGCTGTTGGTGCCCACCTCGCCGACCCTGCGCACCCAGGCGGAAATGGCCCGCGAGCCGCTGCTCTACAACAGCCAGTTCGGCACCTACACCAACTTCACCAACCTCGCCGACCTGAGTGCCCTGGCGCTGCCGGCGGGGTTCCGCGAGGACGGCCTGCCGGCCGGCATCACCCTGATCGCCCCGGCTTGGCACGACCAGGCCCTGGCCAGCCTGGGGCGACGCTGGCAGGCCGCGCTGGGTCTGCCGCTGGGGGCCACCGGGCGCTCGCTGCCGCCAACGGCGCCGCCCGTCCCGGCGCCCGAGTGCGTGCGGGTGGCGGTGGTGGGGGCGCACCTGACCGGGATGCCGCTCAACCATCAGCTGACCACCCGTGGTGCGGTGCGGGTGGAGGAGACCCGCACCGCCCCCTGCTACCGCCTGCACGCGCTGGCCGGCTCGGTGCCGCCCAAGCCCGGCCTGGTGCGCGGCCAGGAGGGTGCCGCGATCATCGTCGAGCTGTGGGACGTACCCCTGGCGCGTTTCGGTGAGTTCGTCGCCGAGGTGCCGCCGCCCCTGGGGATCGGCAACCTGCAACTGGAGGATGGCCGCTGGGTGAAGGGGTTCATCTGCGAGCCCTGCGGCCTGGAAGGCGCCCGCGACATCACGGCCTTCGGGGGCTGGCGCGCCTACGTGGCGACGCTGGGCGGGCGCTGAGCCGATGGCGAGCCGGCCGCCACGCCTGGCGGAGACCGTCTACCGCCAGCTCAAGGACGACATTGCCGATTTCCGCCTGCTGCCCGGCGACCGCTTCAGCGAGGGCGAGGTGGCCGCGCGCCTGGCGGTGAGCCGCACGCCGGTGCGCCAGGCGCTGGACCGCCTGCAGCAGGAGGGCTACCTGCAGGTGCACTTCCGCAGCGGCTGGGAGGTGCTGCCGTTCGAGTTCGAGCGCTTCGAGGCGTTGTACGACCTGCGCATCGTGCTGGAGCGGGCGGCCATCGAGCGACTGTGCGAGGCCGCCGATGCTGCCGCCAGCCTGGCACCGCTCTGCGCGCGCTGGCAGGTGCCACTGTCCCGGCGCAGCGAGGTGGATTCCGAGGTGGCCGCCTGGGACGAGGCCTTCCACTGCGAACTGGTGGCGGCCGCCGGCAACCCGGAACTGGCGCGGGTGCACCGCGAGGTGAGCGAGCGTATCCGCGTGGTGCGGCGCCTGGATTTCGGGGTGCAAGGGCGGATCGCCGCTACCTACGAGGAGCACGCCGCCGTGCTCGCGGCGATCCTGCGGCGGGATGTGGACGACGCTTGCGCACGCATGACCGCCCACATCGCCCAGAGCCGCGCCCAGGTGCGCCAGGTGACCGCCGCGCGGCTGCGGGCGGCCCGGTGCGTGGCAGGTGGGGGTCAGGACAGGACGATGTAGTCGCTGCGCTGGGTGATGCCCCGGTGCTCGCCTTCGGTGAGGTGGACGTAGCGGCCGTCGAGCAGGTCGATGGGGATGCAGTCGTCCACGTCCAGCAGGGCGTCGGTGTGGGGTTTGTCCCAGCCTGCGTGCATGCGGCGCTTGCCGCGCTCCTTGGCTTCGGCGCGGTCGCGGGCGACCACCAGCAGGTAGCGGTGGGCTTCGCCGAAGGAGCCGGGTTCGTAGCCGCCGAGGTTGATGAAGTAGAGCCGGGGCGAGCCGGGCGCCGGGGCCAGGCTGCTGAGGCTGACGCGGTAGCCGTCGACGCCTTCGATGGCCATCCAGGAGTCGATGTGCAGGCCTTCGCGGCTGCCGAACCACTCTTCACGCAGGCGGGGGTAGGTGTCTTCGATGGTGTCGGCGAAGGCGAACACCACGTCGTGGACTTCGATCTTGGCCCGGGGGTGCCGGCCACCGAGCATGACGACGTACAGCATTGTCGTTGTCGTTCCTTGGAAGAACAGGGGAGGAGAGGCGACCGGCATCCACTGCCGGGCGGCGCGCCATGGTAGCGCAGGGTGTGGGGCGGAGTGCAGCGCTTTTCGACGGCCTGCCGGGCTCAGGATGCCGGCGGGTGAACCCGGTCACGGCCGGCGTCCTTGGCGCGGTACAGGGCTTCGTCGGCGGCCCGCAGCAGCTGCGCTTCGGGGGTGTTGTCCAGGGGCAGCGGCATGTACACGTGGTAGCCGAGGCTGGCGGTGACCACGCCGTGGTCGCTGCCGCTGTGGGGGATCTCCAGCGCGCGCACGGCCTGGCGGATCTGTTCGGCGATGCGGTGGGTGTCCTCGGGGTCGGCGTTGGGCAGCAGCAGGGTCATTTCCTCGCCGCCGTAGCGCGCGGCCAGATCGCCGGGGCGGCGGGCGAAGCCGGCCAGCACCTGGGCGACGGCGCGGATGCACTGGTCGCCGGCGAGGTGCCCGTAGTGGTCGTTGTAGCGCTTGAAGTAATCGATATCGAGCATGACGATGCCCAGCGGCGTGCCCAGGCGTCGGGCCCGGCTGGCCTCGATGGGCAGCACGGCGTCCAGCCGGCGGCGGTTGGCCAGGCCGGTGAGGGCATCCTCCAGGGCCAGTTGCTCCAGGGTTTCGTGGGCCAGGCGCAGCTCTTCCTCGGCCAGAGCCCCCTGTTCCATCTGCCGCACCAGGGTGGCGGCGAAGAACACCAGGCCGGCGATCACCACCACCACCACCAGGCACGAGCGGGCCACCTGGTTGAGCCAGGGCGCGGCGATGGATTGGGTGGAGATGCCGGTCTCCACCAGCAGGGGGTAGTCCTGCAACTGGCGGTAGCTGAACAGGCGCTCGACGTCGTCCAGCGAGGAGCGGGCCACCGTGACCCCGGCCGGCGCCTCCGGCAGCAGGTCCTTGACGATGTGGGTGCGGGCCAGGCTGCGGCCGGTGGCGTAGGGGTCGAAGGGGTGGCGGACGAGGATGGTGCCGTTCTGTTCGGCCAGCACGATGATGCCGCGATCGCCCAGGTCGAAGGTTTCGTAGAAACGGTTGAAGTAGGCCACTTCCAGGGTGGCCACGGCGACGCCGGCGAACTGGCCGTTGCGGTCCTCGATGCGCCGCGAGATGGGGATGACCAGGTCGCCGGTGAAGCGGCTGCGGATCACCTGGCTGATGTGCACGCGGTCGTCGCGGTCGTCCCGGTGGTAGCGGAAGTACTCGCGGTCGGCGTTGTTCATCGGCTGGCCGCCCACTTCGCGGTCGGAGACCAGGCAGTTGCCGTCCTTGTCGTAGAGGAAGAGTTCGTGGAGCTGCGGCAGGAACTGTTGCTGGCGTTTCATCAGCCGGTGCATGCGCGCCTTGTCCAGCCGTTCGAAGCCGTCATGCTCGACCTGTTCGATCAGGTCGTAGAGCAGGGCATCGGCCTGGCGGATGGCGTCGCGCGCGTGTTCGGCGGCGGCGCCGGTGACGTTGGTGGCGCTGACTTCGGCGCGGTGGAACTCCTGCCGGTAGTCGAGCCAGACCTGCCAGGCCTCCATGGCCAGGATCGCCAGGATGGTCAGGGTGGTGAACAGCCGCGCCAGCTGCTGGGTGCGCTGGTGGGGAGGGGGCTTGGAGG
>NZ_JYFT01000036.1:0-807 GCF_000931385.1 Pseudomonas sp. FeS53a
ATCGAGGCTACCAACACCTACCACGTTGCCGTCGCGGTCCTGGCGCACAAGCGAGGCCATCGCGTCTATATGATCGACGGCTATCGCCTGAGTAACTACCGCAAAGGAATTGGGGGACGGGTCAAGAACGATCTATGTGATGCTCGTTTGCTGGCTCGCTACCTCAGCCATGAGCAGCACCAACTGCAGCCCTGGAGCCCGCCAGGCCGCGCTTACCGGAAGCTCCAAGCCTTGCTGCACCGTCGAGCCACCCTGGTGCGCAACATGACGGCCCTGCGCCTGAGTTTTGCCCAGGACCGCCAGCTGAAAGCCGCCCTGGATACGGTGCTCCAGTCGATGAAGGCGCTGGAACGCAAGCTTGATCAGGCCTTGCAGGAAACCCTGGACGAGGCAGGGCTGGCAGCACAGGCCCGACGTTGCCAGGCGATCGAAGGGATTGGTCCCATCAGCGCCGCAGCCCTGAGCTTGGCCTTTCTGCGCGGAACCTTTCGCTCCAGCGATTCGTTTATCGCGTTTCTTGGACTGGATGTACGGGTCAGGGAGTCCGGTCGTTACATCGGCCGACGGAAGCTGACCAAGCAGGGCGATCCGGAAATCCGCCGGCTGCTCTATACGGCAGCAATGGCAGCCAGCCGCACCGTCGCCTGGAAAGACTGCTACCAGGGTTACCTGCAACGCGGCCTGAAGAGAACCGAAGCGCTGGTCATCCTGGCGCGCAAGCTGGCTAGGATCGCCTTTGCCGTGATGAGAAGTCAGAAGCCATATCGACCTCGCGTCGCTACGGCGGATTGACATGGAATCTCCCAC
>NZ_JYFT01000036.1:907-160138 GCF_000931385.1 Pseudomonas sp. FeS53a
CCGACGGAAGCTGACCAAGCAGGGCGATCCGGAAATCCGCCGGCTGCTCTATACGGCAGCAATGGCAGCCAGCCGCACCGTCGCCTGGAAAGACTGCTACCAGGGTTACCTGCAACGCGGCCTGAAGAGAACCGAAGCGCTGGTCATCCTGGCGCGCAAGCTGGCTAGGATCGCCTTTGCCGTGATGAGAAGTCAGAAGCCATATCGACCTCGCGTCGCTACGGCGGATTGACATGGAATCTCCCACAGAGGCGTGGTTCGTAGGATGGGTAGAGCGGAGCGAAACCCATGCGGTCCGGAGCACGCCGATGACGGGTTTCGTACCTCGCGGAACGCCGCCCGACCCAGCCTGCGTGGAGCACATTTCCCCACACGGGGCTGCCTCGTCCAGGATGAAAAAGCCCCGCGTTCGCGGGGCTTCGTTCATCCAGCGGTGGCTCAGCGCTTCTGCGGTGCCGGCTGCTGCTGGGTGATGCAGTGGATGTTGCCGCCGCCGAGGAGGATCTCGCGGCCGGGCACCATCACCACGTCGTGCTGCGGGAACAGGCGCTTGAGGATCGCTTCGGCCTCGGCGTCCTTCGGGTCGTCGAACTTCGGCGCGACGATGCCGCCGTTGACGATCAGGAAGTTGACGTAGGAGCCCGCCAGGCGGATCGACGGGTCGCGCTCCTGGGTGCCTTCCACCAGGTCGACGCCGGCGCACTCTTCCTCGGTGGCGTGGATCGGGCCGGGGATCGGCATCTTGTGCACCACCAGCTGGCGGCCCTTGGCGTCGCGGGCCTGCTCCAGCACCTTCATTGCGGCCTGGCAGCGCGGGTAGTTGGGGTTGGCCGGGTCGTCGGTCCAGGCCAGCAGCACTTCGCCCGGGCGCACGTAGCAGCAGAAGTTATCCACATGGCCGTCGGTCTCGTCGTTATAGAGGCCATCCGGCAGCCAGACGATGGTGTCCACCGCCAGGTGGTCGCGCAGCACCGCTTCGATCTCCTCGCGGTTCAGGTGCGGGTTGCGGTTGCGGTTGAGCAGGCATTCCTCGGTGGTGATCAGGGTGCCTTCGCCATCGACGTGGATGGAGCCGCCTTCCAGCACGAAGCCTTCGGTGCGGTAGCGGGCGCAGCCTTCGATCTCGAGAATCTTGCGGGCCACCTGGTCGTCACGCTGCCAGGGGAAGTAGAGGCCGCCGTCGAAGCCGCCCCAGGCGTTGAACGCCCAGTCCACGCCGCGCACTTCGCCCTGGTCGTCGATGACGAAGGTGGGGCCGGTGTCACGCACCCAGGCGTCGTCGGTGGTGATCTCCACCACGCGGATGTTGGCGTCGTCCAGGCGCGCGCGTGCGTTCTCGTACTGGGCGGCGGAGGCGCACACGGTCACCGGCTCGAAGCGGGCGATGGCCTTGGCCACGGCGGTGAAGGCGGCCTGGGCGGGCTTGCCGCCGAGGCGCCAGTTGTCCGGGCGCTCGGGCCAGACCATCCAGGTGCGGGTGTGGGGCGCCCACTCGGCGGGCATGTGGAAGCCATCGGCGCGGGGCGTGCGGATCGGGGTGCTCATGGGGCGGTCCTTGGTGGAGGGCGCAGGCCGTTGATGAGGCCGGCCTGCGGCGCCGGGTCGGTCATTCGGAGAGGGTTTCGCCGTCGAGGGTCGCGATCGGCCAGTACAGGTTAGGACGGCGGTCGCGGAACACGCCCCAGGCGGTGCGTACCTTCTCCAGTTCGTCGAGGTCGAAGCGGTGGATAAGGATACCTTCTTCGACCTCGTCGAGTTCAGCCACCTTGCGGCCGAACTGATCGGCAATGAAGGAGGAGCCGTAGAAGGTGATGTCGTAGCCGTCCTGCTCTTCGCGGCCGATGCGATTGGAGGCGATCAGCGGCATGACGTTGGCGCCGGCATGGCCCTGCTGCACGCGCTGCCAGTGGTCGCGGGAGGTGATGGTGGCGTCGTGGGGTTCGCTGCCGATGGCGGTGGGGTAGAACAGCAGCTCCGCGCCCATCAGCGCCATGCTGCGGGCGCATTCGGGGAACCACTGGTCCCAGCAGATGCCGACGCCGATGCGGGCGTAGGCGGTGTCCCAGACCTTGAAGCCGGTGTCGCCGGGGTTGAAGTAGTACTTCTCGTGGTAGCCGGGGCCGTCCGGGATGTGGCTCTTGCGGTAGACGCCGAGGTTGCTGCCGTCGGCGTCGAGGATGGCGATGCTGTTGAAGCGGGCACGGCCGGCGCGTTCGAAGAAGCTGATGGGCAGCACCACCTTGAGTTCGGCGGCGAGCCGGCTGAAGTGGGCGATGGCGGCGTTCTCCTCCACCGGGGTGGCCAGCTGGGCGTAGTCGGCGTTGGGCTTCTGGCAGAAGTAGGGCGTCTCGAACAGTTCCTGGATCAGGATGATCTGCGCGCCCTGGGCGGCGGCCTGGCGCACCAGCTTCTCGGCATTGGCGATATTCGCGGCACGATCCCAGGAGCAGGCCATCTGGGTGGCGGCGACGGTAACGATGCGGGACATGGAACACCTCGTCGAACGGTTGCGGACCGGTGCCGGATATTCATCGGCATTCCGGGGGATTCCGTGCGATCGGTCGCGGTCCAGTCGCGCGGATGGCACCGTTATATTCGATAAAAATCCGTTTTGAAAGGGATTTTTAGCGTTCGCTCAGCGTGAAGAGGCTTCTAGCTCGATAACTATCGGCTTTTCAGGCGTCCTGGATGGCGTCGCGCTTGGGCAGGCAGTGCGGCAGGTAGAGCCCCAGGTAGGCGTCGAACACGCGCATGCCTTCCTCGGCCAGGCGTGGGGTGATGTGGCCGTGCTGCTGCACGGAACGCGCGTAGACGCGGTCGCCCAGCTCCATGGCCAGGGAGAAGACGTTCAGGTCCTCGGGCAGGGCGGGCAGCGGGAAGTGGCGTTCGAACACGGCGTGCATCAGGTGGCCCAGCTCGATGTCCAGCTGGCGGTCGGCCTGGGTCACTTCGGTGAGCCCGTGCTGGGCGAGGATCAGCTGGCGGGCGGCGGCGTCGGCGTCGTAGATCGCCAGCATGCGCTCCTCGACGATCCGCGACAGGTCGCGCCAGCTGCGCAGCGCGGCGTGGTCCACCGGTTGCTGCAGGCTGGCGCGGAAGGCGGCGTGGACGTCGGCGGTCAGCGCTTCGAGGATCGCCGGGACGCTGGAGAAGAAGTGGTAGACGGAGGAGGGCGGCATCTCCGCCCGCTCGGCGACGCTGTAGATCGACAGGTTTGCCACGCCCTGTTCGGCGAGCAGGCCCCGGGCGGCGTCGAGGATGGCGGCGATGCGCAACTGGCTGCTGGCGCGGGGCTTGCGGGCGGTGGCAGGGCGGGACATCGGCGGCTCCTCGGCGGTGAGGCGCTATTGGACGCCAGCCGCCGGGGCCGGGGCAAGGGGCTCAGTCCGCCGGGGCGGGCTCGACCTTCAGCAGCACGCCATCCTGGCCGACCACGCGGACGTGGCTGCCGGCCGGCAGGTCCGGGCCGACCACCAGCCACACCGAGTCGCCGGCGCGGATCTTGCCGCGCCCGCCCTCGATGGCCTGCAACAGGGTGAACTGCCGGCCCAGCAGCTCCTGGCCGCGGCGGTTCAGGCCCGGCTGGTCGGAGGCGCGCACGGCCACCTGCTGGCGCCGCCACCAGTAGGCGGCGGTGGCCACGGCGAGCAGGCCGAAGAGCACGAACTGTGCCTGCCAGGGCAGGTCCGGCACGAAGAACACCAGGGCACCGACCCCGGCGGCGGCCAGGCCGATCCACAGCAGGTAGCCGCCGGCGCCGAAGACTTCGAGGATCAGCAGCAGGGTGCCGAGGGCCAGCCAGTCCCAGAAGGCGAGGTTCTGCAGGTACGCCAGCATGCTCAGCCCTTCTTGTCGCCGAAGGTGGCCTTGACGATCTCGCCGATGCCGCCGACCGAGCCGATCACCTGGCTGGCTTCCAGCGGCATGAGGATCACCTTGCTGTTGTTGGCGCTGGCCAGGTTGCCGAGGGCTTCGACGTACTTCTGGGCGACGAAGTAGTTCACCGCCTGGACGTTGCCGGTGGCGATGGCGTTGGACACCACGCGGGTGGCCTCGGCTTCGGCGGCGGCGGCCCGTTCGCGGGCTTCGGCTTCGAGGAAGGCGGCGGCGCGCTGGCCTTCGGCGCGGAGGATCTCGGCCTGCTTCTGGCCTTCGGCGGTGAGGATGGCAGCGGAGCGGGAACCTTCCGCTTCGAGGATCTGCGCGCGCTTCAGGCGCTCGGCCTTCATCTGGCTGGCCATGGCTTCCACCAGGTCGTTGGGCGGGCTGATGTCCTTGATCTCGATGCGGGTGACCTTCACGCCCCAGGGGGCGGTGGCTTCATCCACGGTGTGCAGCAGGCGTTCGTTGATGGCGTCGCGCTGGCTGAGCATGGCGTCCAGCTCCATGGAGCCGAGCACGGTGCGGATGTTGGTCATCACCAGATTGCGGATGGCGTGTTCGAGGTTGTTCACCTCATAGGCGGCCTGGGCGGTGTTGACCACCTGGAAGAAGCACACGGCGTCGATCTGCACCATGGCGTTGTCGGCGCTGATGGCTTCCTGCGGGGGGATGTCCAGCACGCTTTCCATGACGTTGACCCGGCGGCCGATGCGGTCCACCACCGGGACGATGATGTTCAGGCCGGGCTTGAGGGTGGTGGTGTAGCGGCCGAAGCGCTCGACGGTCCACTCGAAGCCCTGGGGCACGATCTTGAACCCCATGAAGACGATGGCCACCGCGAGGGCGACGAAGAGGATGACGACGGTACTGATGCCCATGCTGTACTCCTTGGCAGTGCGTCGGGCGGGGCGTTGCGCCCCGTGGTCCAGGTCGGTTGGCCCGGCACCTTTGCACAGCTCAGTGTGGCCTGCAAATACGCGGGGCGCCGCCGAGTCCCGTGGTTATTTCTGTTCGCTCTGGGGGGTGACGCGCAGCACTTCCTCCACCGTGGTCTGGCCGGCGGCGATCTTCTGCGCGCCGGACAGGCGCAGGCTGCGCATGCCGTCCTTGAAGGCTTGGCGGCGCAGGGCGACGAGGTCGGTGTCGGCGGTGATCAGGCTTTTCACGCCGTCGCTCAGCAGCATGATCTCGTAGACCCCGGCACGGCCGCGGTAGCCGGTGTCGCGGCATTCCAGACAGCCCACGGCGCGGTGCGCGCCGGTGGGCAGCGGGGCGCTCCAGGGGCGGGTGAGGTTCTGCCAGTCCTCTTCCTCCAGCTCCATGGGTGCCTTGCAGTGTGGGCACAGGGTGCGCACCAGGCGCTGGGCCATGACCCCGAGCAGGGTGGCGCGCAGCAGGTAGTAGGGCACGCCCAGTTCCAGCAGGCGGGTGATGGCACTGGGGGCGTCGTTGGTGTGCAGGGTGGAGAGCACCAGGTGGCCGGTGAGGGCGGCCTGGATGGCCATCTCGGCGGTCTCCAGGTCGCGGATCTCGCCGACCATGATGATGTCCGGGTCCTGGCGCATCAGCGCGCGCACGCCGCTGGCGAAGCTGAGGTCGATGTTGTGCTGCACCTGCATCTGGTTGAAGGCGCCTTCGATCATCTCGATGGGGTCTTCGATGGTGCAGACGTTCACCTCGCTGGTGGCCAGCTGCTTGAGCGTGGTGTAGAGCGTGGTGGTCTTGCCCGAACCGGTGGGGCCGGTGACCAGGATGATGCCGTTGGGCTGGTGGGTCATGCTCTGCCAGCGCTTCAGGTCGTCCTGGGAGAAGCCCAGCTGGTCGAAGCTCTTGAGCAGCACCTCGGGGTCGAAGATCCGCATCACCATCTTCTCGCCGAAGGCGGTGGGCAGGGTCGACAGGCGCAGCTCCACCTCGCCGCCGTCCGGGGTCTTGGTCTTGACCCGGCCGTCCTGGGGCTTGCGCTTCTCGGCCACGTTCATCCGCCCGAGGCTCTTCAGGCGGCTGACGATGGCCATCGTGACCTGGGGCGGGAACTGGTAGACGTTGTGCAGCACGCCGTCGATGCGGAAGCGCACGGTACCCTGCTCGCGGCGCGGCTCGATGTGGATGTCGCTGGCGCGCTGCTGGTAGGCGTACTGGAACAGCCAGTCGACGATGTTGACGATGTGGGCGTCGTTGGCGTCCGGCTCCTGGTCGCTGGCGCCGAGCTTGAGCAGCTGCTCGAAGTTGCCCACGCCGCTGATCTTCTGGTCCACGGCGGTGGCGCCGCTGACCGATTTGGCCAGGCGGTAGAACTCGGTGGTGAAGCGTTGCAGGTCGGCGGGGTTGGCCACCACGCGCCGGATGGGGCGCTTGAGCACGTGGGTGAGGTTGCTCTCCCAGCTGTGCACGAAGGGCTGGGCGCTGGCGATGGTGACGCTCTCGCTGTCCACCGCCACGGCGAGGATCTTGTGGCGCTGGGCGAAGGCGTAGGACATCAGCGGGGTGACGGCGGCGACGTCGATCTTCAGCGGGTCGATGCGCAGGTAGGGCTGGCCGCAATAGTCGGCCAGCCACTGGGTGAGGGTCTCCAGCTCCAGCTTGCGGCCGGGGCGCTTGAGGTCGTCCACCTGCTGGCTGGCGAGGAACTCCAGCGGGTGCTGCTGGTTGTTCACCGCGCTGCGGCGGATGGCCAGGCATTGCTCGGCGGTGTCCTGGGCGATCCGGCCCTGGTTCACCAGCTCCCGGAGCAGGTCATTGAGATCCAGCCAGCGATCCTGGGCGGCCGATGCGAAAGCCGACATGCGTTCTCCTTGGTCGTGCAGTCCCGACGGGAAAGCGTAGTCAATGCGCCTTCCCCGCAGGGTGCCAAGGATGCCCGAAACCACCCTCCCAGGGCCAAGCTGTTTGCGTGACCCGGTCGGCAGCCTGACCGATCAGCCAGTAACCTGCAGCTCCACGCCGAGGATGCCGACCTGGCTGCGCAGGCGCCGGGCGATGACCTCGGCGCGGTGCAGCGGCAGGTCGGTGAGGACCACGTCGATGCGCAGGTCGTCGTCCAGGTGGCGGGCCTCTACCCGCAGCGGCAGCACCTGCAACTGGGCGAAATGACCGAGCAGGCGCAGCAGCAGGTCCGGCTCGGCGGCGGCGTGCACGGCGAAGCGCAGCGGGCGAGGGGCCTCGTCGGGCTTCCAGGGGTCGCTGCGCGTCCCTTCGGTGGACGGGGTTGCGGGCAGCGGCTGGCAGGCGGCGGATTCGCGTTCGAACATGGCGGGGGCTCCGGTTGGGATGGGCACAGTTTCCCAGCCGAAGCGGCAAAATATCTGCCTATCTCGCGGGCTTATCCGGCTTTTTGCACATAGAATTTCCCCGTATTGCCTGATGAGGGGAAAAACATGCCTTTGGAGCTGGACGCCTACGACCGCCGCATCCTCGACCTGTTGCAGGAAGACGCCGGGCTTTCCACCGCCGAGATCGCCGAGCGCGTCGGGTTGTCCCAGTCGCCGTGCTGGCGACGCATCCAGCGGCTCAAGGAGGAGGGGGTGATCCGTCGCCAGGTCACCCTGCTGGACCGGCGCAAGATCGGCCTCAACGCGCAGATCTTCGCCCAGGTGAAGCTCAACGCCCACGGCCGCTCCAACCTCACCGAATTCGCCGAGGCCATGCGCGGCTTCCCGGAAGTGCTGGAGTGCCATGTGCTGATGGGGGCGGTGGATTTCATGCTGCGCATCGTCACCCGGGACATCGAGGCCTATGAGCGCTTCTTCTTCGAGAAGCTGTCCATGGTGCCGGGCATCCAGGAGGTGAACTCCATCGTCGCCCTGTCGGAGATCAAGTCCACCACCTGCTTGCCGGTGGAGGGGTAGTGCTGGAACCTTCATGGGCACCCTTGTAGGGGCGACTTCAGTCGCCAAGCGGGCCGTAGGTCCGCCCCTTGAGGTCACGACGGGACCGCTGCGCGGCCCTTTCGCGAATGAATTCGCTCCTACCGGGCGGGCCCACGGTGCTCGACGGGACGGGACTGCTGCGCAGTCCTTGGGCGAATGAATTCGCCCCTACGGGAGCCGCCCATGAGCCGGCGTGCGTAGGGCGGACCGCGCTTCATCGGTCCACCTGGCGTGTAGCCCGGGCTTCAGCCCGGGAGCGGGGCGGACCATCCCCGGGCTGAAGCCCGGGCTACTGGATGTAAACCCCGCAGGCACAAAAAAGGCCGGCAGAGGCCGGCCTTTCTCGTTGTGCAGCGGGTCAGGCGTTGAGGCCGGTGGCCTCGTCGGCGCCGATGTGCACGTTCATGCACTGCACGGCGGCGCCGGCGGCGCCCTTGCCGAGGTTGTCCAGGCGGGCGACCAGGTTCAGGCGGTCGGCGGAGCCGAAGACGAAGAGGTCGACGCGGTTGGTGTCGTTGCAGCCCTGGACGTCGAAGAAGCCGCCGTCGAGGTTGCCTTCGTCACCGGCTGGCATCACCCGCACGAACTGCTCGCCGGCGTAGTGCTGGCGGTAGATCTCGGCGATCTCGGCGGCGCTGGCCTTGCGTGCCAGGCGCTCGGTGTAGAGCGGCACGGTCACGGCCAGGCCCTTGAGGAAGGGGCCGACGATGGGGTTGAACACCGGTGCCTGGGCCAGGCGAGCCTGGACGCGCATTTCCGGCAGGTGCTTGTGCTCCAGGCCCAGGGCGTAGGGGCGCGGGCTCATCAGCTTGGCGTCATTGCCGGCTTCGTACTGGGCGATCATGCCCTTGCCGCCGCCACTGTAGCCGGTGAGGGAGAAGGCCGAGAGCGGGTAGTCGGCGGGCAGCAGGCCGGCGTCGATCAGCGGGCGCACGGCGAGGATGAAGGCGCTGGCGTGGCAGCCGGGGACGGCGATGCGCTTGCTGGTGCGGATCTTCTCGCGCTGGCCGGCGGCCAGTTCCGGCAGGCCGTAGGCCCAGCTGTCGTCGGTACGGAAGGCGGTGCTGGCGTCGATGATGCAGGTGTTCGGGTTGGTCACCAGGGACACCGCCTCGCGGGAGGCGACGTCGGGCAGGCAGAGGAAGGCGACGTCGGCGGCGTTGAGGAAGCGCGCACGTTCGGCCGGGTCCTTGCGCTTGTCATCGGCGATGCGCAGCAGCTCCACGTCGGAACGGCCGGACAGGTAGTCGAGCAACCGGAGGCCGGTGGTGCCTTCCTGACCATCTACGAACACTTTGAAAACCATGGCGGACTCACTCGGTAAAGACGAAGGAACCCCAGCCGGGGCTGATGGGGCGTGCATTGTAACCAGGCCCGCAGGTCACGGCGATGGGCGTTCCTCGGCGGCCTTGCGGGCGGCGCCCGGGGGCGTCAGGCCCATGGAGACATAGACGCTGGTGAGGGCGTCGACGCCCATGTCGGCGGGACGCACCCAGTCCACCGGGACGTAGAGCAGCCCGCCGCCCACCGGGATCGGCGCGGTGGGCACGAGGATGGCGCAGTAGGCGCGGCCTTCCAGCTCGATGGGCTCGGAGCTGGGCTGCAGTGCCAGCACGGCGGCGCCGTCGCCGCCGAAGAAGCACCACACCGGCTGCATGGTGGTGATGTCGGCGTTCTTGTCCTTGTCGAGCATGCCGACGAAGCGGTCGGCGACGTTGTAGACGTTGCCGATCAGCGGGGTGCGGCGCAGGGTCTGGTCGAACAGCCAGGCCAGCGGCCGGCGCAGGCCCAGCTGCACGGCGAGGCCCAGGGGGTAGAGGCTGCCCAGCAGCACCAGGGTGCCGACGAACCAGGCCAGGACCGGATTGCTGGCGAACGGCTGGCCGAGGGCGGCGAGCAGTTGGCCGATGAGGGTGGAGGGGCCCACCAGGCGGTTCAGCAGGCTGACGATCCAGGCCAGCAGCGCCAGGGTCAGGACCAGCGGCAGCAAGGCCAGCAGGCCGGTGAACCAGGTGGTGATCAGGGAGCGGAGGCTGTGCTTGAACATGCGGGGGCTCCAGGCCCGCCACCCGGGGTGGCGGGCCGGCGTGTCACTTCAGCAGGTGTTTCCAGCCCTTCAGGGTCAGCAGGTGCTGGGCTTGGGCGCTGCGGGCTTCACGGCTGGCGTCGTCCAGGGGCTGGGCGGCCAGTTCGGCGAGCTTGCTCAGTTCGCCGAAGCAGCGGTCCACCTCGGGTACTTCCACCAGCACGCCACGGGCCAGGCGCAGCCAGACCAGCAGGCGCTCGATGCGCGGCAGCTGCTCGGCCAGGTCTTCCGGCTGGCGGCGGTAGCGGTCCAGTTGCAGGGCGACGGCTTCCTCGGCCAGCAGGCGCGGCAGCCAGCGGCCGATGGCTGCCTGGCCCTGGCGCTCGCCGCGGGCGTTGCGGCCCTGGGTCCAGCTGCGGCCCAGCAGCCAGCGCGAGGCTTTCAGGGAGAACAGGCCCCAGCGGGTGCCGGCCAGTTCCTCGGCGAATCGCGCCGGGGCGGCCTGGCGCACGCTTTCGTCGTCCTGGCCGGCGTTGACCACCGGGCGCCAGTCGCCGATCAGCGCATCCAGCGCCTGGCGCAGCTCATGGCTGGTGGGGCGCGGAGCGGCCTGGCCGAGGCTGCCCAGCAGGGCGCGCAGGTCGACCAGTTGCTGCAGCCAGTCGGCCAGCAGCTTCCAGTGGCCGTTGAAGCGGTACTGCTCGGCCAGGCGCTGGCTGTTGCCCAGCAGGGTCCAGCCGAGGGCGGGGATGGTGTCGTCCAGCGGCTGTTCGAAGGTGAGTTCGGGGGCGGGCAGGCTGACGCTGTAGCTCTGGGCGTCATACAGGCGGTAGCCGCGCTCGGCCTTGCTGATGTCGCAGGGCATCAGCGGCAGGTCGGCGGCCAGGGCCTCGGCCAGCTCCAGCAGGGCCTCGGGCTCGCCCTGGCGCAGCTCCAGTTCCAGCTCGCAGATTTCTTCCGCCTGGTCGCCGGCGATGACCTTGCCCAGGTCCAGGGCGGCTTCGATCACCACCTTGGCCTTGCCACGGCCCCAGGCCACTTCGGCGCGCTGGCGCACGAAGTCGGTGGTGAACAGCGGGGCCAGGGTCTTCTTGTCCAGCTCGGCAAGGCTGGCGGGCCAGCACTCGTCGCTGAGCTTCTTGGTGTCCAGCTTGGCCTTGGGCAGGTACCAGTCCCACTCGTTGCGCTCGGACAGCCCGGCCACGCTCTGGCCACGGGTCTTCAGGGTCTGGATGAACTGGTCGCCGTCGCGGCGCATGCGCAGCGCCACGCGGGCCTGGGCCAGGTCGCGGGCGGGGGTGTCGTAGTACTGGTTGAACAGTTCGCGGGTCTCCCAGCCACCCTTGATGCGCTTCTTCAGCAGCGGGTGGTCGCGGAGGGCGTCGAGGGTCTCGCGGCTGGCGCGGAGCTTGATTTCGGTTTCTTTCTGCATGGCCGGACTTTCTGGTGCAGCGCGGGATGGCTGTCGAGGGCGTGAAGTCTACAGCAGCGCGGCGGGGCCTGCCGGGTGGTTTCGCCAGCGGTGACGCCTGCCTATGATGGGCGCTCGTCGGTGGAGAACCCCCATGCGCCTTCCAGACCTGAAGACCCAGTTCGCTGCGTTGATCGCCGCGCCCTCGGTCAGTTGCACCCAGCCCCATTGGGACCAGTCCAACCTGCCGGTCATCGAGCTGCTGGCCGCCTGGCTGGGCGAGCTGGGCTTCACCTGCGAGATCCAGACCGTGGCGCCGGGCAAGGCCAACCTGCTGGCCACCCTGGGCAGCGGCCCCGGCGGACTGGTGCTGGCCGGGCACAGCGACACCGTGCCCTTCGACGCGGCGCTGTGGCAGACCGACCCGCTCGCCCTCACCGAGGTGGGCGATCGCTGGTACGGCCTGGGCAGCTGCGACATGAAGGGCTTCTTCCCGCTGGTGATCGAAGCGGTGCGCGGGCTGGATGGGCAGGTGCCACGCCAGCCGCTGATCGTTCTCGCCACCTGCGACGAGGAAAGCTCCATGTCCGGCGCCCGCGCCCTGGCAGCGGCCGGTCGGCCCCTGGCGCGGGCGGCGGTGATCGGCGAGCCCACCGGGTTGAAGCCGATCCGCCTGCACAAGGGCGTGATGATGGAGCGCATCGACATCCTCGGGCAGAGCGGCCACTCTTCCGACCCGGCGTTGGGCCGCAACGCCCTGGAGGCCATGCACGAGGGCATCGGCGAGCTGCTGGCGCTGCGCCGCGAATGGCAGGCGCGCTTCCACAACCCGCTGTTCAACGTGGCGGGGCCGACCCTCAACCTGGGCTGCATCCACGGCGGCGACAACCCCAATCGCATCTGCGGCCAGTGCAGCCTGGAGTTCGACCTGCGGCCCTTGCCGGGCATGGAGCCCGAGGTGCTGCGCGAGGCCATCGGCCAGCGCCTGCGCCCGGTGGCCGAGCGCCACGGCGTGTCCCTGGACTACCGGCCGCTCTACCCGGCGGTGCCGCCGTTCGAGGAGCCGGCCGACAGCGAGCTGGTGCAACTCGCCGAACGTCTAACCGGGCATGCCGCAGAAGCGGTGGCCTTTGGCACCGAAGCACCGTATCTTCAGCACCTCGGCTGCCAGACCCTGGTGCTGGGCCCTGGCGACATCGCCTGCGCACACCAGCCCGACGAGCACCTCGAACTGTCACGGATCGCACCTACGGTGGCGCTGTTGCGTCAGTTGATCCGTCATTACTGCATCACCCCAACCCAACCAGGGCACCTCTGAAAACGTAGGCGAGGCCGTCAGCGCAAGGCAAAAACAGGCGAAAAAGCGCAGTTTACGTACGGTAAATGAGCATTTTGAGCCGGTTTTTAACGCCGCGATGACAACGCAGGTAGTTTTCAGAGGTGCCCGCCAGATGACTCCCCAGGAGGGCTTCCGCTGATGTTGCTGCGACGACGATAAACGCAACGCCACCTGCTCCGTTTCCGGAGTAGCACCGTTCATTTCGCCCCCGTCACAGGCATTCGGAATCCCATGCACGACTACGTCAACTGGCTGCGCCATGCTTCGCCCTACATCAATGCCCACCGGGACTGCACCTTCGTGGTGATGCTGCCCGGCGAGGGGGTTGCCCACCCGAATTTCGGCAACATCGTCCACGACCTGGTGCTGT
The DNA here is from genome assembly GCF_000931385.1 of Pseudomonas sp. FeS53a. Taxonomy (NCBI): domain Bacteria; kingdom Pseudomonadati; phylum Pseudomonadota; class Gammaproteobacteria; order Pseudomonadales; family Pseudomonadaceae; genus Pseudomonas; species Pseudomonas sp. FeS53a. Next base: position 13,805 of record NZ_JYFT01000036.1, read on the forward strand.
TGCACAGCCTGGGCGTGCGCCTGGTGCTGGTGCACGGTTCGCGCCCGCAGATCGAGGCGCGCCTGGCCGCGCGCGGGCTGACCCCGCACTTCCACCGCGACCTGCGCATCACCGACGGCCCCACCCTGGAATGCGTGATCGACGCCGTGGGCCAGCTGCGCATCGCCATCGAGGCGCGGCTGTCCATGGACATCGCCGCCTCGCCGATGCAGGGCTCGCGGCTGCGGGTCACCGGCGGCAACTTCGTCACCGCGCGGCCCATCGGCGTCGTCGACGGGGTCGACTACCACCACACCGGCGAGGTGCGCCGGGTCGACCGCAAGGGCATCGGCCGCCAGCTGGACGAGCGCTCCATCGTGCTGCTCTCGCCGCTGGGCTATTCCCCCACCGGGGAGATCTTCAACCTGGCCTGCGAGGACGTGGCGACCCGTGCCGCCATCGACCTGGGCGCGGACAAGCTGGTGCTGTTCGGCGCCGAACGCGGGCTGATCGACGAACACGGCCGGCTGGTGCGTGAGCTGCGCCCGCAGCAGGTACCGCAGCACCTGGCGCGGCTGGGCAACGGCTACCAGGCCGAGTTGCTGGACGCGGCCGCCCAGGCCTGCCGCAGCGGGGTCAAGCGCAGCCACCTGGTGAGCTACGCCGAGGACGGTTCGCTGCTCACCGAGCTGTTCACCCGTGACGGTGGCGGCACCCTGGTGGACCAGGAGCAGTTCGAGTCCCTGCGCGAGGCCACCATCGACGACGTGGGCGGGCTGATCGAGCTGATCACTCCGCTGGAGGAGCAGGGCATCCTGGTGCGTCGCTCGCGAGAAGTGCTGGAGCGGGAGATCGGCCAGTTCAGCATCGTCGAGCGCGACGGCCACATCATCGCCTGCGCGGCGCTCTACCCGATCGCCGAGTCCGAGGCGGGGGAGCTGGCGTGCCTGGCGGTGAACCCGGAGTACCGCCATGGCGGTCGCGGGGACGAGCTGCTGGAGCGCATCGAGGAACGGGCCCGGGCCCTGGGCCTGAAGACCCTGTTCGTCCTCACCACCCGTACCGCCCACTGGTTCCGCGAGCGCGGCTTCCAGCCCAGCGGCGTGGAGCGCCTGCCGGCGGCGCGGGCCTCGCTGTACAACTACCAGCGCAACTCCAAGATCTTCGAGAAGGCGCTGTAACGACACGGACTGCGCATCTGGGGTGCGCAGCCCGGTGTGGGGCGGGGATCAGAAACGGTCGCGGATCACGGCTTCGTCGAAGGCCAGCTTGCCGATGCGCGGCTTGGCTTCGACGGCTTGCTTGCCGACGGCGACCATCAGGCCGATGACGTGGTTCTCCGGCAGGTTGATCAGCTTGGCCACGGCGTCGAAGTCGAAACCGTCCATGGGGCAGCTGTCCAGGCCACGGCCGCGCGCGGCCAGCATCAGGGTCTGGGCCACCAGGCCGCAGCTGCGCATGGTTTCGTCACGCTGCACCTGGGGCTTGCCGCGGTAGTAGTTGTCGATGGCGCCGGCCATGAATTCCTGCACCGGTTGCGGCGCGTCGGCCCAGACGCGGGCGGCGTCCTGTTCCCAGGCGTCGAGGCGGGCGCAGATCACCACCAGCATCGAGGCTTCGGTCACCTGGGCCTGGTTCCACGCTACTTCGCGGATCTGCTGGCGCAGGGCGGGGTCGCTGACTTCCACCAGGCGCACGTGCTGCAGGTTGAAGGCGGTGGGGGCGAGCAGGGCCAGCTTCAGCAGTTCGTCCTTCTCTTCGCGGCTCAGGCTGTGCTGGGTGTCGTAGCCCTTGATGGCGCGGCGGGTACGGATGGCTTCGTCGATGTGCATGGTCGGCTCCTGGTCAGGCGCAACGGTGGAAAGGGTGCGCCATCCTAAGCAGGCCGGTGAACGCCGACCAGTGAGGAATGGCGATAAAACACATCGAATTCATCACCTCCGGGTATCGGCCAGTTGCTGGCGCACCTCGGCGTAGGGGTAGGCCTCCAGGGCGCCGAAGGCGGGCAGGCTGCGGGCCTTGAGGCGGGTGAACACCGGGGTGGCGATGCCGCAGAGCAGGCGGGTCAGGCAGTCGACGCTGGGGGCGCGGCCTTTGGCCTCGCGGTAGCGCTCGATGAAGGCCTGGCAGCGGCCTTCCAGATCCTGCCCGGCGAGGGGCGCCAGCGGTGCCGGCGGCGGCAGCACCGCCACCCGGCCGGCGCACACGGAGCAGTGGCCGCAGGCGGCCGGGGCGGCCTGGTCGCCGAAGTAGCGGGCCAGCCGGGCGCTGAGGCAGGTGTCGCTGGCGAACAGCGCGAGCATGGCCTGGATGCGGGCGATCTCGCTGTCCTCCTGCTGGCGGAAGTAGCGGTGGAGCTCATCGGCCAGGGCCTCGGCGTCGAAGTCGGGCTGGCGCAGGGCGTAGACCTCGGTCATCTGCTTGCTCTCCAGCTCGATCCAGCCGCGCTCCTGGAAGAAGTCCAGGGCCTTCACGACCCGCGCACGCTCGGCGGCGTGCTCGCGGTAGAGCCGGTCGAAGTCCACGGTGCACCAGGTGCGCGCGCGGGTGGAGGTGTCCACCAGGGCCTGGACGAACTGCCGGCGCTCGCCCTCGAAGTGCGCCAGCAGCGCCTCGGGCTCGATCAGGTACTTGAAGCGGTATTCGGCGAAGTAGGCGAACAGCGGGGCGATCAGGCCGCGCAGCTCCAGCTGCACCAGCAGGGTCTTCAGCGGCAGCGGGCGGATGTTGCTCTGCTCGGAGAGGGCGCCGGCCATCAGCTCCCAGCGCCCGTCGGGGCCGGTGGCGCTGTGCAGTTCCTGCAGCACCTCGGCGATGCCGTCGCGCTCGGGGGTGTCGCCGTAGACGAAGTTCTCCAGCACGTTGAGGCCGTCGCGGTTGGCCAGCACCAGGCATTCCGAGGGTTGGCCGTCGCGGCCGGCGCGGCCGATCTCCTGGCTGTAGTTCTCCACCGACTTGGGCAGGTCGTAGTGCACCACCAGGCGGATGTCGGCCTTGTCGATGCCCATGCCGAAGGCGATGGTGGCGACCATCAGGTTCACCTCGCCGTTCATGAAGCGCCGCTGCAGGCCTTCGCGCACGCTGTGGTCGAGGCCGGCGTGGTAGGCGCAGGCGTCGATGCCCTGGCGGGTGAGGTGGGTGGCCAGCTCTTCGGCGCTCTTCTGCTGGGTGACGTAGACAATGCCGGGCTTGCCGGGCCGGGCCCGCAGCCAGTCCACCAGGTAGCGGCGGCGCTGCTCGCCGGCCACGGGCTCCACCTGCAGGTGCAGGTTGGGCCGGTAGAAGCCGGTGGTGACCACGTCGGCGGAGTCGATGGCGAACTTGCGCTGCATGTCGGCGATCACCGCCGGGGTGGCCGTGGCGGTGAGCAGCAGCACCTGGGGGATGCCGAACTCGCGCTGGTAGTCCGGCAGTTTGAGGTAGTCGGGGCGGAAGTTGTGGCCCCACTCGGAGATGCAGTGGGCCTCGTCCACCACCAGCAGGGAGATCGGCACCTGCTGGATGAAGTGGCGGAAGCGTTCGTTCTTCAGCCGCTCCACCGAGATCATCAGGATCTTCAGTTCGCCGCTGCGGGCGCGGGCCATGACCTCGGCAGCCTCTTCGCGGCTCTGGGCCGAGTCGATGCTGGCGGCGGCGATGCCGTGGGCGTGGAGGAAGGCCAACTGGTCCTGCATCAGCGCCAGCAGCGGCGACACCACCAGGGTCAGGTGCGGCAGGTGCAGCGCGGGCAGTTGGTAGCAGAGGGACTTGCCGGAGCCGGTGGGGAAGATCGCCGCGGCCGAGCGGCCGGCCAGCACGGCGCTGACGGCGGCTTCCTGGCCGGGGCGGAAGCGGTCGTAGCCGAAGACGCGGGCGAGGGTGGCGAGGGGCATGGCGTCACTCCGTGAGAGGGCTGGGGATGATGGACTATCTGTGGGGGGGCGTTGGGCCGAGGGGGCAACCCGCTGGTACCCGCCCTGTGGCCACGGCCAGGCTGGTTATCGCGTTTTGCGGATGTCTTCTGTTTCGCCCCGCCGGGCGAGTCACTTTTCTCAATCGTCGGAATGCCGCCCACAGAAAAGTAACCAAAAGGGCTCGTCCCTGCATCCGGGTCCCGCTTCGCGGGACTTCCCTCGCTACGTCGCCGCTACGGGGGCCGGCGCGATGGGCCATCCCTGGCCTGGCGCGCCTCTCGCGGCATCCATGCCGCTCGTCCCCCTGCGTAACGACTGCGCTCGGCCTCCTGAAGGGGCAGGTTCCCCGCGCCACCATCCTGGTCAGGTTTGGCTCCGGAGCGCGCTTCTATGCTGTGTAGATCGGGCAAGTCTATAGGGACACGAAAAATGAAAAAGCCGCCCGTAGGCGGCTTCTTCGTACAACGGGTCCCTTACAGCTTGGGACCGGCGTTGCGGATGGCGTCGGAGACGTCGAACTTCTTGAAGTTCTCGACGAATTTCTCGGCCAGGGCCTTGGCGGCTGCGTCGTAGGCGGCTTTGTCAGCCCAGGTGTTGCGCGGGTTGAGCAGCTCGGTCTCGACGCCTGGAACGGCCTTCGGCACGTCCAGGTTGATGATGTCCAGGTGCTCGGTCTCGGCACCGACCAGCGCGCCGCTCTGGATGGCTGCGATCACGCCACGGGTGGTGGGGATGCTGAAGCGCTTGCCGACGCCGTAGCCACCGCCGGTCCAGCCGGTGTTGACCAGGTACACCTTGGAACCGAAGCCCTGGATGCGCTTGATCAGCAGTTCGGCGTACTCACCGGCCGGGCGCGGGAAGAAGGGGGCGCCGAAGCAGGTGGAGAAGGTGGACTTGATGCCGCCGCCGGAACCCATTTCGGTGGAGCCGACCAGGGCGGTGTAGCCGGACAGGAAGTGGTAGGCCGCCTGTTCGTTGTTGAGGATGGAGACGGGCGGCAGTACGCCGGTCAGGTCGCAGGTCAGGAAGATGACCGCGTTCGGCTCGCCGGCACGGTTGGCTTCGACGCGCTTCTCCACCAGGTGCAGCGGGTAGGCGGCACGGGTGTTCTGGGTCAGGCTGTCGTCGCTGTAGTCGGGCAGGCGGGTTTCCGGGTTGAGCACGACGTTTTCCAGCACGGCGCCGAACTGGATGGCTTTCCAGATCACCGGCTCGTTCTTCTCGGACAGGTCGATGCACTTGGCGTAGCAGCCGCCTTCGACGTTGAACACGGTGCCCACGCCCCAGCCGTGCTCGTCGTCACCGATCAGGTAACGGCTCGGGTCGGCGGAGAGGGTGGTCTTGCCGGTGCCGGACAGGCCGAAGAACAGGGTGGTGTCGCCGTCTTCGCCGACGTTGGCGGCGCAGTGCATCGGCAGCACGTCTTTCTCCGGCAGCAGGAAGTTCTGCACGGAGAACATGGCTTTCTTCATCTCACCGGCGTAGCGCATGCCGGCGATCAGGACTTTCTGCTGGGCGAAGTTGAGGATCACGCAACCGTCGGAGTTGGTGCCGTCACGCTCGGGCTCGCAGACGAAGTTCGGGGCGTTGATGATCTGCCATTCCTGGCGGCCCTGCGGGTTGTACTGCTCGGGGTTGATGAACAGGCAGCGGCCGAACAGGTTGTGCCAGGCGGTCTCGGTGGTCATCTTGACGGCCAGGTAGTGCGCGGGGTCGGCACCGACGTGCACGTGGGAGACGAAACGCTCGCGTTCGGTCACATAGGCTTCGACACGGGCCCACAGTGCATCGAACTTGTCCGCCGGGAAGGGACGGTTGATGGCGCCCCAGGCGATCTTGGCGTCGGTGCTCGGCTCCTGAACGATGAAGCGGTCAGCCGGAGAACGGCCGGTGCGATGGCCGGTCTGCACGACCAGCGAACCGTTGGCGGCCAGTTCACCTTCGCCACGGCGGATGGCTTCTTCGACCAGTTGCGCGGCGCTGATGTCGGTGTACACGGCTTTATTGGCTTGCGTCATGTGGTTCCCCGTCGGCCAGAGGCCGAGTCCTCCAATGCGAAATGTAGTGAGCCTTGCGACCCGCTACAGCGAAAAAAGTGCGCCGGATTATGCCAGAGGAAACCGGGCGATTGCGAGATGACTGGATGTAAGGCACGTCCTGCCTGGGTTCCAGGCGAAATCAGGGGGTGCTGGAGGGGTTCTCCGTGACCACTCATCGGGGGCCGAAAGGCCGCTACAAGACTTGAATCGCACCCGCCGGTCACGTTCCGGACCGCAGCCGCTGAAGCGACGATGCAGCGGGGGCCCCGGCGACATATCCACAGGGGCGCCCTCGCTACAAATGGGTAGCAGCCTTACGAATTCCGCCGAACGGTACTCAGTGGCGGGTTTCCGACGGTGCGCGGCTGCCCCCACCGGCGAACAGCTGGGCCACGTCGGCGGCGTCGAAGCGGTAGCGCTGGTTGCAGAACTGGCAGTCGATCACCACGGCGCCGCCCTGTTCCTCCACCAGGGCCTCGGCGTCGGCCTGGCCGAGGCTGACCAGGGCATTGGCCGAGCGCTCCCGCGAGCAGCTGCAGTGGAAGCGCAGCGGGCGGGGGTCGAACAGGCGCACGGTCTCTTCGTGGAACAGGCGGTGCAGCACGGTTTCGTTGTCCAGGCCCAGCAGTTCCTCGGCGGTGAGGGTGTCGGCCAGGGTGGTCAGGTGCTGCCAGCTGGCGGCACGGGCTTCCGGGTCCTTCAGGCGGTCGGCGGGCAGGGCCTGCAGCAGCAGGCCACGGGCGTTGCGGCCGTCGGCGTTGAGCCAGAAGCGGGTCGGCAGCTGTTCGGAGTTGGCGAAGTAGGTGGACAGGCACTCGGCCAGGTTGGCGCCTTCGAGGGTGACGATGCCCTGGTAGCGCTGGCCCTGACGGGGGTCGACGGTGAGGGTCAGCACGCCTTCGGGCATCAGCTGCCGCAGGTCGGCGTCGGCGCCGATCTGCTCGGCGTGGTAGCGGGCGATGCCGCGGATCTCGCGCTCGCTGGAGCACTCCACCATCAGCAGCGGTACGGCCCCGCTGGAGCGCGCCTGCAGCACCAGCAGGCCGTCGAACTTCAGGGTGCCCACCAGCAGCGCGGCGGCGGCGAGCATCTCGCCCAGCAGCTGGGCCACCGGTTCCGGGTAGGGGTGCTTAGCCAGGACGTGGGTGTAGCTCTCGCCCAGGGAGACCATTTCACCGCGTACGTCGGTGTCGTCGAAGATAAAACGCTGGGAATTGTCGGAAATAGGCATGGGGGCAACCACAAGAGGGTGACAGATCGGTGACAGCGCACTATAAAGCGCGCCATTCCGCTGCCCGCGATAGATGAGGATGGGAATTTTATGGAGAAACCAATGCGCGTCCAAGCCTCCTGGCGATGGCCGGCCCTGCTCGGGCTGCACCTGCTGGCGGCCCTGGTACTGGCCAGCTGGCTGTGGCCGACCACCCGTGAACTCTGGGACCTGGCCGACGATGCCGCCTACCGGGCGCTGAACGGCTCCCTCGAAGGCCGTCCGGTATGGATGGCGCTCTGGGCCTTCGCCAGCACCCGCCTGTTCGACATCCTCGCTGGCGGCCTGATGCTGGCGCTGCTGATCCGCCAGGACTGGACCTTCCGTCGCCACGAGCTGCGCCCGGCGCTGTTCACCTTCATCGCCCTGCTGGCCATGCTGCTGGTGGTGCGCTCGCTGTTCACCAAGATCGGCGTGCACTTCGGCTGGCAGCACGCGAGCCCTTCGGTGGTGCTCGGTGGTATCCAGCTGAGCGACCAGTTCCCGCTGCTGGAAAGCGTGTTCGAGGTGAAGGACCGTTCCAGCCGCAGCTTCCCGGGGGACCACGCTTCGGTGCTGATGCTCTGGGGCCTGTTCATGGCGATCTTCGCCCGTGGCTGGAAGCGCGTGACCGTGCTGGCCATCGCCACGGTGTTGATGCTGCCGCGTCTGGTGGCGGGTGCTCACTGGCTGACGGACGATGTGGTCGGTGGCCTGGTGATCACCCTGGTGGTCATCGCCTGGGGCTTCTGCACCCCGGCCGGCAGCCACCTGGCGCACCTGCTGCAGTGGCTGGCCAGCCCGGCGCTGCGCCTGGGCGGCTACATCCCGCTGGTGAACCGCCTGGCGCTGCTGGATACCAAGCGCCTGCGCTGACCTACTCGGCGGCGCCGCGCAGGGAATGGATCTGCCGGCGCTGCTTCTTGGTGGGCCGTCCGTCGGTCTGCACCCCCAGGGCCCCGGCCTTGCGCAGGGCGGCCGCTTCTTCACGGCGGGCGATGCTGTCCGCCGTCTCTTCGTACAGCGCCTGGGCCTCGGGCGCGCCCCGGCGCACCACCGACAGAGCACGAACCACCACGGTACGTTCGTCGAAGCCGGTGCGGATCACGTACTCATCGCCGACCCGTGGCTCCTTGCCCGGCTTGCAGCGCTCGCCCCGGTGATGGACCTTGCCGCCCTCGATGGCCTCCTTGGCCAGGGCGCGGGTCTTGTAGAAGCGTGCGGCCCAGAGCCACTTGTCCAGGCGCACCTTGTCGTCGTCTTTCTCGCGCATCGTTGCTTTCCCTCCGGGGCACCCTGCGGGCGCCCGCACATCGTCGGCCGGTGGCGGATGCAGTTGTCACACGGCCCATCTAGAATGCCGGCAACTCTACCGGAATCCCCGCCGTGAAGACCTTCGATCACCTCTCCGTGGTCGGCCTGCGTGAATGGATCGCCCTGCCGGAGCTCGGCATGGTCGGTCTGCGAGCGAAGGTCGACACCGGCGCGAGCACCTCCAGCCTGCACGCCAGCGACATCGTGCCCTTCGAGCGCGATGGCGAGCGCTGGGTGCGCTTCACCGCGCACCTGGGCACCCTGGTGCAGCGGCGCCACCGCTGCGAGGCGCGGCTGGTCTCGGTGCGCACGATCAAGAGTTCCAACGGCCAGGCCCAGAGCCGCTACGTCATCAGCACCACCGTGGTGCTGGGCGATCGCGCCTGGCCCATCGAGTTCACCCTCGCCTGCCGCAAGGCCATGCGCTACCGCGTGCTCATCGGCTCCAAGGCCCTGGTGGACGGGCAACTGGTGGTCAACCCCGCCCTCAGCTACGTACAGGACAAGCCGACCCTGCCGGCGTTCGATTCTCTCCCAGGTGCCCAATGAAGATTGCCGTGCTGTCGCGCAACCCGCGTCTGTATTCGACCCGTCGTCTGGTGGAGGCCGGCCAGCAGCGCGGTCACGAGATGGTGGTCATCGACACCCTGCGGGCCTACATGAACATCGCCAGCCACAAGCCGCAGATCCACTACCGCGGCCGTGCCCTGGAGGGCTTCGACGCGGTGATCCCGCGCATCGGCGCCTCGGTCACCTTCTACGGCTGCGCGGTGTTGCGCCAGTTCGAGATGATGGGGGTCTACCCGCTCAACGAGTCCGTCGCCATCTCCCGCTCGCGGGACAAGCTGCGCTCCCTGCAACTGCTCTCGCGCAAGGGCATCGGCCTGCCGGTGACCGGCTTCGCCCACTCGCCGGACGACATCCCCGACCTGATCCGCATGGTCAACGGCGCCCCGCTGGTGATCAAGGTGCTGGAAGGCACCCAGGGCATCGGCGTGGTGCTGTGCGAGACGGAGAAGGCCGCCGAGTCGGTGATCGAGGCCTTCATGGGGTTGAAGCAGAACATCATGGTGCAGGAGTACATCCGCGAAGCCGGCGGCGCCGACATCCGCTGCTTCGTGGTGGGCGACAAGGTGATCGCCGCGATGATGCGCCAGGCCAAGCCCGGCGAGTTCCGCTCCAACCTGCACCGGGGCGGCACCGCCAGCCTGATCAAGATCACCCCCGAGGAACGCATGACCGCGATCCGCGCGGCCAAGGTCATGGGCCTGTCGGTGGCCGGGGTGGACATCCTGCGCTCCAACCACGGCCCGCTGGTGATGGAGGTGAACTCCTCGCCGGGCCTGGAGGGCATCGAGACCACCACCGGCAAGGACGTCGCCGGCATCATCATCGAGCACCTGGAAAAGCACGCCGGCCCCAACCTCACCCGTACCAAGGGCAAGGGCTGAGGCCCGTCCAGCCGTTCCTCAGGCCGAGTCGGCCAGGGCGCGCTCGCGGCGCTGCAGCCAGGCCAGGAAGGCCGGCCCGTCCAGCGGCTCGCTGATATGGAAGCCCTGGCCCAGGGCACAGCCCAGCCGGCGCAGGGACTGGTACTGGGCGTCCGCCTCGATGCCTTCGGCCACGCATTCCAGGCCCAGGTTGCGGCCGATGGCGAGGATGGTCTCCACCAGTGCCGCGTCGCTGCCCTCTTGCTCCAGCCCCTCGACGAAGCTGCGGTCGATCTTCAGCCGGTCCAGCGGCAGGCGCTTGAGGTAGATCAGCGAGGAGTAGCCGGTGCCGAAGTCGTCGATGGCGAAGCGCACCCCCAGCTGCTTCAGCTCCAGCATGGCGGCGATGCAGCGTTCCACGTCCTCCATCAGGCTGCCCTCGGTGATCTCCAGCTCCAGCGCATGGGCCGGTACGCCGTGACGTTGCAGGCAGTCGCGGACCCGCTCGACGAAGTCCGGCTGGCGCAGGTCGCGGGGGCTGATGTTGATCGCCAGCACCAGGGCGGGCCGGTGCGGCAGCCACTGGGCGAGGTTGGCGCAGGCCTGGTCCAGCACCCAGTTGCCCAGTTCGAGGATCAGCCCGGTCTCTTCCGCCAGGGGGATGAACTGCGCCGGTGATACCACGCCGCGGCTGGGCGTGCGCCAGCGCAGCAGCGCCTCGGCGCCCACCACCTGGCCGCCGGCCAGCTCCAGCTGCGGCTGGAATTCAAGGAACAGCTGGCCCCGCGCCAGGGCCTGGCGCAGGTCGCTCTGCAGTTGCAGGCGCTGGTCGATGGCGGCCTGCATGGCCGGGGCGAAGAAGTGCAGCGCATTGCGCCCGCCCTGCTTGGCCCGGTACATGGCGGTGTCGGCCTGCTTGAGCACGTCGGCGGCGCCCTGGCCGTCGAAGGGATGCAGGGCGATGCCGATGCTGGCGCTGACCGCCAGCTCGTGCTCGCCGACGCGGTAGCTGCCACGCAGGCTCTGCAGCAGCTTGGCGCCCACTTCGGCGGCGTGGTCGGCCGCCCCGTCGGCCTCCGGTGCCAGGGCCTCCAGCAGCACCACGAACTCGTCGCCGCCCAGCCGCGCCAGGGTGTCCTCGGCGCGCAGGCATCCGGCCAGGCGAGCGGTGACCTCCCGCAGCAGGGCGTCGCCCACCGGGTGGCCTAGGCTGTCGTTGACGGTCTTGAAGTGGTCCAGGTCGATGAACAGCAACGCACCGAAGCGGCCGTCGCGGACCTCGCGGGCCATGGCGTGCTGCAGACGGTCCAGCAGCAGGCGGCGGTTGGGCAGGCCGGTGAGTTCGTCGCTGTAGGCCAGGCGCTCGATCTCGCGCTGGTAGCGCTGGCGCTCGGAGATGTCGGTGATGCTCAGGCGGATCAGCTGCCGGTCGCGGCCCGGCAGGCGCACCAGACGCACCTCGCAGGGGCGCACGCGCCCGGCGAAGTCGCGCATCAGCCACTCGAACAGCGGCGTCTCGCCGGCCAGGGCGGCGCGGGCGTGGGCGCGGCCGACCTCCTGGGAGCTGCGCCCGTCGGCCTGGTAGGGCGGGCTGAAGCTGTCGGGCATGCGCCCGAGCAACTGCTCGCGGGGCAGGCCGTAGAGCCGCGCGGCGTTCTCGTTGGCATCGGTGATGCCGCGTTCCAGGTCGAACACCAGGATGGCCTCGGGGGCGTGTTCCACCAGCACGCGGTAGCGGTCCTCGGCCTCGCGCCGGGCGCTGACGTCCTCCACCAGGATCAGCAGGGCGTACAGCCGGCCCTCGGCATCGCGCACGCCACGGACGTTGACGCGGGTGTCCACCGCGCTGCCGTCCGGGCGCAGGAAGCGCTTGTCCAGTTCGTAGCCGTCGCGCAGGCCCTGGCGCAGCTCCACCAGCAGCTCGCTTTCCTGGGGGCGGTCGTCCGGGTGGGTGATGCTCATCCAGTCGTGGCCCTGCAGCTGCTCGCGGGAGCGCCCGAGGATGCTGCACAGCTTGAAGTTCACTTCCTGCCAGCCCTGTTCCGGCGAGCACAGGGCCATGCCCATCAGCGGGGCTTCGAAGAACAGGTGCAGGTGCTCGTCGCGCTCGCGCTGGCGGCGTTCGGTGCGCTTCTGCTCGGTGAGGTCCTGCACCGCACCGTAGATGCGCATCACCTGGTCGCCGTCGCTCTCGGCCAGGCCCTTGAAGCGCAGGGTGCGCGGGATGCCCTTGGCGCTGGTGATGCGCAGCTCCAGGTCGAAGGGGGTGCCGGTCTCCTGCACCCGCTGCAGGGTGGCTTCGGCCTGCTGGCGGCTGGCGGCGTCGAAGAACTCCAGCACCCGTTCGAAGCTGGGGGCGCCGTCGGCGGGGTCGAGGTCGAAGATGCGGAAGGTGCCCTCGCTCCAGAACAGCGTGCGTGCCGGCAGCTGCAGCACCCAGCCGCCGAGGTCGGCGATGGCTTCGGTCTGGCTCAGCAGGTGGGTCTGGCGCAGCAGTTCCTCGCGGCGCATGGCCAGCTCTTCGGACAGCAGCTCGCGGGTGCTGACGTCGTGCTGCAGGGCGACGAAGTGGCTGATGCCCTCGCCGTCGCGCATCGGTGCCAGGGTCACCTCGTTCCAGAACAGGCTGCCGTCCTTGCGGTAGTTGCGCAGGATCACCTGGGTCGGCTCGCCTTTCTCGATGGCGGCGCGCAGGTGCCGCAGGGCGGGCTGGTTGCGGTCGTGCCCGACGAGGAAGCGGCAGTTGCGGCCGAGGGCGTCCTCGCGGCGGTAGCCGGTGATGCGCTCGAAGGCGCTGTTGCAGTAGATCAGCGGGAAGTCGGGGTCACGGGCATCGGCGATGGTGACGCCCAGCGGAGTCGCCTCCATGGCCAGGTTGGTCATGGCCAGCTCGCGCTGCATCTCGGCGCGGCGCCGCAGGTTCAGGCGCAGGTCGCTGAGGCTGCGGCCCACCAGCAGGGCGGAGACCATCAGCAGCAACACGCTGAACTGCAGCTCGATGCGCCGCGTTTCCAGCCACTGGCTGGCGTCGCCGAGCTCGCGCAGGGCCGGCAGCGCCAGCACGCTGATGGTCGTGACCACCGCGCCCCAGAGTGCGCCGCTGAAGCCCCAGCCGAGGGCCAGGCCGAGGATCGCCAGGCCGATCACCGGCAGGGTCATGGGCAGCGGCATAACCGCCATCAGCAGCGGCAATGCCACCGCCGGCAGCAGCAGGACGGGCCAGGGCGGCAGGCGGCGGATGGCCTCCGGCAGCGGCTCGTAGACGCCGAGCGCCCAGCCGTTGCGGCGCAGCCAGGGGGTGCCGTAGACCAGCAGCGGCAGGCTCAGCACCAGGGTGGTGAGGCTGTCGCCCATCCACATCTGCAGGCTGGCCAGCAGCCAGGCCTGGCGGGTGATGACGCCGGTGGCCAGCAGGCTGGCCTGGACGCCGAGGCTGACCAGGGTCACCGGCACCAGCACGCCCAGCAGCATGAAGCGCAGCAGGCTGGCGAAGTCCGGCAGGCCGGCCTCGGCCTGGTGCCGGCGCAACAGCAGCCAGGCGACGCCGATGGAGAGGGTTTCGGGCAGGGCGTAAAACGGTGCCAGGTGCCAGTCCAGCCCCCACAGCGGGATGCTCGCCACGGCGTTGAGGTAGACGCTGGCCAGTACCCGGGGGCCCCACCAGAGGGTCAGCACCAGGCCGAGGGCGAATGGCAGGTACCAGAGCGCGACACCGCCCGAAATCTGGGTGCCCAGCGACATCCAGGTGGCCAGGTGCAGCAGGGGCAAGGGCACCCACCAGGTCCATCGGGGCGCAAGGGCGTGGGCGTCGGGCATGGGGGCCTCTTGTCGACGCAGGGCTGGGCAGGGTTCAGGGCGCCTAGAGTACGTGGATCAGGGCAAAGTGACACTATCGAAATGAGCGCCGTTGCGGCGCGTCGACAGAAGGCAGGAGGGCCCCGGGCCGGCCAGGCGACCCGGGGTTTGCAGGCGCGATGGACTCAGGCCGCGTCGCGCGGCAGCAGCAGCCCCAGGGGCAGGCAGACGCGGGCTTCCAGGCCGCCGCCGGAGCGGTTGCGCAGCTCAACGCTGCCGCCGTGCTGGGCGGCGATGCGCTTGACGATGGCCAACCCCAGGCCGGTGCCCTTGCCACCCCGGGCGCGGTCGCCGCGGATGAAGGGGTTGAAGATGTCGCCCAGCTCGGCCGGGTCGATGCCCTGGCCGCGGTCCAGCACGCTCAGCACCACGTAGGGCGCGGCGTGGTCGCCGGCCACGTAGGCCGCCACTTCCACACCGTTGTTGCCGTAGCGCAGGGCGTTCTCGATGAGGTTGGCGAGCAGGCGCTTCATCGACACCCGGCGCAGCGGCACCGGCGGCACCGGCTCCAGGCACAGGCGCACCTGTTCCTCCTGCTGGTTGTAGGGCGCCACCACCTCGCGCACCAGTTCGCCCAGGTCCATTTCCTCCACGCGTTCGTCGCGGCCATCGCGGATGAAGGCGAGGAACTGGTCGAGGATGGCGTCCATGTCCTCGATGTCGCGGACCATGTCCTCGGTCAGCTCCGAGTCGGCGCTCATCAGCTCCAGGGACAGCCGCAGGCGGGTCAGCGGCGTGCGCAGGTCATGGGAGACGCCGGCCAGCATCAGCTCGCGCTCGCGGGCGGCCTGCTCGACGTCTTCGGCCATCTGGTTGAAGGCGCGGTACACCTCGGTCATCTCGCTGGGCGTGTCGCTCACCGGCAGGCGCACGCTGCGGCCCTGGCCGAGGTGGCGGGCGGCGAACACCAGGCGCTTGAGCGGGGCGTTGAGCTGGCGCACGAAGATCCAGGCGGCGGCGGTGGACAGCAGGCCGATGCCGAGGAACCAGCCGAGCACGCTCCAGATGCGCTGGCCGCGCAGCGGGTGCGGGTAGAGCGGGATGCGCACCCAGTCCGGGCCGAGGCTGGGAGCATGGACCCAGAGCGCCGGCGGGCTCTTGGCGCGCAGGCGGACTTCGGTCTGCGGGCCCAGTTCGGTCTGCATCTGCCGTTCGAAGATCTCGCTGTAGGGCCAGTGCTGTTCCGTCTGTGGCACGTCCTCCTGGCTCACCCGGGCCAGGCCGGCGGCGCGGGCCAGCTGGTCGCGCTCGCCCTCGCTGGCGGCCCAGTAGGCGCGCAGGGTCAGCGCCGCGCCGTGGCTGTACTGGCGGTCCACCAGCACGTCCTCGTTCATCATCAGGTACACCAGGGTCAGCGCCTTGGAGAACAGCACGACGATGAGCACCAGCCAGAGGGTGCGGGAGAAGAAGCTCTGCGGGAACCAGTAGGGCGCTTTCATGGGCGGGCGGGTGCCGGGGGCGGACGTGCCGCGCGGAGGGCGCGCGGCGGGAAGGTTCACTTGTTGCCGTCCGGCACGAAGACGTAGCCGACGCCCCAGACGGTCTGGATGTAGCGCGGCTTGGACGGGTCGGGTTCGATCAGCCGGCGCAGGCGCGAGATCTGCACGTCGATGGAGCGCTCCAGGGCGTCCCACTCGCGGCCACGGGCCAGGTTCATCAGCTTGTCGCGGGTCAGCGGTTCGCGGGCGTGCTGGACCAGGGCCTTGAGCACGGCGAATTCGCCGGTGGTGAGCATGTGCACGTCATCGCCGCGCTTGAGCTCGCGGGTGGCCAGGGACAGCTCGTACTCGCCGAAGCTGACCACCTCGTCCTCGCTGGACGGCGCGCCCGGCACCTGGGGCGCCTGGCGGCGCAGCACGGCCTTGACCCGGGCCAGCAGCTCGCGCGGGTTGAAGGGCTTGGCCAGGTAGTCGTCGGCGCCCAGCTCCAGGCCCTGGATGCGGCTGGATTCGTCGCCTTTGGCGGTGAGCATGATGATCGGCACCTGGTTGTTCGAGGCGCGCAGGCGGCGGCAGGCGGAGAGGCCGTCCTCGCCGGGCAGCATCAGGTCCAGCACCAGCAGGTGGAAGAGCTCGCGGGCCAGCAGGCGGTCCATCTGCTCGACGTTTTCCACCGCGCGCACGCGGTAGCCCTGTTCCTCGAAGAAGCGTTCGAGCAGACGGCGCAGGCGCGCGTCGTCGTCGACGATCAGGATCTTTTCACCCTCGGCGTTGGGGATGCTGCTCATGGTCACTCCAGATTCTTCGGCGCGGCATTATCGCTCAGGCCACCGGTGCGGCGGCCCGTCCATTGTTAGCAGATTTTTCCCCCAACGGTTCCCTGGCCGGCGCGGGCCGGTGTTTATAATGCGCCGCTCTTTTGCCCGGCCGGGCCCTTGCCGGCCGGTTCTTCCGTTGCTTACAGGTGTGTTTTTTCTCAATGGACAGCATCAACAACCGTATCGCTGAAGAGCTGGGTGTACGCCCGCAGCAAGTCGCCGCCGCCGTTGCCCTGCTAGACGAGGGCTCCACCGTGCCCTTCATCGCCCGTTACCGGAAGGAAGTCACCGGCAGCCTGGACGACACCCAGCTGCGCACCCTGGAAGAGCGCCTGCGCTACCTGCGCGAGATGGAGGACCGCCGTGGCGCGATCCTCGCCAGCATCGAGGAGCAGGGCAAGCTGACTCCGGAACTGGCCCGCGAGATCAAGCTGGCCGACACCAAGACCCGCCTCGAAGACCTCTACCTCCCCTACAAGCAGAAGCGCCGCACCAAGGGCCAGATCGCCCTGGAAGCCGGCCTGGGCGAGCTGGCCGATGCGCTGTTCGCCGACCCGAGCCTGGCCCCGGAGGCCGAAGCCGCGCGCTTCATCGATGCCGAGAAGGGCTTCGCCGACACCAAGGCCGTGCTGGAAGGCGCCAAGTACATCCTCATGGAGCGCTTCGCCGAGGACGCCACCCTGCTGGCCAGCCTGCGCAGCTACCTCAAGGACAACGCCACCCTGTCCGCCCGCCTGGTGGCCGGCAAGGAGCAGGAAGGCGCCAAGTTCAGCGACTACTTCGAGCACGACGAAGCCCTCAAGGGCGTGCCGTCCCACCGTGCCCTGGCGATCTTCCGCGGGCGCAACGAGGGCGTGCTGAGCATCGCCCTGAAGGTGGGCGAGGAACTGCCGGGCACCCTGCACCCCTGCGAGGTGATGATCGGCGAGCGCTTCGGCGTGAAGGACCAGGGCCGCGCCGCCGACAAGTGGCTGGGCGAGGTGGTGCGCTGGACCTGGAAGGTCAAGCTCTACACCCACCTGGAGACCGACCTGCTGGGCGAGCTGCGCGAAGCCGCCGAGACCGAGGCGATCAACGTCTTCGCCCGCAACCTGCATGACCTGCTGCTGGCCGCCCCGGCCGGGCCGCGCTGCACCCTGGGCCTGGACCCGGGCCTGCGCACCGGCTGCAAGGTGGCCGTGGTGGATGCCACTGGCAAGCTGCTGGACACCGCCACCGTCTACCCCCACGTGCCCCACAACAAGTGGGACGAGACCCTGGCCACCCTCGGCAAGCTCTGCGCCAAGCACGGCGTCGAGCTGATCGCCATCGGCAACGGCACCGCCAGCCGCGAGACCGACAAGCTGGCCGGCGAGCTGGTGCGCAAGCTGCCGGGCCTGAAGCTCACCAAGATCATGGTCAGCGAGGCCGGCGCCTCGGTGTACTCCGCCTCGGAACTGGCGGCCAAGGAATTCCCCGAGCTGGACGTGTCCCTGCGTGGCGCCGTCTCCATCGCCCGCCGCCTGCAGGACCCGCTGGCCGAGCTGGTGAAGATCGACCCGAAATCCATCGGCGTCGGCCAGTACCAGCACGACGTCTCCCAGCTGCAGCTGGCGCGCAGCCTGGACGCCGTGGTCGAGGACTGCGTGAACGCCGTCGGCGTGGACGTGAACACCGCTTCCGCCGCCCTGCTGGCGCGCATCTCCGGCCTCAACAGCACCCTGGCGCAGAACATCGTCACCTACCGCGATGCCAACGGCGCGTTCAAGACCCGCGACGAACTGAAGAAGGTCAGCCGCCTCGGCGAGAAGACCTTCGAGCAGGCCGCCGGCTTCCTCCGCGTGATGAACGGCGACAACCCGCTGGACGCCTCGGGCGTGCACCCGGAGACCTACCCGCTGGTGCAGCGCATCGCCGCCGATACCGGCCGCGACATCCGCACCCTGATCGGCGACTCGGGCTTCCTCAAGCGCCTGGACCCGGCCAAGTTCACCGACGAGACCTTCGGCCTGCCCACCGTCACCGACATCCTCAAGGAACTGGACAAGCCCGGCCGCGACCCGCGTCCCGAGTTCAAGACCGCCGAGTTCCAGGACGGCGTCGAGAGCCTCAAGGACCTCAAGCCCGGCATGGTGCTGGAAGGCGTGGTGACCAACGTCACCAACTTCGGTGCCTTCGTCGACATCGGCGTCCACCAGGACGGCCTGGTGCACATCTCCGCGCTGTCGGAGAAGTTCGTCAAGGACCCGTACGAGGTGGTCAAGGCCGGCGACATCGTCAAGGTCAAGGTCATGGAGGTGGACATCCCGCGCAACCGCGTCGGCCTGTCCATGCGCATGAGCGACACCCCCGGCGAGAAGGTCGAGGGCCCGCGCGGCGGCGGTCGTCCGCAGGGCGGCCAGCGCCCTGATCGCGGTGCCCCGCGCCAGCAGCAGGCGGCCCCGGCGAACAACGCCATGGCCTCGCTGTTCGCCAACGCCAAGCAGATCAAGAAGAAGTAAGGCCATGGCACTCGATGACCCGCAGACCGCCAGCGCCTTCAGCCGGCTGCTCGGCATCGAAGCGGTGAGCCTCGGCGACGGTGTCGCCGAGGCCCGCCTGCCCATGGGCGAGCACCTGCGCAACCGGGGCCAGGTGATGCACGGCGGGGCGATCTTCACCCTGCTGGACATCGCCATGGGCCTGGCCTGCACCAGCGTCCACGGCTTCGACCGACGCAGCGCCACCATCGAATGCAAGATCAACTACATCCGCCCCGTGGCCGACGGCGAGATCACCTGCCGGGCCCGCGTGCTGCACGCCGGCTCGCGCACCCTGGTGGTCGAGGCCGACGTGCTCCAGGGCGACAAGCTGGTCGCCAAGGGACAAGGCACCTTCGCCCAGCTGTAAGCGCCAGGACGGCGACGCTCTATTCTGGACGAAGCGACAACGCAGTCATGTCCGCCCCTTGTAGACCGATCAGTCCACCCTCATATTGGGGCGACTGTCCACTGGGACCCACAGGATTCCAAATTGAGCGACCTTCTCTCCCGCCGCCTGGCGCTGCTTGGCGAGCGAGCCAACCTGTCCCTGCTGACCCAGTGCCTGCACGGCATCGAGCGTGAATGCCTGCGCGTCGACCCGCGTGGCCAGCTGGCCCTGACCGACCACCCGGTGGCCCTGGGTTCGGCCCTGACCCACGGGCAGATCACCACCGACTACTCCGAGTCGCTGCTCGAATTCATCACCCCCACCGAGCACGACCCCGCCGCCACCCTCGACGACCTCGACCGCATCCACCGCTTCACCTACCAGAAGCTGGACGGCGAATACCTGTGGAGCGCCTCCATGCCCGGCCGCCTGCCGAGCGAGGAGGCCATCCCCATCGCCCACTACGGCACCTCGCCCATCGGCCGGCTGAAGTACGTCTACCGGCGTGGCCTGGCCGTGCGCTATGGCAAGACCATGCAGTGCATCGCCGGCATCCACTACAACTTCTCCCTGCCCGAGGCGTTGTGGCCGCTGCTCAAGGCGGCCGAGGGCGATACCCAGAGCGAGCGCGACTACCAGTCGGCGCGCTACATCGCCATGATCCGCAACTTCCGCCGCTACAGCTGGCTGCTGATGTACCTGTTCGGCGCCGCCCCGGCGCTGGACGAGAACTTCCTGCGCGGCCGTCCCCACGACCTCGACCGCCTCGATGCCGACACCCTCTACCTGCCCTGGGCCACCAGCCTGCGCATGAGCGACCTGGGCTACCAGAACAACGCCCAGGCCGGCCTGACGCCCTGCTACAACAGCCTCGACAGCTACCTGTCGAGCCTGCGCCAGGCCGTTTCCACGCCGTACCCGCCCTATGCCGAGATCGGCACCAAGCAGAACGGCGAGTGGGTGCAGCTGAACACCAACGTCATCCAGATCGAGAACGAGTACTACTCCTCGATCCGCCCCAAGCGCGTCACCTACACCGGCGAACGCCCGATCCAGGCCCTGATGGCCCGTGGCGTGCAGTACGTCGAAGTGCGCTGCCTGGACATCAACCCCTTCCTGCCGCTGGGCATCGACCTCACCGAGTCGCGCTTCCTCGACGCCTTCCTGCTCTACTGCGCCCTGGCCGACAGCCCGCCGATGGCCGGCGACGAGTGCCGCGCCTGCACCGACAACTTCCAGCGGGTGGTCAAGGAAGGCCGCCGTCCGGGCCTGCGCCTGCAGCGCCCTGACGGCGAGATCGGCCTGGTGGAGTGGGCCGGCGAACTGCTGGACCGCATCGCCCAGACCGCCGCGCTGCTGGACCGCGCCCAGGGCGGCGAAGCCCACGCCCAGGCCCTGGCCGAACAGCGTCGCAAGGTCGAGGACCCGTCCCTGACGCCGTCGGCCCAGGTGCTGGCGGAGCTGCGCGAACGGGGTGAGAGCTTCAGCCAGTTCGCCCTGCGCCAGAGCGAGGCCCATGCCCGCGCGTTCCGCGAGCGCCCGCTGGACGCTGCCGACGTGGAGCGCTTCGAAGCCATGGCCCGCTCGTCGCTGGAGGAGCAGGCACGCCTGGAAGCCGAGCCCGAGGGGGACTTCGACACCTTCGTCGCCGCCTACCAGGCCAGCATCCTCGGGCTGCTGAGCAACTGAGGCAAACGGAGCGAGCGCCGCGTCACAAAACCGACAAGCTGGGGCTCCAGGTGGGACAAGTGGCCATCCATGCCGGAAAGCCGACGGCTAGCATGGTGCCTGAACCCTTCTGCGAGCCTGCGTCATGGCGCCGCCCGATCACGATCAAGAGCCCGCTCCGCCGCTGTGGAGCCTGGAAGACCTGAACAAGGCCTACCAGCAGGGCTACATGGCCGGTCTCACCGGCCAGCCCATCGACCCGCAACCCTACGCGGCGGACGTCCTCGCAGCGGCCTGGGAGGCCGGCTGGGACGACGGCCATGACCAGTACGAACTGCAGCGCCCGCCGCGCATCGCCTGAGTCACTCCTCGAACGCCGCGTCCAGCGGCACCCGGTAGCCGATGGCCAGCCGGTTGGTCTCGTTGGCCATCGCCACCACCGCCTGCAGCTCGCCGAACATCGCCTCGCTCATGCCCGCCTTGCGCGCCGCCGCCGTGTGCGAGCCCACGCAGTAGCCGCAGTTGTTGGTCACGCTCACCGCGATGTAGATCAGTTCCTTGGTCAGCGGGTCCAGCTCGCCGTCCGCCACCATCACCTCCTTCAGGCTTTCCCAGGTACGGCGCAGGGTCTGCGGGTGACGGGCGAGGGCCTTCCAGAAGTTGTTCACCTGGTCCACCTGGCGGGTGGCCATGATGTCGTCGTAGACCGCACGGACTTCAGGCGAGGCATTTGCATATTCGATCAAGTGCTTAGACGACATGGTGTTTCTCCTTTTAGGTTATTAGGCAGCGCAGTATAGGCAGCCGCCCGTACCGTCATACCACCCAGGAGCATGGTCATGTCGAAACACCGTCTGGGCCGTCTGGCCCTCACCCTTCCCCTGTTGCTGCCGTTGCTGGCCCAGGCCGCCCAACCCGGGCTCTGGGACACCTACGCCACGCTGAAGAGCAAGACCTGGGTCGACCTGACCCACCCCTACGACGAACAGGTCCCGCACTGGAAGGGCTTCGACAACGCCCAGCGCAAGACCCTCTACACCGTCGACAAGGACGGCTTCCAGGTGGACCTCTACACCCACGTCGGCCAATGGGGCACCCACGTCGACCCGCCCGTGCACTTCCACAAGGGCCTGCGCAGCATCGACCAGATCGACGTGAAGGAGCAGTTGCTGCCCCTGGTGGTGCTGGACATCCACCAGCAGGCGGCGAAGAACCCCGACTACGTGCTGACCCTGGCCGACGTGAAGGCCTGGGAGGCCAAGCACGGCCCGGTGCCCGAAGGCGCCTTCGTCGCCCTGCGCAGCGACTGGTCCAAGCGCTGGCCGAGCCAGGAGAAGATCCAGAACGCCGACGCCCAGGGCGTGGCCCACTACCCCGGCTGGAGCAAGGAGGCCCTGGTGTACCTCTACGAGACCCGCAAGATCACCGCCTCCGGCCACGAGACCACCGACACCGACCCGGGCATCGCCACCAGCAAGGACGACTACTCCCTGGAGTCCTACATCCTCGGCAAGGACCACTACCAGATCGAGCTGCTCGCCAACCTCGACCAGGTGCCCGAGGCCGGCGCCCTGGCCGTGGTCAGCTTCCCGAAGATAGCCCGTGGCACCGGCTTCCCCGCCCGCGTCTTCGCCATCCTGCCCTGACCTGCATCCCACCCGGCCCGGCCGCTCAGGCCTGGCCGACCCCCATCAACTGCTCCACCAGCCAGCCCAGCGCCGCGTCGGAGTCGCGCTGGGCCAGGCTCACCAGGTCCAGGTGGAACGGCCCCAGGGCGAAGGGCAGGGGGTGCACGGCGAGCGGCAGCAACCGCGCGAAGTGCGCCGCCAGCCGCGCCGGCAGCACCACCGTGAGGTCGGTGCCGGCCACGATGTGGGCCGCCTGCAGGTAGTTCGGCGTGGTGTAGACGATGTCCCGCGCCAGGCCCTGTTCCCCCAGCCACTGGTCCACCATGCCTTTGGTCTGGCCCCCATGCACCCACAGGTGGCGTAGCCTCAGGAAGGTCGCCAGGTCCGGCGCCTGTTGCAGCTGCGGGTGATCGCGGCGGGCCACGAGGCGCAGGCTCTCGCTCATCCAGCGCCGTGCCCGGAAGCGCGCCGGGATGCGCTCGAAGCGCCCCAGCACCAGGTCCAGCTCGCCCTGGTCCAGCGCCTCGGCCGGCAGGCTCGGGGTCAGGTGGCGGATGGCGATGCGTAGCCCCGGCGCCTCCAGGGCCAGCTGCTGCAGCAGCCGGGGCATGGCGATCAGCTCCACGTAGTCGGTTACCGCGATGGTGAAGCGCTGCTGGCTGCGTGCCGGGTCGAAGCCCTCGCCGGTCACCAGGCTCTGCTCGATCTGGCGCAGCGCCGCGCGGATCGGCATCTCCAGCGCCAGGGCCCGTGCCGTGGGCTGCATGCCCCGGCCCACGCGGGTCAGCAGCGGGTCGCCGAGCAGCTCCCGCAGGCGGTTCAGGGCGTTGCTCACCGCCGGCTGGCTCAGCGCCAGGCGCTCCGCCGCGCGGGACACGCTGCGTTCGCGCAGCAGGGCATCGAGCACCCGCAGCAGGTTCAGGTCGAAGTTGGAAATATTCACGACGGGAATGCGGCCTATCACAAGACTAAATTTCAAAAATAGTACCGGCTTCCTTACTGTGTTCCACGGCTTTCACGCTCCCCACCCCCAGAACAACAAGAGGACGAGGCAATGACCCGCACCCCCTACGACATCCAGCACGCCGCCGTGATCGGCGCCGGCACCATGGGCCGCGGCATCGTCATGAGCCTGGCCAGCGCCGGCATTCCCGTGTGCTGGCTGGACAGCAACCCGCAGATGCTCGAACAGGGATTGGGCGTGGTGGCCGACACCTACGCCCACAACGTGCGCCAGGGCCGCATCGACGAAGCCGAGGCCGCCGCCCGCCGCGCGCGCATCCAGCCGGTGCAGGGCTATGCCGACCTGGCCGAGGTGGACCTGGTGATCGAAGCGGTCTACGAGAACCTCGACCTCAAGCAGCAGATCTTCCGCGAGCTGGATGCCCGGCTGAAACCCTCGGCCATCCTCGCCAGCAACACCTCGGCGCTGGACATCGATGCCATCGCCGCCGTCACCGCCCGTCCCGAGCAGGTCCTCGGCCTGCACTTCTTCAGCCCGGCGCACATCATGAAGCTGCTGGAGATCGTGCGCGGCGCCAGGACCGCCCAGCCGGTGCTGGACGCTGCCCTGGACCTGGGCAAGCGCATGGGCAAGGTCAGCGTCGTCGCCGGCAACTGCGACGGCTTCATCGGCAACCGCATGCTCCACACCTACGTCCGCGAGGCGCGGATGATGCTGCTGGAAGGTGCCTTCCCCCACCAGGTGGACGCCGCCCTGCAGGCCTTCGGCTTCGCCATGGGCCCGTTCCGCATGTACGACGTGGTCGGCATCGACCTCGAATGGCGCGCCCGCGAGCTGTCCGGCAAGGGCCAGGACGACCCGGCGGTGCAGGTGGACAACCGCCTCTGCGCCCTTGGCCGCTTCGGCCAGAAGTCGCGCATGGGCTACTACCGCTACGCCGAAGGCAGCCGCCAGGCCGAGCATGACCCGGAAGTGGACGCCCTGGTGCTGGCCGTCTCCGAGCAGCTCGGCTTCCAGCGCCGGGCCATCGGGCAGGAGGAAATCCTCGAGCGCTGCCTGCTGGCCCTGGTCAACGAAGGCGCGAAGATCCTCGAAGAGGGCATCGCCGCCTCCAGCGCCGACATCGACACCGTCTACCTCAACGGCTACGGCTTCCCTGCCGACAAGGGCGGCCCCATGAGCTGGGCCGACGGCCAGGGCCTGGAGGCCCTGCGCGAGCGCCTGGAATACCTCGCCGGCCGCCACGGCCTGCACTGGCAACCCGCCGCCCTGATCCAGCGCCTGGCCGCCGAAGGCCGGGGCTTCGCCGACTACCGCCTGGAGGCCTGAAATGAGCTACACCGCCCCCCTGCGCGACATGCGCTTCGTGCTCCATGAACTGTTCGACGCCGCCGGCCACTGCGAACGGCTGGGCAATGGCCTGGACCGCGAGCTGATCGACGGCGTGCTGGAAGAAGGCGCGCGCTACACCGGCGAAGTCATCGCCCCGCTCAACCGCGCCAGCGACGAAGAGGGCGTGACCCTCGAAGGCGGCGTCGTCACCACCCCCACGGGCTTCCGCGAGGCCTACCAGCAGTACTGCGACAACGGCTGGGCCAGCATGACCGGCCCGGTGGAGCACGGCGGCCAGGGCTTCCCGCAGCTGGTGGCCGCCAGCTTCCACGAGATGCTGATGGCCGCCAGCCTGTCCTTCCGCGTCTATTCCGGCCTTACCGAAGGCGCGGTGCTGGCGCTGCACACACACGGCAGCGAGGCCCTCAAGCGCGACTACCTGGGCAAGATGGTCAGCGGCGTGTGGACCGGCACCATGTGCCTCACCGAGCCCCAGGCCGGCACCGACCTGGCCCTGCTGCGCACCCGCGCCGAGCCCCGGGCCGACGGCAGCTACGCGGTCAGCGGCAGCAAGATCTTCATCAGCGGTGGCGAGCAGGACTTCTCCGAGAACATCGTCCACCTGGTGCTGGCGCGCCTGCCCGATGCCCCCGCCGGGGTGAAGGGCATCTCGCTGCTGCTGGTGCCCAAGTTCATCGCCAACCCCGACGGTACCCCGGGGGCGCGCAACGCCCTGTCCTGCGGGGCCATCGAGCACAAGATGGGCATCAAGGGCGCCGCCACCTGCGTGATGAACTTCGACGGCGCCACCGGCTGGCTGGTGGGCGAGGCCAACCAGGGCCTGGCCTGCATGTTCACCATGATGAACGACGCCCGTTTCCAGGTCGGCCTGCAGGGCCTGGGCATCGCCGAACGCGCCTTCCAGGGCGCGCTGGCCTATGCCCGCGAGCGCCTGCAATCCCGCGCGCTGACCGGCCCGGCCGAGCCGGGCAAGGCGGCCGACCCGATCATCGTGCACCCCGATGTGCGGCGCATGTTGCTGACCCAGAAGACCCTCACCGAAGGCAGCCGCATGCTGGCCGCCTACTGCGCACGCCAGCTGGACCTGGAACACGCCGCCCCGGACGCCGACGTGCGCCGCGCCGCCAGCCGTCGTGCTGCGCTGCTGATCCCCATCGTCAAGGCCTTCCTCACCGACATGGGCCAGGAGGTCGCCAGCCTCGGCGTGCAGGTCTACGGCGGCCACGGCTACATCCGCGAGTGGGGCATGGAGCAGCTGATGCGTGACAGCCGCATCACCCAGATCTACGAAGGCACCAACGGCATCCAGGCCCTCGACCTGATCCGCCGCAAGCTGATGGGCGACGGCGGCGCCGAACTGTTCGCACTGGTGGACGAACTCACCGCCCAGGCCGACGCCCTGCTGGGCGATACCGAGCTGGCCGAAGCGGCGGGCGCCGTGCTGGCGCGCCTGCACGAATGGCGCGACCTCACCGCCACGGTGCTCGACCGCGCCCGGCACGACCCCCAGGAGATCGGCGCCTGCTCGGTGGACTACCTTCAGTACGCCGCCTACGTGCTGCTCGCCGCGCTCTGGCTGCAGGCCGCCGGCCGTGCCCGCCAGGCCCTGGCCAGCGGCACCGGCGAAGCCGACTTCTACCAGGCCAAGCTGCACAGCGCGCGCTTCTACCTGCGCCGCGTGCTGCCACGGGCCAGCGGCCACCGCGAGGCGCTGCTCGGCGGCGCCGACTGCCTGATGGCGTTGCCGGAGGCGCACTTCGCCTTCTGAGCCCGGGCCACACAACAACAAGAGGACGCCCCATGCAGCCCTTCAGCTTTGCCACCACTGCGCAGATCCTCTGCGAATCCGGCTCCGCCACCCGCCTCGCCGAACTGTGCCGCGAACGCGAGGCCCGGCGCGTACTGGTCATCACCGACCCGGGCATCACCCGCCTGGGCATGCTCGACCCGATCCTCCCGGGCTTCGCCGCCGCCGGCCTGGCGGTGGAGGTGTTCGACCAGGTGCAGGCGGACCCGCCGGAGGCGGTGGTGCTGCAGGCGGTGGACCAGGCGAAGGCCCTGCGCGCCGAACTGGTGATCGGCTTCGGTGGTGGCAGCTCCATGGACGTGGCCAAGCTGGTGGCGCTGCTGGCCCACCCGGCGTGCGGGCAGGGGCTCCAGGACCTCTACGGCGTCGGCAACGCCCGGGGCCGGCGCCTGCCGCTGATCCAGGTGCCGACCACCGCCGGCACCGGCTCGGAAGTCACCCCCATCGCCATCGTCACTACCGGCGAGACCACCAAGCTGGGCGTGGTGTCGCCGCTGCTGCTGCCCGACCTGGCGCTGCTGGACGCCGACCTCACCCTCGGCCTGCCCGCTGCCGTCACCGCCGCCACCGGCATCGACGCCATGGTCCACGCCATCGAGGCCTACACCAGCCGGCACAAGAAGAACCCGCTGTCCGACCTGCTCGCCCGCGAGGCCCTGCGCCTGCTCTGCGCCCACCTCGACGAGGCGGTGCACAACGGCCGCAACCGCGAGGCGCGCCAGGCCATGCTGTTGGGCGCCTGCCTGGCCGGGCAGGCCTTCGCCAATGCCCCGGTGGCGGCGGTGCACGCCCTGGCCTATCCCCTGGGCGGGCACTACCACATCCCCCACGGGCTCTCGAATGCGCTGGTGCTGCCCCACGTGCTGGGCTTCAACGCCGAGGTGGCCGCGCCGCTCTATGCCGAACTGGCGCCGCTGGTGCTGGGCCGCAAGCTGCAACCGGGCAGCGCGCTGCACCTCACCGAGCAACTCATCGTCGAACTGGCCGATTGCAGCGAGCGCAGCGGCCTGCCCACGCGCCTGCGCGATGCCGGCGTGGCCGAGGCGATGCTGCCGCAGCTGGCGAAGGACGCCATGTTGCAACAGCGCCTGCTGGTGAATAATCCGCGCGATGTCAGCGAGCGCGATGCGCTGGCGATCTACCAAGCCGCCTATTGAGACGAAGCGTCATGAACCAACCCCAGCACCTGCGCAGCGACTACCGCCACTTCCAGCCGATCACCACCCGCTGGCACGACAACGACGTGTATGGCCACGTGAACAACGTCGTCTACTACGGCTTCTTCGACACGGCGGTGAACACCTACCTGATCGAAGCGGGCGGGCTGGACATCCACGACGGCGACGTCGTCGGCTTCGTGGTCAGCTCCGCCTGCGACTACTTCGCCTCCATCGCCTTCCCCGAGCGCATCGAGGTGGGCCTGCGGGTCGGCAAGCTGGGCAACAGCTCGGTGCAGTACGAACTGGCCATCTTCAAGGCCGGTGAAGACGACGCCTGCGCCGCCGGCCGCTTCGTCCACGTCTTCGTTGATCGCGCCAGCAACCGCCCGGTGCCGATCCCCGAGCGCCTGCGCGCGGCCCTGGCGGAGCTGGTGGTGGCGGGCTGATCGTGGTGCCGGCAGGCCCCTTTCCGGGCTGACGCCCGGGCTACGGCTCTTGCCTTTGCCGGCGGGTTTTTCACCAGATCGACCCTAAACAGCCGGAATGGCGACATCCTGCGGGGTGCGCCGACCGGTCGCTCTACCCTAAAGCGCCGCAAGCACGCAGAATGCGCAGCCAAATCCGCTGCGCTTCCAGACTGCAGGGCGACAAGACCCTGCGGCCCGTGGGATTTTTTCCCGTGAAGGCCGGGGGAGCGCAGGGGGGTCCATTGGTACGGTCGCTGCGGCGGCCCCTGTCTGTGAACCTGCCATGTCCCAAGCCAACCGCTCCATCCTCCAGCGCCTGAAGGGCACCAGCCTGGTCACGCGCATCCTCGTCGGGCTGGTGGCCGGCGTTCTCCTGGCGGTGCTCAAGCCCGAGGCGGCTGCGGCCGTCGGCCTGCTCGGCACCCTGTTCGTCACCGCCCTGAAGGCCGTTGCGCCGGTGCTGGTGTTCGTCCTGGTGATCGCCGCCATCGGCAACCACAAGCCCGGTGAGCGCACCCACATCCGCCCGATCCTGTTCCTCTATCTGATCGGCACCTTCTCCGCCGCCGTGGTGGCAGTGCTGGCCTCCAGCCTGTTCCCCTCGACCCTGCACCTGAGCGCCGCCGCCAACGAGCTGGCACCGCCCGGGAACATCTCCGAGGTGCTGCTGAGCCTGCTCTCCAGCGCGGTGGCCAACCCGGTCAAGGCACTGATGGAGGCCAACTTCATCGGCATCCTGGTCTGGGCCGTCGGCCTGGGCATCGCCATCCGCCAGGGCAGCGAGACCACCCGCGCGGTGTTCAGCGACCTGTCCCACGGCGTGTCGCTGATCGTTCGCGTGGTGATCGCCTTCGCTCCGCTGGGCATCTTCGGCCTGGTGGCCTCGACCCTGGCGACCAACGGCCTGAAGGTGCTGGCGGACTACGCCCACCTGCTGGCGGTGCTGATCGGCTGCATGCTGTTCGTGGCCTTCGTGGTGAACCCGCTGATCGTCTACTGGAAGATCCGCCGCAACCCCTTCCCGCTGGTGCTGACCTGCCTGCGCGAGAGCGGCATCACCGCCTTCTTCACCCGCAGCTCGGCGGCCAACATCCCGGTGAACCTGCAGCTGTCGGAGAAGCTCGGCCTGCATGAGGACACCTACTCGGTATCGATCCCGCTGGGTGCGACCATCAACATGGCCGGCGCGGCCATCACCATCACCGTGCTGACCCTGGCGGCGGTGAAGACCCTGGGCATCGCCGTGGACATCCCCACCGCCATCCTGCTCAGCGTGGTGGCCTCCGTCTGCGCCTGCGGCGCCTCGGGCGTGGCCGGTGGTTCGCTGCTGCTGATCCCGCTGGCGTGCAGCCTGTTCGGCATCCCCAGCGAAGTGGCGATGCAGGTGGTGGCGGTGGGCTTCATCATCGGCATCCTGCAGGACGCCGCCGAGACCGCGCTGAACTCCTCCACCGACGTGCTGTTCACCGCCGCGGCCTGCATGGCCAACGGTGACGTGCGCGATCCGGCCCAGGTCGGCAACGCCGGCTGATCCCCTCCGGCACGCTCGCCTCAGGGCGTGCCGTCTTTCCCGTCCGCCGTCGGCGGGTCCAGCCAGAGGCTGGCATCCGTCGCCGGCAGGCCGCTGTCCAGTTCGATGATCCGCCGCTCGCCGAGCCGTGCCAGGTCACCCAGGTGTCCGTAATGGCGCAGGAACAGCGCGCGGAAGCTGCCGTCCTCACGCACCTGTTCGAAGCCCTCGGCAAAGCGCCGGGCCAGCTCGGCATCGCCCCGGTTGAAGGCGAAGTACACCGGCATGGCGTAGCGCAGGGCCAGGTGCGGCTCGACCATCAGGTCCGGGTGCCCCTGCACCTCCATCCAGGCCTCGCTCAGGGCGCGGTGGAAGTAGTCGAAGCGGCGCTGTTCCAGCATCGGCAGCAGGTTGCCGGGGTTGGCCATGCCCAGCACCGGCAGGTGGTTGCGCTCGAAGATCGGGAAGTCGCTCCACTGGCTGCCGAAGCCGCCGATGCGCCGGCGCAGGCCTTCCACGTCCTGGACCTGGGCGAAGTCGGCCTGGCGGTCGCGGCGGATGATCAGCACCCGGTAGCCGAGCATGCCGGCGTGCATGTCCACCGGCAGCATGTTCAGGGTGCCCAGGCGCTCGGCATTGGGCGGTACGTAGGCGAGGTCTACCTGGCCGTCGCGCAGCAGCGCCAGGCAGCGGTCCTGGGACGGATCGGGGCGCTCATCCCCGGGGGCGATGCGGGCGGCACCGTAGCGGTCGGCGGTGCGCGCGAGGATCAGGTTGGCCAGCTCGATGCGGTAGGCGTAGTTCGCCCCGTGGTATTGGCAGACGCGCAGCAGGCGTTCCGCTCGGGCGGGCAGGGCAGGCAGCAGCAACAGGCAGCACAGCAGGATCAGGGTGTGGCGGACAGGACCCATGACGGTTCCACGGCAGTCGGCGAACAGGCACCAGCACAATAAGGGTGCAAGGTTACAGGCTTCCCGGCGTTTCACCCAAACGGGGTTGAGCCACTCGTCACCCAGCGCTATGCTCGCCCGCGGTCGGCAGTTCACCCAGGCGTCACCGGTGCCCATTCGGGCAGCTAAACCTGCCACGAGCCTCAGGCTCATCCTCGACCGACACTCGTCCTGTGCCGCGTCGGAAGCCGGTGACCCCCGACATCCTCCCAGCGAGGACTTGGCACACACGAGGAACGCATTGTGTCCAAGACGCTCATTCCCTTCTCCACCCCCGACCTTTCCGCCCTGGCCCGATCGCTGGTCCGCCAGCTTGGCGAGCGCGAGGGGCCGCCCAGCCATGTGGACATGCTCAACCTGCTGGCCCGTGCCCGTGGTTTTCGCAGTTACCAGGCCCTGCGCGCGAGCCAGGCCGCCGAGCGCCAACTGGCCGAACCCGCCCGCGCCGAGGCGGTGGACTATGTGCTGGTGCGCCGGTTGCTGCGCTATTTCGACGAGCAGGGCCGCCTGCGTAGCTGGCCGGGCAAGCACAGCCACCGGCGACCCTGCCTGTGGGCGGTCTGGATGGCCTTGCCGCCGCGCACGCGGATGAGCGAGCGCGAGGTGGACGCTCATATCCGCACTGCCGCGAGCCTGGGCGATCACGTGCTGCTGAGGCGCGAACTGGTGGATGCGGGCTGGCTGGTGCGGACCCCCGACGGGCGCGAGTACCGCCGTGTCGAGCAGCGGCCGGACGCCGTGGCGATGGCCCTGCGGGCGCAGCTGGGCCGGCGTACCGGCTAGGGCGACGGGGTGCCGCTCCTGGGGTCGGCGTGCCATGCGCCGGCCCTTGGCAGGTCTTCTACCTGCAACCGTGGCCACTGGCGCAGCCAGCCTTTTGCCTGCACGCGCTCGGCGAAGGTGTGCGGGTGGCGATGCTGCAGGTTGGGGGTCAACCGCAACGCAAACAGGCCGGTCTGGACGAAGGGCGTGGCGATCTCGATGCCGCCGCCGGGGCGCAGGCGCACGCCGATGGCGGTTTCCACTTCGGGCCAGCGGGCCATGGCGTCGCAGCTGTCGCGGTAGGGGGTGTCGCCGTTGCGCAGGTGCATGCGTGCCTGGTTCTTCACCGACCAGCGCAGGTGCCCGGCCTGCTGGCACAAGTGCGCCTCGATGCGGGCGTCGGCTTCGGCGTCGGGCTGGTCGGGGTCGAAGTGGATCAGGTCGATGTCGTTGAGCGGGGTGGGATGGCGGTAGCCGTGCAACTGGTCCCAGGCGAGGTTGCGGACGAAGCCGGCAGCCAGCCAGGCGTCCTTCAGGCCGAGGCTGGCCAGGCAGCGCAGGGCCAGCAGGCGCTGGGCGTCGGCCCGTATCCAGCGCTGCAGGTGCAGGTAGGGGCCGGCCCGGGTCAGGGCCGGCGGTTGCGGTCGATCATCCGTGGTCAATGGTGGTGCCTGTGCTTGCGCGGGCCCCAGCCACGGCCGGGGTGGTGGCGCTCGCCGCGATGGCGGCCGTCGCGCCAGCCTTCGTCCTGGCGGCTTTCATTGCCCATGTAGTTGCCCAGCGCACCGCCGGCACCACCGCCTGCTGCGGCCCCCACCACCGAGCCGGTGTCGCCGCCGACCTGGCGGCCGAGCACGTTGCCGCCGGCAGCGCCCAGGGCGCCGCCGATGGCGGCTTCGGTACGGTTGCGGCGGTCAGCCCCCACCACGCTGCCGGCCGCGCCGCCGACGCCGGCGCCAATGGCCGAGCCGGTGTTGCCGCCGATGGACTGGCCGACGACCGAGCCCAGTGCCCCGCCCAGTGCACCCCCGACGCCCGCCTCCAGAGTGCCGCCGGCGAAGGCGCCGCCACTGGCGAGGCAGAGGGAGAGGAGAAGGACCGAGGATTGCTTCATGGAGGTGACGCCTCTGTAGGGAACGTGGGGCGATATGTGCCACGGCGAAGCGGCATGCGGAAGCCCTTGCCGACGAGTTGCGCGGCTTTTTTCACATTCCCTAAGTATTTGTTTTTGCGGGAGAACTTGCGGTGTCTGGCGCTGTCTGAGGCTTATTCCGACATACCGTTTCCGGTGCATCCATGCTGGCACCGCGACAGCGCCGCCGTGGTTTCCGGCGACGCCGTCGGCGCCTCACAGGATGCGGTTGCCTTCCCGGCTCGGTTGCAGGCGGATGGCCACGAACTTGGAGGTGGGGGTGTGGCTGCCCACGCCGTGGCTGTCCAGCGGCACCAGCGGGTTGGTCTCCGGGTAGTAGGCGGCGGCCTGCCCGGCGGGGATGTCGAAGGCCAGCAGGGTAAAGCCTTCCACCTTGCGCTCCACGCCGTCGTCCCACAGCGACACCATGTCCACTTTCTGCCCCGGCTGGTAACCCAGGCGGTCGATGTCGGTTGCGTTGGCGAACACCACGTGGCGCTGGCCGCGCACGCCCCGGTAGCGGTCGTCGAGGCCGTAGATGGTGGTGTTGTACTGGTCGTGGGAACGCAGGGTCTGGAGGATCAGGTCCGGCTGCTGGCCGGTGGCGCGCACGCGCTCGTGCAGCAGGGTGGCCGGCAGGGCGTGGGCCTTGAAGTTGGCCTTGCCGGTGGCGGTCTTCCAGGTGCGGTCCGCCGCGGAGTTGCCGAGGTGGAAGCCGCCCGGGTGCTTCACCCGCTGGTTGAAGTCGTGGAAGCCGGGGATGGTTTCGGCGATCAGGTCGCGGATACGGTCGTAGTTGGCCACCAGTGCGTCCCACTCCACCGGGTGGTCGCCCAGGGTGGCCTTGGCGATGCCGGCGACGATGGACGGCTCCGAGCGCATCTGCTTCGACAGCGGGGCCAGTTGGCCGTAGGAGGCGTGGATCATGCTGAAGGAGTCCTCCACCGTCACCGCCTGCGGGCCGTGGGCCTGCTCGTCGATGTCGGTGCGGCCCAGGCACGGCAGGATCAGCGCGTCGCGGCCGGTGGTGAGGTGGCTGCGGTTGAGCTTGGTGCTGATCTGCACGGTGAGGTCGCAGTTCATCAGCGCCTGGTGGGTACGCGGGCTGTCCGGGGTGGCCTGGGCGAAGTTGCCGCCGAGGCCGATGAAGACCTTGGCACGGCCTTCGAGCATGGCGTTGATGGCTTCCACGGTGTTGTGGCCGTTCTCCCGCGGGACCTTGAAGCGGAAGCGCTGCTCGATGGCGTCCAGCAGGGCCACCGGCGGACGGTCGTTGATGCCCATGGTGCGGTCGCCCTGCACGTTGCTGTGGCCGCGCACCGGGCACAGGCCGGCGCCGGGACGGCCGATGTTGCCGCGCAGCAGTTGCAGGTTGACCAGTTCCTGCAGGGTCGGCACCGAGTGGTGATGCTGGGTGAGGCCCATGGCCCAGCAGACGATGACGCGGTCGGCGCGGCGGTACATCAGCGCCGCCTGCTCGATCTCGGCCTTGGCGAGGCCGGACTGCGCCTCGATGTGGGCCCAGTCGGTGGCATCCAGCTCGGCCAGGTAGGCGTCGAGGCCGTCGGTGTGCTCGGCGATGAAGGCGTGGTCGAACACCGCCGGCTCGCCCTTGGCCTGGGCTTCGCGCTCCCACTGCAGGAGGAACTTGGCGATGCCGCGGATGGCGGCCATGTCGCCGCCCAGGGCCGGGCGGAAGAAGGCGGTGTTCAGCGGGGCGGAGCCGTTGGTGAGCATCTCCAGGGCATGCTGGGGATGCTGGAAGCGTTCCAGGCCGCGTTCCTTGAGCGGGTTGAAGCAGACCACCTGGGCACCGCGCTTCACCGCTTCGCGCAGCGGTTCGAGCATGCGCGGGTGGTTGGTGCCGGGGTTCTGGCCGAACACGAAGATGGCGTCGGCATGCTCGAAGTCACCGAAGGTCACGGTGCCCTTGCCGATGCCGACGCTCTGGCCGAGGGCGACGCCGCTGGCCTCGTGGCACATGTTCGAGCAGTCGGGGAAGTTGTTGGTGCCGTAGGCGCGGACGAACAGCTGGTAGAGGAACGCCGCTTCGTTGCTGGCCCGGCCGGATGTGTAGAACTCGGCCTGGTTCGGGTCGGGCAGGCGCTTGAGGTGGCTGGCGACGAGGGCGAAGGCGGCGTCCCAGTCGATGGGCACGTAGTGGTCGCTGTCGCGGTCGTAGCGCATCGGCTCGGTGAGGCGGCCCTGGTATTCGAGCCAGTAGTCGCTCTGCTCGCGCAGCTGGCTGACGCTGTAGCGGGCGAAGAAGGCGCGGTCCACGCGGCGCTTGGTGGCTTCCCAGTTCACGGCCTTGGCGCCGTTCTCGCAGAACTTCACGCGGCCGTCTTCGGGGGAGTCGCCCCAGGCGCAGCCGGGGCAGTCGAAGCCGCCGTTCTGGTTGGTCTTGAGCAGGGCGCGCAGGTTCTTGAAAGGCTGTTTGCTGTCCAGCCAGAAGCGCGTGACGCTCTTCAGCGCGCCCCAGCCGGCGGCGGCGCCACGGTAGGGTTTGTAGCGGGGTTGCACGGGTTGCAGGCTCATTGCGGGGTGTCGTTCTCGTGGCGCGGCGCCGGGCTGTAGACCCGGGGTGCGCTGTGGTGGGGCAGGTGGATGAGGTTGAGGCGGTGGCGGCGGGCCCATTGCACGGTCAGTGCGGTGGGCGCGGACAGGCTGACCAGGGTGGACAGCCCGGCGCGCACGGCCTTGTGGATCAGTTCCAGGCTGCAGCGGCTGGTGACCACGGCGAAGCCGGCACGTGGGTCCTGCTCGCTTTGCAGCAGGGCGCCGATCAGCTTGTCGAGGGCGTTGTGGCGGCCGATGTCTTCACGGCAGAGGGCCAGGGTGCCGTTGCTGTCGACGAACAGGGCGGCGTGCAGGGCGCCGCTGCGCCGGGCCAGGTCCTGCTGGTCGGCGATGCGCTGGCGCAGGCCGGCGAGGTGTTCCAGGGGCGGCAGCGGGCTGCGGGCGAGCACGTCGAGGTTGGGCAGCGCCTGCTCCAGGGCCTCGACGCCGCACAGGCCGCAGCCGGTGTTGCCGGCCAGTTGGCGGCGCTGGTCCTTGAGTGCCCAGAAGGCGCGGCTGGCGATCTCCACCTCGGCGCGCAGGGCTTCGCCGGCGCCGCTGACCTGGATGTCGTAGAGGTCGTCGAGGCTGCCGATGATGCCGGCGCTGAGGCTGAAGCCGACGACGAAGTCCTCGATGTTGCGCGGCGAGACCATCATCACGGCGTGGCTGATGCCGTTGTAGGCGATGGCCAGGGCACTTTCCTCGGCCAGGGCGGCCTCGCCGGGCTGCGTGCTGCCACCCAGTTCGACGTACTGGTAATCGGTGGGCGGTGGCGGTGGCTCGACGGCGCTGAACGGGCGGCGGGAGGCGCGACGGGGCATGGCGGGGTCTCCCCTGCGGCGGATTGACTCAGGCAGCCTAGGCCGGTCGGGGGGCGCCGTCTAATCGCTTTGCCCGATGCTGTGATCGATGTCGTCTATCGGTCAGGTTTGCGCGCCTCTGGCTCGGGCTCAGGCGCTTGCCAGAAGGCCCCGGGCTTCGCTGAAGCAGGTGTCGGCGAGGGTGGAGCGGGGCAAACCACGGCGCTGGATGAGCCCGAACGGGGCAAGGGTATTGGCCTGCTCGATGGGTGTCAGCGCCAGGTGCTCGGCGAGGGCGTCGAGGCCGCTGGCCAACGGCATGATGGCGCAGCACAGGCCGGCGCTGACGGCCTGCAGCAGCTGGTGCACGGCGTCCGTCTCCAGGCGCGGGCGGGGCGTCAGGCCCCGGCTGCGGAAGCCGTGGTCGATGGACTGGCGGAAATGCATGCTGCCGGAGAGCAGGCCCAGGGGCAGCGTGGCCAGCTGTTCCCAGGTCAGGGCGGCGTCGCTGAAGGGGAAGTGGCGACGGTCGTGCAGCAGGCCCATGCGGGTGTCGGCGATCTCCAGGTACTCGAAGTGCTCGCGGTCGAGGCGGTCCAGGTAGCACAGGCCGAGGTCGAGCTGGTTGCTCGCCAGGCGTTCGAGGATCTGCTCGGAGCTGAGGGCGAAGAGCTGGAAGCGCAGGTTGGGGTGGCGTTCGGCGAAGGCGCGGATCAGCCCCATGGGGTCGTAGCCGGCCAGGGGCACCAGCCCCAGGCGCAGGGTGCCGACCAGTTGCCCGCGGCAGGCGGCGGCCTCGGCCTGCAGGCCGTCGTGGGCGGCGAGCAGGGTGCGGGCCCAGGCGAGCACGCGCTGGCCGGCCTCGGTGAAGCCTTCGAAGCGCTGGCCACGCTGGACCAGCTCCAGGCCCAGTTCCTCCTCCAGTTTGCGCAGGCGCATGGACAGGGTCGGCTGGGTGATGTGGCAGCGTGCGGCGGCCTGGCCGAAGTGGCGCGTCTCATCCAGGGCGACGAGGAACTTGAGCTGCTTGATGTCCATGCCTGCGGTCCTCAGAGGCCGGTGCAGAGCTGGCGGTAGTCGTCCACCGCGTCGAATTCCTCGGTGTCCTTGTCGGCGCCCTGGCTGTCGGGGCGGCGCACGGCCAGCAGGTGGGCGACGCCATGGGCGCCGGCGGCGCGCAGGATCGGCAGGCTGTCGTCGATGAATAGCGCGCGGGCCGGGGCGAACGGGCAGTCGGCCTGCAGGGCCTGCCAGAACTGTGGGTCTTCCTTGGGGTAGCCGTAGTCGTGGGAGCTGATCATGCGGTCGAACCAGGGCGCCAGCTCGACCCGCTCCATCTTCAGCGAGAGGGAGTCGCGGTGTGCGTTGGTGATCAGCACCACGCGCTTGCCGGCGCGGCGCAGGGTGGCGAGGAACAGGTCGGCGTCCGGGCGCAGGGCGATCAGGTGCGCCACTTCGCGCTTGAGGTCGCGGATCGACAGGCCCAGCTCGCGGCTCCAGAAGTCGGTGCAGTACCAGTTCAGCTGCCCGGCGTGCTGGCGGAACAGTGGCACCAGTTCGGCGTCCGCCAGTGCGCGGCTGATGCCGTGGTGCTCGGCGTAGCGCTGGGGCAGGTAGTCGAGCCAGAAGTGGTTGTCGAAGTGCAGGTCGAGCAGCGTGCCGTCCATGTCCAGCAGCACGGTGTCGATGGCGGGCCAGTTGAGGGTGGGCATGGGTGTCCGGGCTGGGTCGAGGGGTGGTGGCCGTGGGTGCGCCCTGCACGGTCGTCAGGGTGCAATCTCCGACACGGACAATCGGAAAAGCCGGGGTATGATAACCCGCCGGTCCCAACCAGGAGTTCGTCATGCGTCAGAAGCCCACCGTGCTGGCCCGCGAGATCGTTGCCAGCAGCCGCCTGTTCAGCGTCGAGGAGCTCCAGTTGCGCTTCGCCAACGGCGTGGAACGCACCTATGAACGCCTGGTGGGCAAGGGCTCCGGCTATGGCGCGGTGATGGTGGTGGCGCTGCCCGATCCGGAGCACGTGCTGCTGGTGGAGGAGTACTGCGCCGGCACCGACGACTACCAGCTGTCCCTGCCCAAGGGCCTGGTGGAGCCCGGCGAGGACGTGCTGGAAGCCGCCAACCGCGAGCTGAAGGAAGAGGCGGGCTTCGGCGCCCGCCGCCTGGAGCTGCTCACCGAGCTGTCGCTGTCCCCCGGCTACATGAGCCAGAAGATCCAGGTGGTGCTGGCCCGCGACCTCTACGAGGAGCGCCTGCCGGGCGACGAGCCCGAGCCGCTGCGGGTGGAGCAGGCCAGCCTGCATGACCTCATCACCCTCAACGAACACCCGCAATTCAGCGAGGGGCGCGCCCTGGCGGCGCTGTACCTTGCCCGAGACCTGTTGACCCGCCGTGGAGAATTCCCTGCATGAGCCACCCTTTGCTGCCCGCTGTCCTCGATCTGGTGGACCGCGCCGGTCACGCCATCCTGCCGTTCTGGCGTGCCGAACTGGCCGTTGAGGAAAAGGCCGATGCCTCCCCCGTCACCGCCGCCGACCTGGCCGCCCACCGCGTGCTGGTGGAGGGCCTGACGGCGCTGGCGCCGGAGATCCCGGTGCTCTCTGAAGAAGCAGCCGACATCCCCTTGGAAACCCGCGCGGAGTGGCAGCGCTGGTGGTTGGTGGACCCGCTGGACGGCACCAAGGAGTTCATCGCCGGGTCCGACGAATTCACCGTCAACGTCGCGCTGATCGAACAGGGTCGCGTGGTGTTCGGCGTGGTCGGCATCCCGGCCAGCGGCCGTCGCTATTACGGTGGCGCCGGCCTCGGGGCCTGGCAGCAGGATGTCGGCGGTGTGGCCCAGGCCATCCGTGTGCGCCCGCAGCCGGCCGAGGCCTTCACCCTGGTGGCCAGCAAACGCCACTCCAGCCCGGCCCAGGAGCGCCTGCTGGCGGGGCTCGGCGAGCGTTTCGGCGAACTCTCGCTGGCCAACATCGGCAGCTCCCTGAAGTTCTGCCTGCTGGCCGAGGGGGCGGCGGATTGCTACCCGCGCCTGGCGCCGACGTCCCAGTGGGAC
This sequence comes from Pseudomonas sp. FeS53a, assembly GCF_000931385.1. Lineage (NCBI taxonomy): Bacteria > Pseudomonadati > Pseudomonadota > Gammaproteobacteria > Pseudomonadales > Pseudomonadaceae > Pseudomonas > Pseudomonas sp. FeS53a. The sequence goes on from NZ_JYFT01000036.1 coordinate 52,527, forward strand.
ACGGCAGCGGCCCAGGGCGTGCTGGAGGGGGCCGGTGGCGAGGTGCTGGACCTGGCGGGTGCGCCGCTGGGCTACGGGGCGCGGGAATCCTTCCTCAATCCCTCCTTCCTGGCCCTGCCGGCGCAGGCCGCATGGCGCGGCGAACTGCTGGCGCTGGCCCGCGAGCTGGCGTGAGCCAGCTCCCTGAACCGGGTGGGCCGGGTGGTGTTCCGCCAAAGCCCACCAGGCTCAGTTCAGTCAGTCAGGATCAGTCGAGCATGTCGCTGAAGCGTTCGTCGCGGGCGTAGAGCAGCGGGCGGGCGAAGCCGGGGACCTTCACGCCTTCGGTGGAGACTTCCAGCTCGCGGTCGTCGATCAGGTCGTTGCCGAAGTTGTAGATGATGTCCAGCTCGCCCATCAGGGCGCGGGCGTCGTAGTCGCGGGCGGCGGCGCGGGTGGCCTCGCGCTTGTCCAGGTAGGCGGCGAAGGCGTCGGCGCCGTGGCGCTTGTGCAGCATGCGCTCGGCCAGGCGCGGGCTGATCACCACACCGGTGGCGTTGTTGCCGCCGAAGCCCTTGGAGTTGATGAAGCAGATGTCCAGGTTCGCCCGGTCGCGCTGGTCGGCCAGGGGAATGGCCAGGCGCTGCTGGTGGACGTCGTCGGCGACCCGGTCGATGGTCTTGATGCCCGGCAGGATGCCGTAGCGGAAGGTGCCGAGGGCGGAGATCAGCTGGTCGCCGCTGGCGGCGGCGAGGGAGTGGCCGACGAAGGCCTTCACGGCGGTCAGCGGCCAGTTGTCGATGCCGAAGGCGCCGGCCACGCGGTCCAGCAGCTCGGATTCGGTGACGCGGTTGGCCGGGGTGCTGGAGCCGTGGGCGTGGACGAAGCTGCGCTGGCGCACGGCGTCGCTGCCGAACAGCTGGGTGGCGCTGGCCACGGCCTTGGCCAGGGTCAGGTAGTTGCCCGGGCCGGGTGCGGAAATGGACTTCTTGAAGCCGTCGGCGTTGATGAACACGTCGGTGACGGCGCCGTGGATGTCGGCGCCCAGCTGCAGGGCCAGTTCGTCATCCATCAGCACCACGTACTGGCTGGACTCGGCCAGGGTGAAGCCGCAGTTCTCGCCGAACGGGCGGCTGGCGCGGCGGAAGTCCACGTCGTCGCGGCCGCCGACCTGGCGCAGGCCGTCTTCGGTGGCCAGGGCGCCCATGGCGCCGTAGCCGTCGATGCATTCCTGGTTGATCGGTGCTTCGGCGTTGCCCACCAGGGCGACGCGGGCGCGGCCGCTGGTGATCTGCTCGATGGCCTTCTGCAGGTTGTAGAGGAAGGTGGCGCAGGCGCCGGTGACGCTGCCGGTGGTGCCGACGCTGCCCAGCACGTAGGCGTTGATGAAGTCGGCGGGCATGGTGTTCAGGCCCAGGGGCAACTGCTTGGCGGTGACGCGGCCGCCCTTGAGGCGCGACTGCATGAGGCCGCCGAAGCCGTTCTCGTCGAGCTGGCTCATGATGCTGCCGGAGAACACGGCGATCTCGTCGGGCTGCACCTGATCGACGATCTGCTGCCAGGGCAGACCGATGGAGCGGATGGCGTCGGTGGCGGCCACCACCGACAGCTGCAGGCCGCGGGGGTGGAAGCGGGAGTTGTACAGCTCGCCGGGCTCGAAGCCGCTGGGCAGCTGGCCGGCGGATTTCACCGGCAGCGCGCGGAAGCTCTCGACCTTGAATTCGCTGGTGCCACCGAGGGTGACGCGCACCTCGCCGCTGTCCAGGGTTTCCACGCTCCAGCTGGCCGGTAGGGGCTCGGGCAGCTGCTTGCGCGAGGTGATGAAGGTGATGTGGGCGCCGTCCTCGGGGGTCACGCCGATGCTTTTCTGCCAGGGCGCGGCGTCCACGTCGAGGAAGCTCTTCTCGATACGGCGCACCAGGGTGGAGGCCAGCACGCGCTCGCCGTAGCGGGCTTCGATGGCGGGCAGGTCCAGGGGCTTGCCGTCGGCGTCCAGGTACTGGCCGTCGACCACGGTCACCAGCTTGGTCATCACGGCGAGGCCGGCCAGGGTTTCCTGGCGGGTGGCGGCATCGAGGCTCTCGATCACGGTGCGGCGGAATCCGTGGTGGAAGGAACTGCGTCCTGCCGCGTTGTAGCCGCCAAAACCAACGATGACCGGAAGTCGGGACATGACTGGAACACTCCTCAAATGACCATGGCGTGGCAGGGCCCGGTGACGACGCGGTGAAGACGGGCCAAGGAGACCGCAGGGGCGGCTGGCCAGGGGTGCGAGGTCGGGGCCCGGTCACGGACCGGGTGGCAGCTCGTACGAACCGAATGCCATACCTGACGCGGCCTATGACCGTCGAGTCACTTGGGGAGCGGCCGGTGCTGCCGGCCGAGAAGGCGCCCGGCGGCCCGCGAGGGCGCGCCGGGCCTGGGCTTCAGCGGTAGCTGAGACCGGGGGTGGCGGTGCTGACGCGGGTGCCGGCCTGGCCCCGGGCGATGGCTTCGATGTCCTTCAGGGCACCGATCACCGCAGGACGGCCGGTCTCGCGGGCGAACTCGCAGGCGGCCTGGACCTTGGGCCCCATGGAGCCGGCGGCGAAACCGAGGCGCTCCAGTTCGTCGGGGTGGGCCTGGGCGATGGCTTTCTGGGTGGGCTTGCCCCAGTCGACGTAGGCGGCGTCCACGTCGGTGGCGATCACCAGCAGGTCGCTCTCCAGCTGGCGGGCCAGCAGGGCGGAGCAGAGGTCCTTGTCTATGACCGCCTCGACGCCCTTGAGCTTGCCGTTCTCGTACATCGTGGGGATGCCGCCGCCGCCGGCGCAGATGACCACCGAGCCTTTCTCCAGCAGCCATTTGATCGGGCGGATCTCGAAGATCTGCTTGGGCCTGGGGCTGGCGACCACGCGGCGGAACTTGTCGCCGTCAGGAGCGATGGCCCAGCCTTTCTCGGCGGCCAGGCGCTCGGCGTCCTCGCGGGGGTAGACCGGGCCGATGGGTTTGCTGGGGTGCTGGAAGGCGGGGTCGGCCGGGTCCACTTCCACCTGGGTGAGCAGGGTGGCGAAGGGCACTTCGACGGGGAGCAGGTTGCCCAGCTCCTGTTCGATCATGTAGCCGATCATGCCCTCGGTCTCGGCCCCGAGCACGTCCAGCGGGTAGGGGTTGGCGGCGTCGTAGGCGGCGCCCTGGAGGGCCAGCAGGCCCACTTGCGGGCCGTTGCCGTGGGCGATCACCAGCTCGTTGCCGGGGGCGACCTTGGCGATCTGCTCGCAGGCGACGCGGACGTTGTCCCGCTGGTTGTCGGCGGTCATGGCTTCGCCTCGGCGCAGCAGGGCGTTGCCGCCCAACGCGATGACTATTCGCATGATTGTTCTCCTGTTGCAGGGGAGAGGGAGCGGTTTTCCGCTCCGTCTCCTGATCACTCGGATTCCAGGAAGCCACAGGGGATGATGGCGCGAAGGCAAGCGAGCAGCGACGACCCGTACCCCGGTACGGTGAGGAGCCGCGCAGTGCGGCCGACAAAGCCAGCGCCCCTGTGGCGAACTGGAATCAGATGTCGGCGAGGGTCGAGACCAGAATCGCCTTGATGGTGTGCATGCGGTTTTCCGCCTGCTCAAAGGCGATGTTGTAGGGGGACTCGAAGACGTCCTCGGTGACTTCGATGCCGTTCTTCAGGTTCGGGTACTGCTCGGCGATCTGCTTGCCGACCTTGGTCTCGCTGTTGTGGAAGGCCGGCAGGCAGTGCATGAACTTGGCCCGGGGGTTACCGGTGGCCTTCATGATGTCCATGTTCACCTGGTAGGGCAGCAGCTCCTTGATGCGCTCGCCCCAGGCTTCCACCGGCTCGCCCATGGAGACCCAGACGTCGGTGTGGACGAAGTCCACGCCCTTCACCGCTTCCTTCGGGTCTTCGGTGAGGGTGATGCGGGCGCCGCTTTCCTCGGCGAACTTCTTGCACGCGGCGACGTGTTCATCGCTGGGCCAGAGGCCCTTCGGTGCGGCGATGCGCACGTCCATGCCGAGCTTGGCGCCGATCAGCAGCAGGGAGTTGCCCATGTTGTTGCGGGCGTCGCCCAGGTAGGCGTAGCTGATGTCGTGCAGGGGCTTGTCGCTGTGCTCGCGCATGGTCAGCACGTCGGCGAGCATCTGGGTCGGGTGGTACTCGTCGGTGAGGCCGTTGAACACCGGTACGCCGGCGTAGGTGGCCAGTTCCTCGACGATGTCCTGGTGGAAGCCGCGGTACTCGATGGCGTCGTACATGCGGCCGAGCACCCGGGCGGTGTCCTTCATGCTCTCCTTGTGGCCGATCTGCGAGGAGTTGGGGTCGATGTAGGTGACGTTGGCGCCCTGGTCATAGGCGGCGACCTCGAAGGCGCAGCGGGTGCGAGTGGAGGTCTTCTCGAAGATCAGCGCGATGTTCTTGCGCTTGAGGTGCTGCTGCTCGGTGCCGGTGTACTTGGCGCGCTTGAGGTCGCGGGAGAGGTCCAGCAAGTAGCGCAGCTCGCGGGTGCTGTGGTGCATCAGGCTCAGCAGGTTGCGGTTGTGCATGTTGAAGGCCATGGTCGTTCTCCTTTTGGGCAGGTCGGAAGAAGGGCCCCGCCTGTACTGCTCGTGGCGTCGGCGGGGCGGAGGCGGCCGTGGGTGACGGCCGCCGCCTGGTCTCAGTAGTCGATCGGGTCGCGCAGGATCGGGCAGGTCATGCAGTGGCCACCGCCGCGGCCGCGGCCGAGTTCGCTGGCACTGATGGTGACCACCTCGACACCCGCCTTGCGCAGTTGGGTGTTGGTGTAGGTGTTGCGGTCGTAGCCGATGACCACGCCGGGCTCCAGGCAGACCACGTTGTTGCCGTCGTCCCATTGCTCGCGTTCGGCCTCGAAGCTGTCACCGCCGGTCTGCACAACGCGCAGTTGCTTGAGGCCGAGGGACTCGGCGACCACGTCGACGAAGTGCTTCTCTTCGCGGCGGATGTCGATGCCGTAGGGGCGGCTCTCGTCCGGACGCAGGATGAAGGGCACGATCTCGCGCACCACTTCCGGGAAGATGGTCACCAGGTCGCGGTCGCAGAAGGTGAACACGGTGTCCAGGTGCATGGCGGCGCGGGACTTGGGCAGGCCGGCGACGATGATCTTCTGCGCCGCGCCCTTGCTGAACAGCGACTGTGCCAGTTGGCCGATGGCCTGGCGCGAGGTGCGCTCGCCCATGCCGATGAGCACCACGCCGTTGCCGATGGGCATCACGTCGCCGCCTTCGAGGGTGGCCATGCCGTGGTCCTTGTCCGGGTCGCCGTACCAGACTTCGAAGTCGGCGCCGGTGAACTGCGGGTGGAACTTGTAGATGGCGGTGGTCAGCAGGGTTTCCTGGCGTCGCGCCGGCCAGTACATGGGGTTGAGCGTGACGCCGCCGTAGATCCAGCAGGTGGTGTCGCGGGTGAACTGGGTGTTGGGCAGCGGCGGCAGGATGAAGCTGGAGTGGCCCAAGTAATCGCGGTACATCTTGATCGCGCTGACCCCTTCGCTGTCCGGCAGGTCGGAGCCGGCGACGCCGCCGATCAGGTATTCGGCGAGCTTGCGCGGCTCCTGCTCTTCGAGCCAGGCGCGCACTTCGTTGACCAGGCCGACGCCGACCTGGTCGGGGGTGATCTTGCGGTCGAGGATCCACTTCAGGGCCTCGGGGTTCTGCACGATGTCGGTGAGCAGGTTGTGCATCTCCAGCACCTCGATGCCGCGCTCGCGCATCTTGGTGACGAAGTCGAAGTGGTCGCGCTTGGCCTGGTTGACCCAGATGACATCGTCGAACAGCAGTTCGTCGCAGTTGTTCGGGGTCAGCCGCATGTGGGCGAGGCCCGGGGAGCAAACCATCACTTTGTGCAGTTTGCCGGCTTCGGAGTGGACGCCGAGTTTGACGTTGGACATGGCAGGTCTCCTTGCGGATCAGAGGGTCAGGAAGCCGTCGTAGAGGCCATAGGCCGCTACCAGCGCGCCGATGACGACGGCGGCGAAGATCAGCTTCTCGACAGGGGTGAATACCGGTTGGCCGAGTTCATGCTTGGCCTTGGCGAAGAGGATGGCGCCGGGGGCGTAGAGCAGCGCCGAGAGCAGCAGGTACTTCACGCCGCCGGCGTACAGCAGCCAGGTGGCGTAGACCAGGGCGAGGCCGGCGATGGCCAGGTCCTTGCCGCGCTCGCTGGCGTCCTGCTCGTAGGTCTCGCCCCGCAGCGGCAGCAGCACGGCGTAGGCGGCGGACCAGAAGTACGGCACCAGGATCATCGAGGTGGCCAGGTAGATCAGTGACAGGTAGGTGCTGTTGTTGAACAGCGTGACGATGAGGAACAGCTGCACCATGGCGTTGGTCAGCCAGAGCGCGTTGGCGGGAACGTGGTTGGCGTTCTCGCGACGCAGGAACTCCGGCATGGTGTGGTCCTTCGCGGCGGCGAAGAGGATCTCCGCACACAGCAGCACCCAGGACAGCAGCGCCCCGACCAGCGAGACCACCAGGCCGACGCTGATCAGCACCGCGCCCCAGTGCCCCACCACGTGCTCCAGCACGGCCGCCATGGAGGGGTTCTTCAGCTGGGCCAGTTCCGGCTGGGTCATGATGCCGAGGGACAGCACGTTCACCAGCACCAGCAACAGCAGCACGATGACGAAGCCGAGGATGGTGGCCTTGCCGACGTCGCTGCGCTTCTCGGCGCGGGCGGAGAAGATGCTCGCGCCCTCGATGCCGATGAACACCCAGACGGTGACCAGCATCATGTTGCGCACCTGGTTCATCACGTTGCCCAGCTCGGGGTTCTTGGTACCCCAGATGTCAGCGGTGAAGATGTCCAGCTTGAAGGCGAACAGGCAGATGAGGATGAACAGGAACAGCGGCACCACCTTGGCGATGGTGGTCACGAGGTTGATGAAGGCCGCTTCCCGGATGCCGCGCAGCACCAGGAAATGCACCGCCCAGAGCACCACCGAGGCGCCGACGATGGCAGCGGGCGTGTTGCCCTCGCCGAAGATCGGGAAGAAGTAGCCGAGGGTGCCGAACAGCAGGACGAAGTAGCCGACGTTGCCCAGCCAGGCGCTGATCCAGTAGCCCCAGGCCGAGGAGAAGCCCATGTAGTCGCCGAAGCCGGCCTTGGCATAGGCGTAGACGCCGCCGTCGAGGTCGGGCTTGCGGTTGGCCAGGGTCTGGAAGACGAACGCCAGGGTCAGCATGCCGACGGCGGTGATCGCCCAGCCGATGAGGATCGCGCCGGCATCTGCACTGGCTGCCATGTTCTGGGGCAGGGAGAAGATCCCGCCGCCGATCATGGAACCGACCACCAGGGCGACGAGCGCGCCAAGTCGGAGTTTGTGCGTGGAGTCTGACATCTTGCACCTCCATTCGAGTAGGAACTGTGCTTAGTTGGCTCTTCCTTTCATGGAAGAGTGATGACGTGGGTCAATAGCCAGCTAACGATGTGCGAGGAACAATTTCCGACAGAAAACCTGAACAGCTCGACAGCTTTCCATGAAGGACTGCGAGCCGCGATTGGCGGGGCTTTTGGCCTTCCCTGGAGCAGCGTCCGATTCAAGCTAGACGGTTTTCATTTCAATTCAAGTTGCGGGGATTGGTGACGGCGCGGGTGAGCGATTTCGCCTTGCTGCCGAAGGGAATGACGCTACGAGGCGGTAATTGCGTTCCGCTATAAGCAGGCCCAGGGACAGGGCATCCTCCGACTTCTCGACATCGGTGGAGGTGAATGATGTTCCGCCCCGGACACCTGGATATCCGCAGCGAGGCGCTGGGCGCGTTCCCGGCCTATCGCTTCGACCTGGACTACGCACTGCGTGAGGACGACGACGGCCCCTATGTGCACTTCGACCTGGTCGGTGAGGTCAGTGGCCAGCCCTTCCAGGATCGCTTCCGCCTGCACCGCGACGTTGCCTACAACTTCCTCCACCGCACCTGCCGCTGCCTGCGACGGCACGGCCTGGCACCGGGCGCGCTCGAACCCCTGGCCCATCACCGGGACTACGTGCGGGTGTTCGATGACCTGCGCGCGCAGCTGCACGCGGCACCGGGGACGCCGGTGGACCTGGAGCGATTCCTGCGGGAGCGGGAGGAGTGACGAAGAGCCCGGCGGATGGCCGGGCTCTTCACCGGTGACGGCAGGCGTGTGGCCCGGCGCCTGGCTGCAGGGCAGCCGATCGAGGGAGTGACCCGCTGGCGGCTTGTGGCCGTTGCGGGCGGGCGCCGGCCGGTGGCGGGTGCCCAGGCCCGGCGCGTGCCGGGCACGTGCGACTGAGCAAGGGCTGTGCCAGGCCCATTCCATGGCTGAAACCCTTGCCCGGCGTGCCCTGTGGCTGCAGAGCGCGTGTGGCGCTGGGCGGTTTTCCGCCTAGCCCTCGCCGTCGTCGTTCGGATTTCCGCCGATGAAGGCCAGGTTGTGCTTGCGCAGCTTGTCCGAGAGGGTCTTGCGCGGCAGGCCGAGGGCTTCCGCCAGGCTGCGCATGGAGCTGTGGGGGTTGGCCAGCTCGGCCTGGATCAGGGCCTTCTCGAAGGCTTCCACCTGTTCGCTGAGGCCGCCTCCGCTGAGGGGCACCTCCGGCGCGCTGTTGTCCAGCGCCAGGTCCAGGCCCAGGGCGAAGCGTTCCGCGGCGTTCTGCAGTTCGCGCACGTTGCCCGGCCAGTTGTGGGCCAGCAGGGTGGCGCGCTGGCCGGCGTCCAGCGGGCGCGGCTGGCCGCCGTGGCGGGCCGAGGCGGCTTCGGCGAAGTGGCGGAACAGCAGGAGGATGTCCTCGCCCCGCTCGCGCAGCGGCGGGATGCGCAGGCTGGCGACGTTGAGGCGGTAGTAGAGGTCGGCGCGGAAGCGGCCTTGGTCGGCGGCCTGGCGCAGGTCTTCCTTGGTGGCGGCGATGATGCGGATGTCCAGCGGGATCAGCTGGTTAGCCCCGAGGCGCTCCACCACCCGCTCCTGCAGCAGGCGCAGCAGCTTGACCTGGACATCGGGGCTCATGCTCTCGATCTCGTCGAGGAACAGCGTGCCACCGTTGGCGTACTCGAACTTGCCGATGCGGCGCTTGGTGGCGCCGGTGAAGGCGCCCTGCTCGTGGCCGAACAGCTCGCTTTCCACCACCGATTCGGCCAGGGCGCCGGCGTTGATGGCGACGAAGGGGCCGTCGCGCCGGCTCGACAGGTCGTGCAGGGCGCGGGCGACCACCTCCTTGCCGGCCCCGGTCTCGCCGAGGATCAGCACGTCGGCCTGGGTGGCGGCGAGGGCGCCGACCTGGTCGCGCAGGCGCTGGCTGGCGGCGGACTGGCCGATGATGCGGGCGCTGAGCTGCTGCCGGTCGGAGAGGGCCAGGCGCAGGCTGCGGTTCTCCAGCACCAGGCGGCGCAGGTCGAGGGCGCGGCGCACGCTGTCCAGCAGGTCGTCGCTGGCGAAGGGCTTCTCCAGGAAGTCGTAGGCGCCGGCGCGCATGGCCTGCACGGCCAGGGGCACGTCGCCGTGGCCGGTGATCAGCAGCACCGGCAACTGCGGGTCGCGGGCGTGGAGCTGGCGCAGCAACTCGAGGCCGTCGATGCCGGGCATGCGGATGTCGCTGACCACCACGCCGGGCCAGTCGGGGTCGAGGGCGTCGGCGACGCCCTTGGCATCCCCCAGGCTGGCGACCTTGAGGCCGGCCAGGTCGAGGGTCTGGCTGAGGGCCTGGCGCAGGTGCGGGTCGTCGTCGATCAGCAGGACCTGGACGGTGGGGTCGAGGGGTACGGTCATGAGGCGATGTCCTCGGGCGACAGGGGGTTGGCGCCGGGTACGGCGGTGCGCAGGCGCAGGGTCAGCAGGGCGCCCCCTTCGGGGTGGTTGTCGAACAGCAGCTCGCCACCCAGGGCGCGCATGAGGCTGTCGCAGATGGCCAGGCCGAGCCCCAGGCCCTGGGCGCTGGTCTTGGTGGTGAAGAAGGGTTCACGGGCCCGTTGCAGGGCCTCGGCGCTGAAGCCGGGGCCGTTGTCCCGCAGGTGCAGTTCGACGATGCCGGGTTCGGGGGCGGCGGTGCTGATCCAGATGCGCCGCGGCTGGGGCTTCTCGCCCAGGGCGTCGAGGGCGTTGGCCAGGAGGTTGCCCAGCACCTGGCGCAGGCGGGTTTCGCCGGCCTGGACCCAGAGCTGGGCCTCGGGCAGGTCGCGGACCAGTTCCACGTCCATGGCGCGGCGGCGCTTGGCCAGCAGGGCGAGGGCGTCGTCCACCGCCGGCTGCAGGGCGACGCTCTCGGGGGCGTGGCGGTCGCGCCGGGCGAAGGCGCGCAGGTGGGCGATGATCGAGGCCATGCGCCCGGTCAGCTCGCTGATCAGGTTGAGGTTGGCGCGGGCGTCGTCATGGCGCTGGTGGTCGAGCAGCACCACGGCGTTGTCGGCGTAGCTGCGGATGGCCGCCAGGGGCTGGTTGAGCTCGTGGCTGATGCTGGCGGACATGGTGCCGAGGGCGGAGAGCTTGCCGGACTGCACCAGTTCGTCCTGGGCGCGCACCAGTTCCTGCTGGGCCTGCTCGCGTTCGAGCACTTCGTCCTTGAGGCGGTTGTTCAGGGCCTCCAGGTCGCGGGTGCGCTCCTGCACGCGGGCTTCCAGCTCCTGGCGGGCGCGGGCGTCGAGGGCGATGCGGTCGAGGTAGTGCCGGCGGCGCTGCATCATCAGGCCGATGAGCAGCAGCAGGGCGAGCAGGGTGGCGGCGACGATGGCGTCGGTGGTGCGCACCTGGCGGTCGATCAGCAGGCGCGGGGCGAGGATGCTGACGGTCCAGCCGGTTTCCTGCAGTTCGCGGCTCTGGGTGATCCAGTCCTGGCTGCGCAGGCGCAGGGGTTCGGGCACCTGGGTCGGGTAGGGCTGGTTGGCGGCGATGGCGGCGCGCTCGGCGGCATCCAGCTCGCGGGTGGCGTGGAAGCGCCACTGGGGGCGGGAGGTGATGATGGCGACGCCGTTGCCGTCGGTGACCATCAGTTGCTCGGGGGTGTTGCCCCAGAGGGTTTCGGCGTCGTCCAGGTCGACCTTGACCACCAGGATGCCGATCACCCGGCCCTGCTCCAGCACCGGGCTGGCGTAGAAGTAGCCGCGCTTGCCGGAGGTGGTGCCCAGGCCGAAGAAGCGCCCCTGGCGGCCCTGCAGGGCTTCGCGGAAGTAGGGGCGGAAGGAGAAGTCGCGGCCGACGAAGCTGTCGGCCTTGTCCCAGTTGGAGGAGCTGAGGGTGCGGCCTTCTGGATTCATCAGGTAGATGACGTCGGCCCCGGTTTCCTCGCGCACCTCACTCAGCAGGCGATTGGCGGCGTCCAGGCGGGTCTTGTCCTGGGGGGCGGCCAGTTGTTCGCGCAGGGCCGGGAGGTCGGCGAGGATCGGCGGCAGCACCTCGAAGCGGCGCAGGGTGCCCAGCAGGTTGGCGACATAGAGGTCGAGGGTCTGCCGGTTCTGCTCGGCCAGGGTGCGGTTGTAGTAGCGGTCGGCCAGATGGTGCGCGGGCCAGAGCAGGGGCGCGAGCACCAGCGCCAGCAGCACGAGGCTGCGCCAGCGGGGTCGGTAGGGGAGGGTGTTCGCGGTCATGGTGTCAGGATGCGCCCGGGGTGGGGCGCATTATGACACCGGCGGGCTCAGCGAGGGTGGCGCAGGCACGCCTCCAGCCCCTGGCGCCAGTCGGGCAGGGCGACGTCCCAGTCGCGCCGCAGCTTGCTGCCGTCCAGCCGCGAGTTGAGCGGCCGTTGGGCGGGCGTCGGGTAGGCGCTGCTGGGGATGGGCTCCAGGCGGGCGCAGGGCTTGCCTTGGGCCTTGAGCGTCTCGGCGATGGCGCTGGCGAAACCGAACCAGGAGGTCTCGCCGCCGGCCGTGAAGTGGTAGGTGCCCCAGGCCTGGCGGCCTTGTTGCCAGCGCTGGATCAGGGTGGCGGTGGCGATGGCGATGTTGCCGGCCCAGGTGGGCGCACCGACCTGGTCGTCCACCACGTTCAGCTGTTCGCGCTCCTGCAGCAGGCGCTGCATGGTGAGCAGGAAGTTGCGCCCGTGCAGGGAATAGACCCAGCTGGTGCGCAGGATCAGGTGTGCACCGCCCACCGCGCGGATCGCCTCTTCCCCGGCCAGCTTGCTACGGCCGTAGACGCCCAGCGGGTTGGGTTGGTCGTCCTCGGTGTAGGGCGCGGTCTTGCGGCCATCGAAGACGTAGTCGGTGGAGTAGTGGATCAGCGGCGCGCCCAGGGCAGCGGCCTCTTCGGCCAGCACGCCGGGGGCAGTGGCATTGAGGGCGAAGGCGGCCTCGGGCTCGCTCTCGGCCTGATCCACGGCGGTGTGGGCGGCGGCGTTGATGATCAGCTCGGGACGCTCGGCACGGACCCGCTGGCGGATGGCCTCGCTGTCGGCAAGATCGAGACGGTCGCGGCCCAAAACCAGCAGTTCGCCCCGGGCGGCGAGGGCCAGCGCCAGTTCACGGGCGACCTGGCCGCTATGCCCGGTGACGAGGATCTTCATGGGAACACCTCGGCGTCTTCCAGGCGCATGCCGGCCTGATCCTTGGCGGAGAGCTGGGGGGCTTCGCCCAGTTGCCAGTCGATGGCGAGCGTCGGGTCGTCCCAGCGGATGCAGCGTTCATGGGCCGGGGCGTAGTAGTCGGTGGTCTTGTAGAGGAACTCGGCGAACTCGCTGAGCACCACGAAGCCGTGGGCGAAACCTTCCGGAACCCAGAGCTGGCGCTTGTTCTCGGCGGACAGGTGAACGCCGACCCAGCGACCGAAGGTGGGCGAGCTGCGGCGGATGTCGACGGCGACGTCGAGCACCTCACCAGCGGTGACGCGCACCAACTTGCCCTGGGGCTGCTGCAGCTGATAGTGCAGGCCGCGCAGCACGCCCTTCTGCGAGCGGGAGTGGTTGTCCTGGACGAAGTCCCGCTTGAGGCCTGTTGCCTCCTCGAAGGTGCGGGCGTTGAAACTCTCCATGAAGAAGCCGCGCTCGTCGCCGAAGACGCGGGGTTCGAGGATCAGTACGTCCGGCAGGTCGGTCTTGATGACGTTCATGCCTGTTCTCCCGCCAGTTTGAAGAGGTACTGGCCGTAGCCGGTCTTGCCGAAGGCCTTGGCCCGCTCCAGCAGCAGCGTCTTGTCGATCCAGCCGTTCTGGTAGGCGATCTCTTCCAGGCAGGCCACCTTGAGCCCCTGGCGGTGCTCGATGGTCTGCACGTACTGGGCGGCTTCCAGCAGGCTGTCGTGGGTGCCGGTGTCCAGCCAGGCGAAGCCGCGGCCGAGTTTTTCCACCCGCAGATCACCGCGTGCGAGGTAGGCATTGTTGACGTCGGTGATCTCCAGCTCACCACGCAGCGAGGGCTTCACGGCCTTGGCGATCCGGATCACGTCGTTGTCGTAGAAGTACAGCCCGGTAACGGCATAGCTGGACTTGGGCTTGGCGGGCTTCTCCTCGATGGAAAGGGCCTGGCCTTGCGCATCGAACTCGATGACGCCGAAGCGCTCCGGGTCATTGACCCAATAGCCGAACACGGTCGCGCCCTTGTCACCACTGGCCGCGCGCTTGAGCTTCTCGGTGAAGTGCTGGCCGTGGAAGATGTTGTCGCCGAGGATCAGGCACACCGAGTCGTCGCCGATGAAGTCTTCGCCGATCAGGAAGGCCTGGGCCAGGCCATCCGGCGAGGGCTGTTCGGCGTAGTTGAGGCTGACGCCGAAGGCACTGCCATCGCCAAGCAGGTTGCGGTACTGCGGCAGGTCCTGGGGGGTGGAAATGATCAGGATTTCGCGGATGCCGGCGAGCATCAGCACCGAAAGGGGGTAGTAGATCATCGGCTTGTCGTAGATCGGCAGCAGCTGCTTGGACACGCCGAGGGTGATGGGGTGCAGGCGGGTGCCGGAGCCCCCCGCGAGGATGATGCCTTTCATGCGTGGGCTCCCAGCCGTTCGCGTTGATAGCTGCCGTCCTGTACGTGGCGGCACCATTCCAGATTGTCGAGGTACCACTGCACGGTCTTGCGCAGGCCGCTGTGGAAGGTCTCCTGGGGTTTCCAGCCCAGTTCCCGCTCGATCTTGCCGGCGTCGATGGCGTAGCGCAGGTCGTGGCCCGGGCGGTCCTTGACGTGGGTGATCAGGTCCTCGAAACGGGCGATGCCGGCGGGCTTGGCCGGGGCCAGCTCTTCCAGCAGGGCGCAGATGCCGCGTACCACCTCGATGTTCTTCTGCTCGTTGTGGCCGCCGATGTTGTAGGTCTCGCCCACCTGGCCACGGGTCACCACCTCGACCAGGGCGCGGGCGTGATCCTCGACGAACAGCCAGTCGCGCACTTGCAGGCCATCGCCGTAGACCGGCAGCGGCTTGCCTTCGAGGGCGTTGAGGATCATCAGCGGGATCAGCTTCTCGGGGAAGTGGTAGGGACCGTAGTTATTCGAGCAGTTGGTCAGCAGCACCGGCAGGCCATAGGTGCGGTGCCAGGCACGGACCAGGTGGTCGGACGCGGCCTTGCTCGCGGAGTAGGGCGAGCTGGGGGCGTAGGGCGTGGTCTCGGTGAACAGGTCGTCCACGCCATGCAGGTCGCCATACACCTCGTCGGTGGAAATGTGGTGGAAGCGGAAGGCTGCCTTGCGCTCGGCGTCCAGGGACGACCAGTAGGCGCGGGTGCTTTCCAGCAGGGTATAGGTGCCGACGATGTTGGTCTGGATGAAGGCCGCCGGGCCATCGATGGAGCGGTCCACATGGGACTCGGCGGCCAGGTGCATGATGGCGTCCGGCTGGAACTGGGCCAGTGCACGGCTTACTGCTTCGCTGTCGGCGATATCGGCCTTGAGGAAGCGGTAGCGGGGATGGCCTTCGATGCTGGCCAGCGATTCCAGGTTGCCCGCGTAGGTCAGCTTATCGAGGTTGAGGACCTCATGGTCCGTCTCGTTCAGCAGGTGTCGGACGAGAGCCGAACCGATGAAACCGGCTCCGCCGGTGATAAGGATGCGCATGTCGTGGACCTGTTGAGACGTGGGGTATGAGTCGCGAGCGGCCTATGGTCGTGGATTGTGCAGGGCCTTCCAAGTCCTTTGGTGGGCGAAGCCGGATGTCCGGGGAAGTGCGCTGGCCGGATAGCAAAAAGCCCCGCAATAGCGGGGCTTTCAAAGATGGTGCCGGCACCAGGAATCGAACCCGGGACCTACTGATTACAAGTCAGTTGCTCTACCTGCTGAGCTATACCGGCGAGGGGCGCCATTATAGCGATTGGCTGGGCCGAGTAAACCTCCCTCGGAGGGAGGGCGTGATGTCGGCCGATGCTTATGCACAAAAGGCATGAAGCTGGGACGATCGTGCAGCAAGCCTGTGACGCTGTTCATGGAAATGCCGCAAGTGGCTGTTTCACAGGCGCTTTGCCGACCTGGCCAGAAAATGACCGACTCGACCGGCGTGGCGGCTTGAAGGCGTTCCGGGGTGTTGCTCAGAAAGCATCAACAGAGTTATCCACAGGTTCTGTGGGCAACTTTTCGCGCTCGGCCAGGAGCATCAGATTGCGTGGGGTCAGGTGGTGGGCGCAGAAGGGGCCGGCCTTGACCCGGTAGCCCTGCTCCTCCAGGTACAGCGCCCGGTCCAGCAGCAGCCAGCATTCCAGGGGACGCCGGTAGAGGGCCCGCAGCAGCTCCAGGTTGCGTACCTGGGCCAGGCGTTGCCAGCCGAGGGCTTCCAGCGCTGCCCAATCCGGTTCGGTGGTGATGGTGAGCGCGCGAAGGGCTGCCAGGTCATGGCAGTACCGGTCGAACGGCTTGTCCAGCCAGGCGACCGGCAAGGAGGGCGTGGTCAGGTAGGTGTCGCTGCCGCGCAGTTGCCGCTGCAGGTGGTCGAAGGCCAGGCGGCGGGCCATGGAGCGGTCGCGCTGTCGGCGGACGCGCGCGCCTGCGGTGACGGTCTCGCTCTGCACCAGGCGCAGGTCCCGGCGGTCCAGGTGGAGTGTGCTGTCCTGCGCGGCGGCGGAGAGCGGGGTGTAGGCCTCGTTGGCGATGCGGTTGTAGCAGCAGGGTGCAATGGCGAGCTGTTGGCATCCGGCCTGGCTGGCCAGCTGCATGAGGCGCACGTGCAGGTCGCCGCAGGCATGCAGGGCGACGGTGGTGTGTTCTGGAGCCAAGCAACGGCCCGTGTCGGGTGCCAGTACGTCCTGCTGGCGGTGCTGGGCCTTGATCTGTACGCGATCACTCAGGCGTTGCCCGTCCTCCACCAGCTGTGGGTCCAGCTCCAGGGCTGTGAGCTCGCCGTGGCGCCAGGCAAGGGCGCGGCCGAGGTGGCCCTTGCCGGCGCACCAGTCCAGCCAGTGCCGGGGTTGGCGCTGGAAGGCGAGGTGATCGGCAAAGGCGCGGATCTGCTGCCACTTGCGCCCGGGCACATCCAGCTCCAGTTTGGCCGGCCATTCGCCGTTGCCCAGGCTGTCCAGCGGCGGCAGTGCGGTCAGGGCACGGGCTGTGGCGGCCAGTTCGGCGAAGGGCGCCGGTGCGTCGGGCAGGTCCAGTTCACCATGGGCGGCTTCGGCCTGCTCCAGTGTCCGGCTGCGCAGCCAGGCCGCGAGTTCGGGAAGCTCGGATTCCCAGGCCAGGACGGGCTCGGTGAAGGGCTCGGGTTGCCAGAAGCGCTGCCCGTCGACGAGGAAACGGTCGAGCGCCTGGAAGCGTTCCAGCAGTTCGGCGCCCTGGAGCGGGGCGGGATGAGGCATCTGGGATGACGTGGGTGATGACGGGGAGCAGGAGTATACGCCGCTCCCGGGCGGGAGCGGCGCTCAGGGTCAGCGGCCCTGGCAGGCGTCGACCCGCAGCCATTTCTCCAACAGGCGGAAGGCGCGGACCAGTACGAAGGCGATCACCAGGTAGAAGACCCCGGCGGCGAAGAAGATCTCCACCGGCAGGTAGGTGCGGGCGATGATGGTGCGCGCCATGCCGGTCAGCTCCAGCAGGGTCACCGTGCTGGCCAGGGCGCTGGCCTTGAGCATCAGGATCACCTCGTTGCTGTAGGCCGGCAGGCCGATGCGCGCCGCGCGCGGCAGGATGATGTGCACCAGCGTCTTGGCCTGGGACATGCCCAGGGCCCGCGCCGCCTCGATCTCGCCCGGCGGGATGGCCTGGATGGCCCCGCGGATGATCTCGGCGATGTAGGCGGCGGTGTGCAGGGTCATGGTGATCACCGCACACCAGAACGGGCTGCGCAGGTACTGCCACAGGTCGCTGTGGCGCACCGCCTCGAACTGGGCCAGGCCGTAGTAGATCAGGAACAGCTGGACCAGCAGCGGCGTGCCGCGGAAGAAGAAGATGTAGCCGTAGGGCAGGGCGCGCACGTACCAGTGGCGGGAGGCGCGGGCGATGCCCATGGGCAGCGCCAGGATCAGCCCGGCGACCACGGCGATGGCCACCAGCTCCAGGGTCAGCAGCGCCCCGTCGAACAGGCGCGGCAGGTACTTGATGATCACGTCCCAGTTCATGCCGCGCTCCTCTTGAAGCCGCGTCCGGCGCGTTTTTCCAGCCAGTGCATGCCGATCATGGCGAGGACGGTCAGGCCCAGGTAGATGAAGGCTGCCACCAGGTAGAAGGTGAAGGGCTCCTTGCTGGCGGTCACGGCGATCTGCGAACGGCGCATGATTTCCTCGAGGCCGATCACCGAGACCAGCGCGGTGTCCTTCATCAGGATCATGAACAGGTTGCCCAGGCCCGGCAGGGCGATGCGCCACATCTGCGGCAGGATCAGGCGCCAGAGGATGCGCCCGTTGGACAGGCCCAGCGCCAGGCCGGCCTCACGGTGCCCCTTGGGGATCGCCAGGATGGCGCCGCGGAACACCTCGGTGGCGTAGGCGCCGAAGCACAGGCCGAGGGCGATGGTACCGGCGGCGAAGGCCGACAGCTCCAGGCCGGGCACGCCGATCTTGTCGCCGATGGCGCGCATGAGGTTCACGGTGCCGAAGTAGATCAGCAGCACCCAGAGCAGCTCGGGCACCCCGCGCACCAGGGTGGAGTAGGTCCCGCCAAGCCACTGCAGCGGCTTCTTGGGGGAAGTCTTGGCCAGCGCACCGAGCAGACCCAGCACCAGACCGAGCGACAGCGCGCAGAGCGCCAGCTTGATGGTCATGAGGGTGCCGGCCGCCAGGGCGGGGCCGAATCCGTAGAGGTCGAGGTTCATCTGCAAGGCTACTGCTGGGGACCGGCGCCGCGTGGGCGGCGCCGGTCAGGCGGGCATCAATAGATGCTGAAAGGGAAGTACTTGTCGTTGATCTTCTTGTAGGTGCCGTCCGCGACGATTTCCTTCAGGGCCGCGTTCAGCTTCTCGCGCAGGGGGTCGCCCTTGCGCACGGCGATGGCGATCTTGTCGTTGTCGAACACCGGCTCGCCCTTGAATTCGAAGCCCTTGCCGGCATCGCTCTTGAGCCATTCCCAGTTCACGAACTTGTCGGCCAGCACGCCGTCGACGCGCCCGGAGGCCAGGTCGAGGTAGGCGTTCTCCTGGGTGTCGTAGAGCTTGATGTCGACGATGTCCGCCATGTTGTCTTCCAGCCAGGTGCCGGCGATGGTGGCGCGCTGGGCACCGATGACCTTGCCTTTCAGGCTGGCCTTGTCGGTCTTGAAGTCAGCGTCCTTGGCGGCGATGAACTGGAGCTTGTTGGTGTAGTAGGCGTCGGTGAAGTCGACGGCCTGCTTGCGTTCCTCGGTGATGGACATCGAGGCGGCGAGGAAGTCGAACTTCTTGGCGTTCAGGGCCGGGATGATGCCGTCCCAGTCGGAGGTGACCACGTCGCACTCCACCTTCATCTTGGCGCACAGGGCCTGGGCGACCTCGACGTCGAAGCCACCGACCTTGCCGCTGGCGTCGATCAGGTTGAAGGGCGGGTAGGCGCCTTCGGTGCCGATCTTCAGCTTGTCGGCGGCCACGGCGTGGGTGCCGAAGGCCAGGGTGGCGGCAGCGGCCAGCAGGATCTTCTTGTAGTTCTTCATGCGTACTTGCTCCGTGTTTTAGCGATTGCTGGACATGAATTGTTTGCAACGCGCCGAGGTCGGGTTTTCGAACACCTGCTGCGGCGGACCCTGTTCCTCCACCAGGCCCTGGTGGAGGAAGACCACCTCGGTGGACACCTGGCGGGCGAAGTTCATTTCGTGGGTCACCAGCAGCATGGTCCGGCCCTCTTCGGCGAGTGCGCGGATCACGTTAAGCACTTCTTGTACCATCTCGGGGTCGAGGGCCGAGGTGGGTTCGTCGAACAGGATCACTTTAGGCTGCATCGCCAGCGTCCGCGCAATGGCCGCGCGCTGCTGCTGGCCGCCGGAGAGCTGGGCGGGGTAGGCGTGGCGCTTGTCGGCGATGCCGACCTTGGCCAGCAGGGCCTCGGCCACCTCGGTGGCTTCGGCCTTGCTCTGGCCGAGCACGCGGCGCGGCGCCTCGATGATGTTGTCGAGGACCGTCATGTGCGGCCAGAGGTTGAAGTTCTGGAAGACGAAGCCGATCTCGCTGCGCAGGCGATTGATCTGGCGGTTGTCGGCGGCCACCAGTTCGCCGGAGCGGGCGGCCTTCAGCTTGAGTTCCTCGCCGGCCACGATGATCTGGCCCTTGTGCGGGTTCTCCAGCAGGTTGATGCAGCGCAGGAAGGTGGACTTGCCGGAACCGGAGGAACCGAGGATGGAAATGACGTCACCGTCGCGGGCGGTCAGGGAAATGCCCTTCAGCACCTCCAGTTCGCCGTAGCGTTTATGCAGGTCGCGGATTTCTAGCGCGGGCGTGGCCTCGGCCATGGGGGTTCCTCTTATTGTTCGGATGCGCTCCGGCTGCGATCGGCCTTCCTGGCGAGGGGGCAACCTAGCATAGGCCCCAGGGGGCGCCAAGGGCGCTTCCGGGGCGTGACCGGGCGGTTTCGCTGGCTTGTCGCATCATTGCAGGCGATTGTCGCGCGGACGCAAGAAGGCCTGGAAAAGCGGGTGCGGCGCACCCTACGCGCAAACGCCTGGCAATTCCAGTGCCAGGCCGTCGCGGTCAGCGGGCGAGGAGGGCGCTGACCTTGCCGCGCAATTCCTCGATGCCGAAGGGCTTGGCGATCACGTCCTGGAGGGCGGCGCGGGCGGGGTCGGGGCGGATCGATTCGGCGTAGCCGGTGGCGAACAGCACGCGCAATGACGGGTGCAGGGTGCAGGCCCGCGTCGCCAGTTCCTGGCCGTTCATCCCGGGCAGGCCGACATCGGTGAGCAGCAGGTCCACCGACTCATGCTCCAGCAGTGCCAGGGCCTGTGCCGCGTCGCCGGCTTCCAGTGCCTCGTAGCCGAGCTCTTCCAGCACTTCCACGGTGAGCATGCGGACCACCTCGGCATCCTCCACCACCAGCACGCGCCCCAGGGGCGGGGTGCCCTGCCCGAGGGCATCGGCGTGACGTTCTTCTATGGGCAAGGAAACCTCCGACGGGTTCATGGCGGGCGCTTGCCGGCGCCGGGCTGGGCGATATAGCACGGTTGGCGCCGTGGCGCCCCCGTGTCCGCGCCGCATCGGTGCGCGGGGCACCCGGACAGTGCGTGACCGGGTACGGCAGTTTAGAAGAACACGGGCAGAAAAAATTCCCACAATTTATGTGAACCTTTCCCACGCTTAAGGTGCTCCAAGCGAAGCGATAATGCGGCACCCCATCGTCGCCCAGGATTCGATTGGTTAATGCAAACACTCGCATTACCATGCCGGACCCGCAGTTTTACCCTTCATATCGGTGATTTTCGGCGCTAAGCCAGGGAAGCCAGATGACCAATGATCTGACAGACGAGACGCGTTTCCGTCGCATCCTCGCGCGCAACGTTGCGTTGCCGCTGGGGGTGGGCGTCGCCGGGGCCGCCCTGTTCGTGGCCCTGATCTCCTACCTGCTCTATGTCCTCAGCTGGGTCGAGCACACCGACCAGGTGATCAGCAATGCCAACGACGGCCTGCGCCTGTCGGTCGACCAGGAATCCGGCATGCGCGGCTACCTGATCAGCGGCAATGCAGCCTTCCTGCAGCCTTACGAACAGGCGCGGCCGCGGATCAAGGCCGCCATGGAGGGCCTGCGCGAACTGGTGGTGGACAACCCCGCCCAAGTCGAGCGGGTGCGCGCCATCGAAGCCCTGCAGGGTGAGTGGGACCGCTTCGCCACCCAGATGATCAGCCGCAAGCAGAACGGCGAGAACGTCTCCGACACCGTCAGCGAAGGCCGTGGCAAGCAACTGGTGGACGCCATCCGCGAGCAGTACCGCACCTTCATCAACATGGAGCGGCAGCTGCGCCACGAGCGCAACGAAAAGGCCAACTCCACCGCCATCTTCACCATCAGCCTCTACCTGCTGTTCAGCCTGTCCTTCGCGGGGGCGCTGGCGTACTTCGGGCGCCGTGAGCTGGTGGCGCTGTCCAGCACCTACGGCGAGTCCCTCGCCCAGCAGCGTGCCCACAGCGAGCACCTCACCCAGCAGCGCTGGCTGGGGGACGGCCAGGCGGCCCTGTCGGAGCGCCTGCTCGGCCAGCAGTCGCTGCCGGTGATCGGGCGCAACGCCCTGGAATTCCTTGCCGCGTACCTGGGCATGGCCGTGGGCGCCCTGTACCTGCGGGAAGAGGGCGGCGCCCTGCGGCGCGTCGCCAGCTACGGCCTGGAGCGCGACGACCAGGCGCCCGACCAGATCCTGCCGGGCGAAAGCCTGGTGGGGCAGGCGGCCCAAGAGAACCGCGTGATGGCTTTGGACGACCTGCCCGCCGGCTACCTCAGGGTCGCCACCAGCCTCGGCCAGACCGACGCCGAAGGCGTGCTGCTGGTGCCCACCCACAGCGACGGCGTGGTCAACGGCGTGCTGGAGCTGGGCTTCCTGCGGCGCCTCTCCGCCCGCGACCAGGCGCTGATGCCGCTGATCGCCGGCAACCTCGGCACCGCCATGGATGCATCCCGCTACCGCCAGCGCCTGCAGGAAGTGCTCGGCGAGACCCAGCAGCTCAACGAAGAGCTGCAGGTGCAGCAGGAAGAGCTGAAGACCGCCAACGAGGAACTGGAAGAACAGTCCCGCGTGCTGCGCGAGTCCCAGGCCAGCCTGGAGGCCCAGCAGGCCGAACTGGAGCAGACCAACGAGCGCCTGGCCGAACAGGCCCAGGAGATGGCCGCCCAGCGCGATGACCTGGACGACAAGAACACCGCCCTGCAGCAGGCCCGCCTGGAGCTGGAGGCCCGTGCCGAAGAGCTGCAGCGCGCCAGCCGCTACAAGTCCGAGTTCCTCGCCAACATGTCCCACGAGCTGCGCACCCCGCTGAACAGCTCGCTGATCCTCGCCCGCCTGCTGGCCGACAACCCCGAGGGCAACCTCAACGACGAGCAGGTCAAGTTCGCCGAGTCCATCTATTCCGCCGGCAACGACCTGCTCAACCTGATCAACGACATCCTCGACATCTCCAAGGTCGAGGCCGGCAAGCTCGACCTGCGCGCCGAGAACGCCCCGGTGCGGCGCCTGGTGGAGGGCCTGCGCGAGTTGTTCACCCCGCTGGCCGAGCAGAAGGCCCTGGCCTTCAGCGTCGAGGTGGCCGACGACGTGCCCGACCAGCTCTGCACCGACCGGCAACGGGTGGAGCAGATCATCAAGAACCTGCTGTCCAACGCCATCAAGTTCACCGACCAGGGCGCCGTGTCCCTGCGGGTCGAGCGGGTTCCGGAGGGCATCGCCTTCGCCGTGCGCGACAGCGGCATCGGCATCCGCGCCGACCAGCTGGACCTGATCTTCGAGGCCTTCCGCCAGGCCGACGGCACCACCAACCGCCGCTACGGCGGCACCGGCCTGGGCCTGTCCATCTCCCGCGACCTGGCGCAGCTGCTTGGCGGCAGCATCCAGGCCAGCAGCGAGCCGGGCCGGGGCAGCCTGTTCACCCTGGTGCTGCCGGAACACTGGACGCCGGCCGACGAGCCCCCGGCGCCCTTGCCCGCGCCCAAGCCCAGTGCACCGACTCCGCCGCCTGCCCGCCCGGCTGTGGCTGCGACCCTGGCACCGGCCACCCACGCGCCGATCCCCACCTTCCCGGACGACCGTGACCAGGCCCCGTCGGATGAGCGCTGCGTACTGGTGATCGAGGACGAGCCCAAGTTCGCCCAGATCCTCTACGACCTGGCCCACGAACTGGGTTACCGCTGCCTGGTGGCCCATGGTGCCGATGAAGGCTTCCACCTCGCCGAGCGCCATGCACCGGACGCCATCCTGCTGGACATGCGCCTGCCCGACGAGCCGGGCCTCTCGGTGCTGCAGCGCCTCAAGGACACGCCCCGCACCCGCCACATTCCCGTGCACGTCATCTCGGTGGAGGACCTCAGCGAGGCCGCGTTGCACCTGGGCGCGGTGGGCTACGCGGTCAAGCCCACCACCCGCGAGCAGCTCAAGGACGTGTTCGCCCGCCTCGAAGCCAAGCTCACCCAGAAGGTCAAGCGCGTGCTGCTGGTGGAGGACGACGCCCTGCAGCGCGACAGCATCGCCCGCCTGATCGGCGACGACGACATCCAGATCACCGCCGTCGAGTTCGGCGAACAGGCCCTGGAACTGCTGCGCAGCACCCTGTTCGACTGCATGATCATCGACCTCAAGCTGCCCGACATGCAGGGCAACGAGCTGCTGCGGCGCATGGGCAGCGAGGACATCTGCTCCTTCCCGCCGGTGATCGTCTACACCGGGCGCAACCTTTCCCGGGACGAAGAGGCCGAGCTGCTCAAGTACTCCCGCTCCATCATCATCAAGGGCGCGCGCTCGCCGGAGCGCCTGCTGGACGAGGTCACCCTGTTCCTGCACAAGGTCGAGTCGGAACTCTCCAGCGAGCGGCAGAAGATGCTCAAGACCGCCCGCAGCCGCGACCGTGTGTTCGAAGAGCGGCGGATCCTGCTGGTGGACGACGACGTGCGCAACATCTTCGCCCTCACCAGCGCCCTGGAACAGAAGGGCGCGCGGGTGGAAATCGCTCGCAACGGACGTGAGGCGCTGGACAAGCTCGAAGCCGTGAACGATATCGATCTGGTGCTGATGGACGTGATGATGCCGGAGATGGATGGCTACGAAGCCACCCGGCGCATCCGCCAGCAGCCGCGCTGGGCCAAGCTGCCGATCATCGCCGTCACCGCCAAGGCGATGAAGGACGACCAGGACCTGTGCATCCGCGCCGGCGCCAACGACTACCTGGCCAAACCCATCGACCTGGATCGCCTGTTCTCGCTGATCCGTGTCTGGCTACCGCGTCTGGAGCGCATCTAGATGGCCGACCGCACCCAGGAAATCGAGCTGCGCCTGCTCATCGAGGCGATCTACCTCAAGTACAGCTACGACTTCCGCGACTACTCGGGCGCTTCCCTCAAGCGCCGGGTGCTCTACGCCCTGCGGCAGTTCGACTGCGCCACCATCTCGGCACTGCAGGAGCGCATCATCCACGACCCGCAGGCCTTCCACGAGCTGCTGCAGTACCTGACGATCCCGGTCAGCGAGATGTTCCGTGACCCCTCCTACTACCTCGCCCTGCGCCAGGAAGTGGTGCCCATCCTGCGCACCTACCCCTCGCTCAAGGTGTGGATCGCCGGCTGCAGCACCGGCGAGGAAGTGCACTCCATGGCCATCCTGCTGCACGAGGAAGGGCTGCTGGAACGCACCCTGATCTACGCCACCGACATCAACCCGCGCTCCCTGGAGAAGGCCCGGCGCGGCATCTACGCCCTCGACGACATGCGCAAGTACAGCGAGAACTACCGCCTGGCCGGCGGCCAGGGCTCGCTGTCGGACTACTACACCGCCGCCTACGACGGCGCCCTGTTCGACAAGCTGCTGCGCGAGAACGTGACCTTCGCCGACCACAGCCTGGCCACCGACAGCGTGTTCTCCGAGACCCAGCTGATCTCCTGCCGCAACGTGCTCATCTACTTCAACAAGCAGCTGCAGGACCGCGCCCTCGGCCTGTTCCACGAATCCCTCTGCCACCGCGGCTTCCTCGGCCTGGGCAGCAAGGAGAGCCTCGACTTCTCCGCCTATGCCGGCCACTTCGAAGCCCTCAACCGCCCGGAGCGGGTGTTCCGCAAGCTATGAACGGGCCCGAGCGCACGGCCGTTGTGGTGGGCGCTTCCGCCGGAGGGGTGGAGGCCCTGCTGCAGGTGTTCGCCGGGCTGCCGGCGGGCTACCCGCTCACCCTGGCCTGCGTGCTGCACCTGCCCGAGGGGCGCGAGAGCCTGCTGGCCGACCTGTTCGCCCGGCGCCTGGCGGTGCGCGTGCGCGAGGCCCGGGACAAGGAGAGCCTGGCCCCCGGCACCCTCTACGTCGCCCCGCCGGGTTACCACCTGTCCATCGAGCGCGACGCCAGCTTCTCCCTCAGCCGCGAGGAGCCGCTGCACTTCTCCCGGCCCTCCATCGACATCCTCTTCGAGTCCGCCGCCGACTGTTACGGCGAGCGCCTGGTGGGGGTGCTGCTGACCGGCGCCAACGAAGACGGTGCCCGCGGGCTGGCCTATATCCAGCAACAGGGCGGCCTCAGCGTCGTGCAGGACCCGCACGACGCCCAGGTGCCGACCATGCCCGAGGCCGCGCTGGCCACCCACCGTCCCGACCACATCCTCCCGTTGCGGGGCATCCGCGACCTCCTGGCACGACTGGACCCTACCCATGCCGAGTAATCCACCAAGCAAGCTGCTGATCGTCGACGACCTGCCGGAGAACCTGCTGGCCCTGGAAGCCCTGATCAAGGAGGACGGCCGCGAGGTGCACCAGGCCGCCTCCGCCGACGAGGCCCTGGCACTGCTGCTGGAGCACGAGTTCGCCCTGGCCATCCTCGACGTGCAGATGCCGGGCATGAACGGCTTCGAGCTGGCCGAGCTGATGCGCGGCACGGAGAAGACCAAGCACATCCCCATCGTCTTCGTCAGCGCCGCCGGCCGCGAGCTGAACTACGCCTTCAAGGGCTACGAGAGCGGCGCGGTGGACTTCCTCTACAAACCGCTGGACACCCACGCCGTGCGCAGCAAGGTGGCGGTGTTCGTCGAACTGCACCGCCAGCGCAAGCTGATGGCCCAGCAGCTGGAAGCCCTGGAGGCGGCGCGCCGCGAGCAGGACACCCTGCTGGCCGAACTGCGCGCCACCCAGGCCGAGCTGCAGCGCGCGGTGCAGATGCGCGACGACTTCATGTCCATCGTCTCCCACGAGCTGCGCACCCCGCTCAACGGCCTGATGCTCGACACCCAGCTGCGCCAGAACCACCTGGCCAAGGGCAACATCGCGGTGTTCACCGAGGCCCGCCTGCGCACCCTGTTCGACCGGGACGAACGGCAGATCCGCAGCCTGGTCCGGCTGATCGAGGACATGCTCGACGTCTCCCGCATCCGCACCGGCAAGCTCTCCATCCGCCCCGAGCCCTGCGAGCTGGGGCAGCTGGTGCGCCATGTGGCGGAGAACTTCGCCGCGCAGATGGAGGCTGCCGACTGCGCGCTGGACCTGCAGGTGGAGGACGGCGTCACCGGCGTGTGGGATGCCTTCCGCATCGAGCAGGTGGTCAGCAACCTGTTCAGCAACGCCCTGCGCTACGGCACCGGCAACCCGGTGCAGGTGGTGGTGCGGCGTGATGGCGAGTGGGCGCGGGTGGAGGTGCGCGACCAGGGCATCGGCATCTGCGCCGAGGACCAGAAGCGCATCTTCCAGCAGTTCGAACGGGCCGGCGGCGCCGACAAGGTGGCGGGGCTGGGGTTGGGGTTGTTCATTTCCGAGCAGATCATGCTCGCCCACGGCGGCCGCATCGAGCTGTGCAGCACGCCGGGGGTGGGTTCCACCTTCAGCCTGCTGCTGCCGACTGCCTGAGGCGGTTCAGGCCGCCAGCGGCCGCGCCAGGGGCAGGTGCAGCGTCGCCTCCAGGCCGCCTGAGGGCTTGTTGTGCAGGCTGGCGCTGCCGCCCAGGCGCTCCATGATCATCGCCACGATGGACAGGCCAAGGCCGGCGCCGTGGCTGTTGCCCTCGCTGTAGAAACGCTGGAACACCCGCTCCAGCTTGTCCGGCTCGATGCCCGGGCCCTGGTCGTCCACGGCCAGCAGCAGTTCATCCCCTTCGCGCCGCAGCGACACCCGGATCAGCCCGCCGGGGGGCGAGTGGTTGACTGCGTTGGCCACCAGGTTCTGCACGGCGATGCCGATCACCCCGGCATCGCTGTCCAGGTGGTAGTCGCCGGGCTCGATCTCCATGGCTGGCTCCATGCCCTTGCCGATGATCCAGGGGGTGAGTTCGGCCAGGGTGTCGGTGACCACCTTGGCCAGGTCGATGGGGGTGCAGGGGCGCTGGGCCAGCAGCGGCTCGACCCGTGCCATGGTCAGCAGCTGGTTGACCACCCGGCTGAGCCGGTCCACCCCGCCGATGAGGAAGTCCAGCGCCTTGCGCCGGTCCTGTTCGTTCTCCGCCTGCAGGGCGTTCTGCGCGTGCAGCCGGAGGATGGCCAGCGGCGTACGCATTTCGTGGGCGGCGTCGGCGATGAAGCGGTGTTCACGGCGCAGCAGCGCGTCGATCTGCCCGAGCAGGCGGTTCAGGGCTGCCTGCATGGGTTCCAGCTCCCGGGGCAGCGGCACCAGTTGCAGCGGTTCGAGGGATTCGGCGTGCCGCGCGCGGATCACCCGGGCCATGTTCTGCAGCGGCTTCAGGCCCCAGCCGATGGCCAGCCAGACCAGCAGCGCCAGGGCCAGGCTGCCCACCAGGAAGGGCGCCAGGGTGTGGCGCACGATGCGCGAGACCAGGTCGCCGCGCACGTCATTGCGCTCGCCGACCCAGATCAGCAGGTGCTGCTCCGGCACCGGCAGGAGGAAGCCGCGCCACTGGCGGCCGTCCAGGGTCAGGTTGCTGAAGCCCGGCTCGCGCAGCGGCTGGTCGAACTGCGGGGCGCTGGGGGTGCGCACCAGCACGTCGCCATTCTCCCGCCACACCAGGAAGGCCAGCTTGCTCTCGTAGGGATGGCCGACACGATGCTTGCCGGCCTTGGCCAGGGCGTCGTTGTAGGCGGCGTAGAGGGCCTGCCGCTCGGGGTCGGCCAGCGGCATGCTCATCACCCCCTGCAGCAGGCGGGCGTTCTGCGCCAGGTGGGCGTCGTAGATCTCGGCGATCTCGTGGCTGCTGTCGTGGTGGTTGTACAGGGCGAGCATACCGGTGCCGATCAGCAGCAGCGCCATGACCCGCCACAGCGTGCGCTGGCGCAGTGAACTCATGCCTGGCCTTCCACCAGGTAGCCGATGCCACGCACGGTGCGGATCAGCTCGCTGAAGAGCTTCTTGCGCAGGTGGTAGATGTGCACTTCCAGGGTGTTGCTCTCGGCCTCTTCCTCCCAGCCATACAGCAGCTGGGTCAGGCGCTCGCGGGTGAAGACCTTGCCCGGCTGGGCCAGCAGCTCGTGCAGCAGCAGGTATTCCTTGGGCGTCAGCACCACGGTCTGGCCGTTGTAGGTGACCTGCTGGCTGGAGGGGTCGAGGGTGATCCCAGCGTGCTCGATCAGCACCGTGGCGCGGCCGGTGCTGCGGCGCAGCAGGGCGCGCAGCCGGGCCTTCAGCTCGTTGAGGTCGAAGGGCTTGACCAGGTAGTCGTCGGCGCCCGCGTCGAGGCCGGCGATGCGGTCCTCGGTGGCGTCGCGGGCGGTGAGGATGAGCACCGGCAGGGTGGCGCCGCCGCCGCGCAGGCGCTTGAGCAGCTCGATGCCGTCCAGGCGCGGCAGGCCGAGGTCGAGCACCACCAGGTCGAATTCCTCGGTCTGCAGGGCGTGCAGCGCGCTGGCGCCGTCCTGCAGCCAATCGATGGTGTAGCCCTCCTGGCGCAATCCGGTGCGCACCCCTTCGCCGAGGGCGGGGTCATCCTCTACCAGCAGCAGACGCATGCTCAGTCCTGTTTGTCCTTGATGTCCTTGAGTAAAGCATCGATCTCGGCGCGGCGGCCCTTGTCGGCCAGCTCGCGGCCGGGGCGCGGCGCGGCCTGCAGGGCTTTCTGCAGGGCAGCGCGGGCCTCGCTGTAGCGGCCCTGGCGTGCCAGGTGGTCGCCCCAGAAGTAGAGACTGTCGATGCCCTCGGGGTTGATTTGCAAGGCCTTGTTGAGCAGCGCCTCGGCCTTGTCGGCATCGCCGAAGCCGATGGGCCAGCCGGGCACGCGGTCATACAGGGCGGCGAGGCTGGTGTAGGCCGAGCCCTGCAGGGCATTGGGGTCCACGGCCAGGGCCTGTTCCAGGCTGGCGCGGGCGTCCTTCACCTTGCCGAGGGCGCCGAGCCCGCCCTGGGCGCCGGCCCAGCTGCTGGTGACGATGCCGTTCCAGATCCACGCTTCGGCGGCCTTGGGCTGCTCGCGGGTGAAGGCCTGGGTCTCCACCGCCAGCTTCTCGAAGGCGTTGGCGCGCTCTTTCTCGGGCAGGTTGTACTGGATCTCCGCCCAGCGCTGCTGGATGGTGGCCAGGCGCTGGGTGCTGGCGGGGTCGAGGGCCCAGGCCAGCGGGGTGGCCAGCAGCAGGCCGATCAGCATCAGGCGTTTCATTTCGCGTGCTCCTTGTGGTTGGCGTCGCTGTAGCGGCGGATCAGGGGAAGCTGCTTGCGCAGGGCACGGTCGACCAGGCCGGGCAGCATGCCGTTGAGGCGCACGAAGAGCTTCTCCGGCCAGCCCAGGTAGAGCTCGCTGCGGTTGTTCTGGATGGCCTGCAGCACCGCCGAGGCGACGTCGCGCGGGTCGTCCATGCCCACCTTCAGGGCATCGTTGAGGGCCACGGCGGCATCACTGTTCATGCTGGTGCGGGTGGCGCGCGGGGCGACGTAGAGCACGTCCACCGGGGTGTCCGCCAGTTCCCGGCGCAGCGCTTCGGAGAAGCCGCGCAGGGCGAACTTGGTGGCGCAGTAGGTGGCGTAGCCGGGGTAGCCGATGGAGCCGTAGGTGGAGCCGACGTTCACCACCAGCGCCTGGCTCTGCTCGCGCAGCAGCGGCAGCATCTGCCGGGTGAGGTGCAGGGTGGCCTTGAGGTTGAGGTCGATCAGGTCGTCCAGGGCGGCTTCGTCGAGCTGGTCGAGCAGGGCGAAGCGGTTGATCCCGGCGGCGTTGATCAGCAGGTTGGCGCCGCCCATGGCGCGCGCCTTCTCGACGATCCGCTGGCGGGCCTCGGGCTCACGCAGGTCGGCGCCCAGCCAGCGCAGCTTGTTGGGGTAGCGCTTGAGCAGGTCGGCCAGCGCGTCGCTCTGACGACTGACCGCGATCACCAGGGCACCGGCGGCGCACAGCTGCTCGGCCAGTTGCAGACCGATGCCACCGCTGGCACCGGTCAGCACCACGCGGCACTCAGGCAAGCGCATGTCGCACCTCGTTCGGGCTCACCTGGGCACGCGGCAGGCCGAGGAACATGTCGGTGTAGAGGCGGTAGACCACCTTGGCGGCATGGATCACGGCGTCCTGGTCTTCCGCGCGGTCCAGGCGGTTCATCAGGCTGCGGTAGGTGGCCATGTGGTCGATGTCCAGGGCGCCGTGGGAGCTGAGGTAGCTGAAGGCGGTGGGCGGCAGGCTCAGGCTCTCGCGGATGGTGCCGGCCGCCTGGGTGGCCAGGGCGATGCTGGTGCCTTCGAGGACGTTGACCATGCCGAACAGGCCCACCGGGTTGTCACGGGCGATCAGGTCGTAGAGGAAGGCCACCATCAGTTCGATGGACAGGGCCGGGCGGCTGTTGCGCACCTGCTCGGCATCGCCCCCGCAGGCGGCGATGTCGTTGAGGATCCACTGCTCGTGGCCGTACTCCTCCTCGATGTATTCGCACACGGCACCGCGCAGCCATTCCAGGCGGCCCGGCAGTTTGGCGCCGCAGGCCATCATCAGCGGTACGGTATGGCGCACGTGGTGGTAGGCCTGGGTGAGGAAGGCGACGTAACCCTCCAGGCTGACGACGCCGGAGAGGGCGTCACGGATGACCGGGGCATTGAACAGGGCCTGGCGTTCCTGGGCGGTGGCGTCTTGCAGGGTGTCGAAGAAAGACATGGTGTCGAACCTCATTCGTTGACGAGTTCAAAAAGGGAATCGCGGTAGTGGGCGAGGATCTCGGCGCGGCGTGGGCGGCCGTTGGCGGTGAGCATTCCGTTGGCGGTGCTGAAGGGTTCCGGCAGGCGCTGCCAGCTGTGGATCCGGGCGTAGTCGGGGAGGGCGGCGTTGCTGCGCTGCACGGCCTGCTCCAGGGCGTCGTCGCTGGCCTTCGGGTCCAGCGGCCAGAGCAGCGCCAGGTTGTGGTCCAGGCCTTCGCCGTAGACGAACGCCTGGAGGATCACGCCGCCCTGGGTCAGCTCGGCCTCGATCCACTCGGGGTTCACGTTGCGGCCGAAGCTGGTGATGAACTGGTTCTTCTTGCGCCCGGCCAGGTACAGGTAGCCGTCTTCGTCGAAGCGGCCTAGGTCACCGGTGGGCCACCACTGGCCCCGGAACGGCGGCTCGCCCAGGTAGCCGAGCAGGGTGCTGCCGCTGACCAGCACTTCGCCGTCCTCGGCCAGCATCACCTGCACGTGGGGCAGCGGGCGGCCGACGCTGCCGGCACGGTGGGCTTCGGGGCGGTTCAGGCACACCACCGAGGCGCATTCGGAGAGGCCGTAGCCCTCGAACACCGGCAGCCCCACGGCCTCGGCACGCTCCAGCAGGCTCGGGGCGACCCGGGCACCGCCGACGGCGACGAAGCGCAGCGGGCCGACCTTCATCAGGCCGCGCTCGATGGCGGTGACCAGGCCCAGCAGCAGTTGAGGCACCAGGATCATGCTTTCCGCGCCGCTGAGGGCGATGCAGCCCAGCAGGCGCGTCCAGTCGACGCCACTGGCGCCGTTGATGCCCATCTGTGGTTGCGGCAGCACGGTGAGGCTGGCCCCGGCGATCAGCGCCGCGTAGAGCCCGAGGTTTTCCAGCAGCACCGCCAGGGGCAGCACCGCCAGGTACTTGCCCGGCTCGGTGGAGCGGCTGGCCTGCTCCAGCTGATGGGCCACCCGCAGCATGGCTTCGGCCGAGAGGCACACGCCCTTGGGCGAGCCGGTGCTGCCGGAGGTGTAGGTGATCTTCGCGGTGCCGGCCGGCAACTGGCTGGCGCCCGCAACCGGGCGGTGCCAGAACGGCTGGCCCCAGGTGAAGCCGGCGCTGCGCAGCTCGTCGCTCAGATCGTCACCGGCGAGCACCAGGCTGGCCTGACTCTGGGCGAGGCAGTGGGCACGCTGGGTGGCGCTGAAGAAGGGCGGCAGGATCACGCAGGGACGCTCGGCGAACAGCGCCGCCAGGTCCCAGAACAGCGCTTCGGGGCCGTTATCCAGGGCGAAGGCGAAGACGCCAGCGGGCTGCTCGCGCAGCAGGGCGACGCGGCTGTCCACTTCGTCCAGCAGCTGGGCGTAGCTGTAGCTGCGCTTGATGCCGCGCACTGCCACCTGGTGCGCCCGCTCGTGGGCGTGCTGGCTCAGGAGGTCGTGGAACTGTCGGACTTCAGGCTGCATGGCCGGCCTCCGCGAGGAGCAGGGGAAACCCCAGGCGCTGGAACACCCCCTGGCGCTCCAGTTCGTCGTGGCCGTAGCGGATGTCGCCGGCATAGACCCGGGGTTGCAGGGCGTAGTAGCTGCCCCAGCTGGCACCTTCGCCACCCAGGCGTTCCGGGTCGGCTTCGGCCAGTTGCACCGGCTCCAGGCCAAGGCGGCGGAAGCTGTTGATCAGCCCGGCGGCCCCGGTGAAGGAGACCCAGCGCAGGTCGCGTGCTGCCAGCAACCAGGTCACGGCGATGATGATCAGGCGGGCGTTGCCGGCGTTGAGGGAGCTGAGGTTGCCCACCTCCACCAGTTCGACGCGGTCGATCGGGCGGCCGACGGCCTGGGCCACGGATTGTTCCAGGGGCGCATCCAGGTAGCGCTCGAGAAACAGCGGCCCGTTGGCGGCGATGCGCATGCCGGCCACGGCGGTCAGTTGGCCGGCGCCGTCACGCAGGGCCAGCAGCTCGGGCAGGAAGTGCTGCACGTCGGCATCGTGGGCCTGCTCGAAGCGGTCGTGGACGAAGGCTTCCAGTTCGGCACGGGCCGGGTCGTCGGCCTGGTGCAGGGTCAGGCTGTAGCGGCGCTCGCCCAACCCGAAGTGAAGGGGGAACAGGGCATTCCATTCCAGCTCAGTCATGTGGCGCACCCATCGGTTCGTTGGATGGTGCGCAGTATCGGGAGGGATTCTGAAGGCAGTCTTAAGGTGGCTTAAGGCTGGAAAAAGTTTTTCGAGGGCGGGAAGCGGGTTGTCCGGCCAAAACGCAGGCAACAAAAAACCGGCGCTAGGGCCGGTTTTCTGTGTGTTCCTGATGATGCCTGGCACCACCTGGAACTGAATGGTGGTGCCAGGGACGGAATCGAACCGCTACCTGAAAGCCTTATTTCTATTGGCTTTCGATGGTTTGGTGGTTCGCGCATGCCCCTAAACATGCCCCTAAAACTAAAGGTGCCCATCTTTTGGGCGCCTTTGATTGCCTGTACTTCTCAGCACATGCCAGCTCAGGCCGCGCATGGTAAGCGCCGATATGCGTGGGGGCAAGTCCGCTTTGTTAGGAGACAATGCGGTCGATCCTGATGCCAAGCTTCTGCATCGTCCTGACTGTATCGGCCATGGCCTGTGCCTCGATGCAGGATAGCTGTTCGATGCGCCGGGCGAAGGTTTTTTGGTGCATGCCTTTGGGGCGGCGTATGTACTCGGCGGGGTAGTCGAGGGGGCCGGCATCGCAGCCCAGCTTATGGCGCAGCGTCCACACGCGATCCATTGCGCGATCTCGCTTGCTGGCCTGTTGGCTTGGGTAGTTCAGGCGCATGCAGTGACGGCAGATAAACACGGCGCCGCCATATAGCTTTGCCACGCGCCGGGCGCAGTTCGGGCAGTGCAGCCACGGGCGTTCCCCGCCCAGGTAGCAGGGTGTCCAGCTAATCGCCACCGGGTAGTCGTGCTGTATCGGTTCGCCGCCACGGCTGCGGCTCTGATAGCGCAGGCGCAGGCTATGCCGACTTTCGATGGTTATGCCGATGCTCGCCACCTTTTCGCCCCGTCGCCACCATGCCCACTGAAGGGATCTACCAGGCTGCAAGCGGCTGTCGCGCTGCAAGGTGCTGATGCTCAGGGTGCGGTAATCGGTGGTGCTGTCTTTTTCGCGTGTTCTGGCCATTGAATCGAACCTAAATCAATTGGAAAACAGGCGGTTTAATCATGCTCGGTTGTGCCGGCCATGCTGGGTGCGTGCGAATCAATGCAGCCACCTGGCGCGGGTGGTTGGTGTGCTGCTCGCGCAGGTCGTGCCGGTCGATAAAGCCCTGCGCCAGCAGATAGCCTGGCTCGCACTCCAGGTAACGGGCCACGCTCGATAGCCAGCGGATAACGTCCGCCGTTGGCGGGTAGCGTTGGGCGCTCACTTCGGCAAACAGTTCGTCACGGTGCTGGCGCACGAACTGGCGCACGTTGTCGGTGATGCGTTCGCGGGGGCGCAGCCGCAAATGCTCACCATGAATTTCGACGGCCAGGCCGGCACGGTGCAGATAGTCCAGGGCTGCCATGGTTAAAAGTCCTCGTGGTCGTCGCTGGGTGGTTCTGCTGTCGCTAGGGGTGTTTTATCCGCAACAACGCCACAAGCCCCGCCATTGCTGGCTTTCGGCCTTTCGTAAGGCGCAACAGTGGGCAGTTGTGTTGCGCTTTCAAATGGCCTGAAAGCCCCACCATTACTGGGTTGTGGCGGTGTTGCGGTTGCGCTGGGGGTATCGCCGGACAAGTAGCGCTCGAAGGCTTCGGTGAACTGCTCCAGGCGGTAGCCTTTAGGCGTTCTGATGCCAATTCGCACGGTGCCGGACTTGATGCCAAATTCCGCAAGGCGCTTGGCCAGTTGGTGCGAAGTCATCGGGCGGCCACGGTTCCAGGTGGCCCAGGGCGATTCGTCGTCTTCGGCCAGGGCTTCCAGTAGGTCGGCGGTCGATAGCCGGTCTGCGTGGCGTTGCTCGAATGCCTCGCGTATCGAGGTCAGCAGTTCGGCGCCGATGCTCGGGGCTTCTTCCTCCAGGCCGTGCAACACGATGGCAGCCGAGCGAGCCAGGCGCGGCCAGTCGCCACCGGCTACTTCGGCCACAGCTAGCAGCGGTTCCCAGCAGTCGTTAGCGCGGTCGTTCAGTCCGTCGATTTCTGCGGGCCTGGCGTGCCGTACCCGTTCGCGGTTGTCGATGGCGAAGCGGGCTAGCTGGCTGACCAGTTGCGCAAAGGCCTGCGGGTCGGCGTGGCGAATTTTTTCGCTATGTTCCCCTGTCTTTTTGCGGCGCAGGCGCAGGGGAATGCTGCGATCCGCCAGGGTGTCGGCAATCTTGCCGATGCCGCATAGCGCCTTGGCGCCCCACACGTTGAAGCAAGTGGGCATGTGTTCATCGCCCACGCAGCGAATTACATAGGCGGTGTCACGGGTAAAGCCGGCATTGAGGATGCCCCGCGCTTCGTCGTGCTCAGCTAGAAAAGCGTCCACCTCGTCGATCAGCAGCGTCGGTTGCCACAGCTCCAGCGCGCGGAACAATGCAGCCGGGGCGATGTTGGACACGGCAAGCGGTCGGTAGCTCAAACGCGCCAGCACGCCAAGCAACACGGTTTTGCCACAGCGCTTTTCCGGGGCGGTGATATTGGCAATGGGCGCCACGTTCACCACATCGGCAAACCAGGTAAAGGCCGCCCAGAGTGCCGCCGCGTGCAGGGTCGCCGGGTCGGCAATTACATGGCGCTTGATGCGCTGTGCTAGTTCATCCAGCAAGCGGGCGCCGTCCACCGGGTCGGGCCATAGCGTCACCTCGGGAAAGATGGCGCTTTCGTGGTGGGTGTGCAGCGCGTCCGCCTGGCTGGTCAGGCTATCCAGTTCGGCCAGGCTGACGGTGCGTGCCTCCTTGGCATGGTGCCTGATACGTGCCCAGCGTGCGGGGTCGCTGCTTCTGACTTCGCGCAGCAGCGCCAGAATATCCGGCTCGAACAACGCGCCAGGGTCATCTTTTAGCCGGGCCAATGCCGTATTGATCGGGTCGGCTACCAGGCTCGGGATGGGCACCAGAGAGCTGTCAGTCATTGCGCAGCCCTCCAGTTCGCCAGGTCGTTGAAGTCAGACAGGTGCAAGGGTTCGGCACCTGACCACGGCGGCATTACCAGGCCACAGCCAAGGCTTGCCGCTGCCTGGGTGGCGGCGGTGCGGCCTGGGTTGCCCTCGGTCTGGCGGTCGTCATCGCCTGCAATGATCAATACGGCGTCAGGGTGCTGGCGCTGCAAGCGTTGTGCTGCGGGTAGCAGGTTGCCGGCGTTCATCGCGCAGGCCACGGCGGCGCCTGTTGCAGCATGCAGGCTTGCGCCCGTGGCCCAGCCTTCGCAGACGTACAGCGGCTGGCCGCTGGCGATCTCGCCTATGGGGGCATGGCAGCCGCGCACCTGGCCACCCGGCAAAAAGCGTTTGCCGCCGTCCGGGTAGATGCGTTGCAGGTTGACCATGCGGCCATCGCACAGCAGCGGCACCAGCAAGGCGCCCCCATGCTGACGCAGGCCATAAGGCGCTACAGCCTTGCCGCGTAGATATGCGTGGCCGGGTGTTGCAGCCTGGGCCGTTTGCCAGATGCGCTGTGCAAGCTCGGTGGCTGTTTGCTGGCGCTGTTGTTGTTCGCTGGCGCGTTGCTGGCGTGCCTGTTCGATGCGCTGGGCGATCAATTGCGCTTCGATTGGGTCGGCAGGTTTGCGGCTGCTCCAAGTCTGCGAGCCGCCAGCCTTCCAACTGCCAAACACGCCAGAGGCGATGCCATCGGCAAACAGCAGATACCAGCCGTTGAGGGTGCCCGGCTTGTCGCCAGGCACGCGGAAGCGGTGAATCATGCCGTCTGGTATAGGCGCCCAGTCCAACGGCCCGAAAGCCGCCTGTAAGGTATGGTGAAACTGGCTTACACAGTCCATCGCAGCACCTCCAGTGAGCACAGAAACAGCAACTCAGCGCCAGCCGGTTGCAGCACCAGCAGCATTGCGCGGGCTTTTTCCAGGCAAGCCGAACCCGTTGCCGCCATGTGGCAGCATTGAAAATCAGCCATGGTTATTCCCCGGTCTGGGTCAGGTAGTACAGCGCGATGCCGTGGTGGGTGCGGCCTTGGTCGTCGGTCGTGCTGATGCGTTGGGCGCGGATGGGGTGGCCACGCTCTTTCAGTTCCTTGATACGGGCGGCAGGCATCAGGATATTCAGCTCACTGCGCGCGGTGAGAGTATCGACGGGGCCGAGTTGCAGGCGTGCCAGTAGGCGGGCGCGTTGGGCGCTGGCGCTGCTGTGTTGAATGGTTGCGTTCATTGCGCAGCCTCCCGTTGGGCGGCCAGTGCGTCACACCATGCCAGCACCTCGGCTTCGAGCCAGGCCACGGACTTGGGGCCAAGCGTAATCTGCGTGGGGAAGGTGCCAGCGGCCATGCGCCGATACACTTCGGAAGTGGAAAGGGTGGTCAGGGTTTTAACTTCGGCCAGCTTGATAAAGCGGCGCGGGGTATGGGTATTGTTGGTAGTGTTTGCCATCGTCTAAGCTCCCCTGGGCTGTTTGGGTATCGACGATGGATAAGGTATTGCGTAGATGCTGGCGTGTGACGTGGGGGAGTTGGGCAGGGCCTTGCCCTATTTCCCCATACCCCTAATAGCTCTATGTGCGTCATCAACATTTATGGCGCGGGTTTCGGCAGTGAGATCCAATACTGCTCTCACGAAATCAGGAAATTCACCTACATGCTGATTCGTTGAGCTTGTTTTGCGCCCGGGCACTTTCGTATTTGTTGCTGTCTCCCATGCCATTTTGATTCCCCGGTATATCTCGCCTCTAAGTTTGGTCTTAGGCGCTGTTACGTTGAGTCGGTTTTGGGGGCGATTCTCGTAGTGTTGAATTAACTTGTGCAGGTTGCCCAGCAGTGCTTGAGCCTCTCTAGGTGGATATGCTAGCGCATTAATGCAGGCCGGTGATATGCAGGATTTTGAGGCGGGATCAGACAAGATATCTGACATTTCTTTAGCTAGCTTGATCAACTTTCTGTGTTCATTGCGCCAGGCTTCTGCGTCTGTCGCTGCGCTGTACTCTGAATCGCTCTCAGAGCCTTTCGTTAGAGAATAGGCCGAGATTGCCCTGGCTAAGTCGTAAGCCACGGAGGGTAGCTGGGATCGAATCTCTGAAAGTAAGGAGTGTTTAGCTGCAAGGTTGTCAATTAGCGTCTCTAATGGCTCCAGCACCTCGGGCTTAGGCAGTTGTGCCCTGATGATTGAGCGTGGAATTGCAGTCCGTTTCGCTTCAGGCATGGCGCTTGACTCTCACTACATTGGTGCCGGCACACAGGGCGTCTATCGAATCAGCCCACGCCTGCATCATCTCCCGGCGTTGCTCCAGGTAAGTGGCGTGGTTGTAGGTGTCGCGTATTTCGTCGGCGTCGCCATGGGCTAGCTGGCGTTCGATCCAGTCGCGGTTATAGCCGCGTCCGTTCAGTTCGGTGCTTAGCAGGTGGCGGAAGCCGTGGCCGGTCTGGCGCCCTTCGTAACCCATCAGGCGCAATGCCTTGTTGATGGTATTTTCACTCATGGGGCGTTCGGCGTTCTGCTGGCCGGGAAATAGCAGCGGGTAGTCGCCGGTTATCTCCTGTAGCTGGCGCAGGATGGCCACGGCCTGGCGGGGTAGGGGCACCACATGCGGGCGGCGGGCTTTCATGCGCTGCTTGGGAATCGTCCAGGTTGCCCCATCAAGGTCAAATTCAGCCCAGGGCGCGGCGCGTAACTCGCCAGGGCGAACGGCGGTCAGCAGCAGCAGGCGAATGGCGCAGCGGGTCAGGGTGTTGAGTCTGGCGGCATCGAGCTTGCCCAGCAGCTCGGGCAGTTCGGCAAAGCTGACGTGGGGATGATGGCGTGGGGCTTTTGCTGGCGCGGCTACCACGTCCAGGTCGGTGGCCGGGTTGTTGTCCACGGCGCCACTGGCCAGGCCGTAGCGAAATATCTGGTGCAGCCATTGGCGAATCTTGCCAGCGGCATTGAGCGTGCCCCGTGCTTCCACCTTGCGCACCAGCTCCACCAGTTCGGGACGGGTAATGGCCTTGACCGGGCGCGCACCGATGCCGGGTATCAGGTCGTTGTCCAGATACAGCTTGGCCTTGTAAGCGCTACTTTCGGCCCAGCGCGGGGCGTTATAGGCGTACCACTCGCGGGCCAGTTTCTCGAATGTGGTTTCTGCGGCCTGCTGGGCCTGTTTATCGGCCTTTTTCTGGGCGCCGGGGTCTACGCCATTGGCGAGCTGTTCGCGGGCCTCTGCGCGGCGCTGGCGCGCTTGCTGTAGGGGCACGGCAGGATATGCCCCCAAGGCGAGGCGTTTTTCCTTGTCGGCGTAGCGGTATTTCAAGCGCCACAGCTTTGAGCCACCGGGCATAACTTCCAGGTACAGCCCCTGGCCATCGGTGAGCTTGTAGGGCTTATCCTGCGGTTTGGCGGCCTTGATGGCCGAATCGGTCAATGGCGTGACTTTGCGGGGCATTGGGGCACCTTCGTAGGGGCATGATTCATGACCGAACCGGCGATGCCCCCAACAATGCCCCCAAAACTTTGGGCTTACAAGGGTGGGGTAGGGAAGTGCAGGCAATAAAAAACCGGCTCAGAGGCCGGTTTTTCGGGGCTTTCAGGCGGTTTAGGCATTGCCTGAAAACTAAAGATGGTGCCCAGGGACGGAATCGAACCGCCGACACGGGGATTTTCAATCCCCTGCTCTACCAACTGAGCTACCTGGGCAACGGGGCGCTATTAAACGGATTTCGAAGGGGGGAGTCAAGCGTGTCCTGAAAAAATTTTTCAGCCTTTACGGGCGCTTACGCGCTCGGGGGGACATAGCCCTCGGCCTGGGCGTATTCCTCGCCGGAGAGGAACTTGTCCATCTCGGCCTGGAGGAACTTGCGATCCTCGGCATTCATCATGTTCAGGCGACGCTCGTTGATCAGCATGGTCTGGTGCTTCTGCCACTCTTCCCAGGCTTTCTTCGAGACGTTGTTGAAGATGTCTTCGCCCTTGGCGCCGGGGTAGGGCGGTTTGTCGAGGCCGGGCAGTTCCTCGTGGTACTTGCGGCACTGGACGGTACGGGTCATGGCGAATCTCCTGCATTCAATACGTCGGCGGCGCGCTTGAGCAGCTTCTTGACCGGAGCGGCCAGGCCCAGGCGCGGCGGGGTGGCGAGGTTATACCAGAGCCAGTCGGCATCGGCCATTTCGCGGTGGCTGCCCTCGACGGGCACCAGCCAGGGTTCGATGGCGAGCTGGAAGTGGCTGAAGGTGTGGGTCAGGCCGGGCAGTTCGCGGGCCTGGCCGAGCTGCAGGGCGTGCTGCGTGGCCAGGGGGGCGAGGGCGTCGAGGTCGTCCAGCTCGGGCAGGCTCCACAGGCCGCCCCAGAGGCCACTGGAGGGGCGCCGGTAGAGCAGGATGGCGCCATCGCGGTTGGCCAGGATCGGCATCAGGGTGCGCTTCTGTGGCAGGGCCTTGCGCGGCTTGGGCACCGGGTAGCGGATCTCCAGCCCCAGCAGGTGGGCCTGGCAGCCTTCGCGCAGGGGGCAGAGCAGGCAGCTGGGCTTGCTGCGGGTGCAGAGGGTGGCCCCCAGGTCCATCATCGCCTGGGTGTAGTGGTTGACCCGTTCGTGGGGGGTGAAGCGCTCGGCGACGGCCCACAGCTGCCTGGCCACCTTGGGTTCGCCGGGGTAGCCCTCCTGGGCGACGTAGCGGGCCAGGACGCGCTTGACGTTGCCGTCGAGGATCGGGGCGCGCAGGCCCATGGACAGGCTGGCGATGGCGCCGGCGGTGGAGCGGCCGATGCCGGGCAGCTCGGCGAGCTGCTCGACGTCGCGGGGGAATTCGCCGCCGTGGCGCTCCATGACGATCTTCGCGGTCTTCTGCAGGTTGCGCGCGCGGGTGTAGTAGCCGAGCCCGGTCCACAGGTGCAGGACTTCGTCCTCGGGCGCCTCGGCCAGGTCGCGTACGGTGGGCAGGGCGGCCATGAAGCGGTCGAAGTAGCCGAGCACGGTGCTGACCTGGGTCTGCTGCAGCATGATTTCCGAGACCCATACCCGGTACGGGGTGATGCCCTGTTGCCAGGGCAGGTCGTGGCGGCCGTGGAGGTCGTACCAGGCGAGTACGGCGCTGGAGAACTGCTCGGGTGTCATCGCTTGAACAGCCCCTTCAGTGCGTCCTTGAGTTCCGGGCTGACCTTGTCACCGAGCTTTTCTTCGAGCTTCTCGCTGAGCTTGTCGCCGGCCAGCTTGGCGGCGATCTTGCCCATGCCGTCCTTGTCCAGGCGGCAGGCCTTGGCACCGATCTCCAGCGGGCCGCGGCAGTACAGCGGCCATTCCAGGCCGACGTAGCGCTGGTTGACCTGGCAGGCCGGGTCGGCCATGGCGCTCTTGTCGCCTTCGATGACGATGCCGGCGCGGTAGTCCATGCCCAGCACGCGCAGGTCGACGTCGCCATTGCCGTTGAGGGTCAGGCCGGGGATGCGCGCCTTGAGGTCGGGGTTGCTGGCCACGCCGTTGGTGAAGGTGAGGCTGCCGCGCAGTTCCTGGAAGGGGGTTTCCTTGCCTTCGTAGCTGGTGGTGAGGGTCTTGCGGTTGAGCAGGGCGATGCCCTGGCAGAGCTGTTGCTCCAGGTTGGCGTCGAGCAGGGCGCCGTCGTTGAGGACGAAGCTGGCGGTGCCGTTGAGGGC
This sequence comes from Pseudomonas sp. FeS53a, assembly GCF_000931385.1. Taxonomy (NCBI): domain Bacteria; kingdom Pseudomonadati; phylum Pseudomonadota; class Gammaproteobacteria; order Pseudomonadales; family Pseudomonadaceae; genus Pseudomonas; species Pseudomonas sp. FeS53a. The sequence goes on from NZ_JYFT01000036.1 coordinate 94,161, forward strand.
GTCGATCCAGGCCTTCTCGCTGTTGCCACGGGTGCGCAGGTCGGCGTTGAGGTCCAGGGCGCCGCGAACCGGCGGCTTCTGGTCGAGGGCCTTGAGGATCTTCTCCACCGGCACGTGGCTGATGCGTTTGCGGGCGCTGAGCTGGGGGACGTCGCTGCGCACGTCGAGCTGGGCGCTGGCGTCGAATTCACCGCCATAGAGGCCGCCGCGCAGCTGCTCCAGGGTGATCTGGCCGGCTTTGCCACGGGCCTTGAGGCGGGCGTCGGTGATCGGCAGCTTGTCCAGCGTCAGCTGGCCGAAGGCCAGGTCGGCTTCCAGGTCGAGCTTGCGCAGGCTGTCGAGGGGCAGCAGCGGGGCTTCGCTCCAGGCCTGCTGGGTGGGCTTCTCGGGCAGCGGGGTGGTGCCCTGGCCGGCGCTGGCGACGGTGCCCTGGATCTCGGCCTGGCGGGCGCTGGCGTCGTCCTTCTTCTTTGGCGGCAGGTAGCGGTCGAGGTCGAGCTTGTCGGCCTTGAGCTGGGCGCGCAGGGCCTGGCGCTCGATGTCGGCCACGGCCAGGCGGCCGCTGAAGCTGCTGTCGTCGAGCTTGAGGGTCAGCTGTTCCAGGGCGAGGTCGCTGGGGCTGCCCTTGAGCTGGGTGGCCAGTTCGAAGCGCTTGAGGGTGTTGGCGTCCTGCATGGCCGGCAGTTCGACGCCGAGGCCGGTGAGGAATTCGCGCAGGTCGAGCTGGGCGATGGACAGGCCGCCTTCCAGGCGCGGGGTCTTGTCCAGGTCGTGGACCTTCAGTTCACCCAGTGCGCGCAGCTGGTTGGCGGAGAGCTTGAGGCTGTTCCACTCGGCGATGTTGGCGCCGAGGTCGGCCAGCAACTGGCCCTGGGCGCTGAAGGTGAGGGTCTTGCCCTTGAACGGCTCGCCCGAGGCTTCGCCGCCGAGCTTGGCGTCTTCCAGCTGGTAGCGCTTGAGGGCGTGGTCGAAGCGCAGGCTGGCGGTGAGTTCGGTCTTGGCGCGCAGCACCGGCTTGTTGGTGCCGAAGAAGGCGCTGAGCTTGAAGGGGATGGCGGCGCCTTCGCGGATGGCGCCGGTGGTCAGTTCGATGCCTTCGGCGCTGTACTGCTGGCCGGTCTTGGCGTCGGTGTAGTCCACGCGGGCGTTGTTGACGGTGAGGCTGTCGATGTCCAGCTTCAGCGGCCGTTCGTTGCCGGCGGGCTTGGGCTGTTCCGCCGGCGCGGGGGTGCCTTCGGTGGCGGGGACCGGCGTGCTGGCGGCCTGGGCCGGGCGGCCGATGTCTTCCCAGTTGCCACGGCCCTTCTCGTCACGGGCCAGGGTCAGGTCGAGGCCTTCGATGCGGATGTCGCTCATCTGCACTTCCTTGCGCAGCAGCGGCATGACGCGCACGGAGAGGCCGAGCAGGGCCAGGTTGGCGAAGGGCTTGTCGGGGCTGGCGGCACTGGCCAGGGTGGTGTCGTGCAGCTCCAGGCCGAGCCAGGGGAACAGGCTCCAGCCGATGTCGCCCTTCAGGTCCAGCTCGAGGTTGGCCTTGTCGCGGGCGATCTGGCGGATTTCATCCTTGTAGTCGTTGGGATCGAACAGGTGGGTCAGGGCGAAGCCCAGGGCCACGATGATCAGCAACAGCCCGAGGAGCAGCAGGCCCAGGAGTTTGCCGATGGATTTCATGGACGAGTCCTTGTGATGAGTGCCGGAGGAAGGGCGCGAGTATAGCGCCAGCGGTTGTGCTGTTTGATGGCCAAACGTGGCGGCGGTTCACCGGGCTGGCGCCTGCGGCCCGTCTGACTGGCGCGTGCCGTCGCGTGACGGGGGCGGCGGCTGGTCTAGGCTGCGCTGCACAACGACAAGAACGGGAGATGCGCCATGAACGTGGCGGTGCTGGCCTTTCCGCTGTACATCCTGCTGATCCTGCTGGAGCTGGCCTACGAGCGGCACAGCGGGCGTTCCACCTACCGCCTGGCCGATGCGGCCACCAGCGTCAACACCGCCGTGCTGCGGGTGGTGCTGGAGGGGCCGTTGCGCCTGTTGCTGGTGCTGCCCTACGCCTGGCTCTACGAGCACGCGCGCCTGCTGGAGCTGGACCCGACTTCACCCTGGGTGTGGCTCGGGGGCTTCGTGGCGGTGGACTTCTGCTTCTACTGGGCGCATCGCACCCTGCATCGCTACAACCTGCTGTGGGGCGCGCACCAGCCGCACCATTCCAGCGAGGACTTCAACCTGTCGACGGCGCTGCGCAAGGGCGCGTTCCAGACCGCCTTCGACTGGCCCTTCTACCTGCCCCTGGCGCTGCTGGGGCTGCCGTTGCCGCTGTTCCTGGTGCTGCTCGGGGTGCAGCTGGCCTACCAGTTCTGGATCCACAGCCAGCACATCGGTCGCCTCGGCTGGCTGGAGAAGGTGCTGGTGACGCCGTCCCTGCACCGGGTGCACCACGGGCAGAACCCGCGCTACATCGATCGCAATCATGGTGGGGTGTTCATTCTCTGGGACCGGCTGTTCGGCACCTGGCAGGAGGAGGACGAGCCGGTGGTGTACGGGGTGACCACGCCGGTGCGCACCTTCGACCCGCTGCGCCTGCAGTTCAGCTGGTGGCGCCTGCTGTGGGCCGATGCGCGGGCGACCCGCTCCTGGTGGGACAAGCTGCGGCTGTGGTGGATGCCCACCGGCTGGCGCCCGGCGGACGTGCGCCAGCATCCCTGGCCGTCGATGGACGGGCCCCGCCATGAGCCGCGCCACGGGGTGAGCCTGACGGGTTATGCGCTGGCGCAGTTCCTGGCGATCAACCTGCTGGCGCTGGCGTTTCTGCTCAGCGTGCGCCAGGCCCTGGCCTGGGAACCCTGGCTGCTGGTGCTGGCGATCCTCTGGGGCTGCGTGAGCCTGGGGCTGCTGTTCGACGGGCAGCGCCTGGCACCCCGGCTGGAGGGCGCGCGGCAGCTGGGGCTGGCCGTGCTGGCGATGGGCTGGGCGCTGTGGGCGGGCGACCCGGCCTGGGTCGGCTGGGCGCTGGCGGGGTTCCACCTGGCCAGCCTGCTCTGGCTCGGTTGGTTGCTGCGGGAGCGCCCGCTGGTGGCACCGGCCTAGCAGGCCGGGTCGAGGGGCAGGTGCAGCCGGGCGGCCAGGGCCTGGGCCTCCAGATGGTCCTGGGGGCCCTGCAGGCGCAGTTCGCAGCCGGCCTCGCGGGCCAGGCGGGCGGCCTCGTCCAGCAGGCGGCGGGCTACGCCCCGGCGGCGGGTGACGCTGCGCACGCATAGGTGGGAGAGCCGCCAGGCGTCACGTTCGCAGCGCAGCAGGGCGGCGCCCAGCAGGCGGTCGTTGAAGCGGCCGGTCAGCAGCCGGCCCTCCGCCAGGCCTTGCGCCACCAGGTCCCCGGCGTCGGCATAGGGCGGCAGCAGCCAGGCCGGGGCGTCGGCGTAGATGCGGCCCAGGTCGGTGCGGTCCTGCTCGCTGAGCTGGGTGGGGCGTTCGACGATGACAGGCATGGGTGTCCTTGTTGAGGCCAGGGGGTGGGGTCCGGATAATACGCGCCGCAGGCCGAATCATCGTGGGATTGTTTCGCCTGCTAGTGTGAGTTTGTGGGCGGTGCGTGGGGAGACTGTGCGCACCGCCCGACCCACCTGCGTGCATATCAAAAAAACAGGATAACGACACAATGAGCAGTACCCTGAGCTTGGGCGGCGATGCCGTCCGGCCCGCGTTCCTTTCCAAGGAACGCACCATCGCCCGACCGGGCTTCAACCGCTGGCTGGTGCCGCCGGCGGCCCTGGCCATCCACCTCTGCATCGGCATGGCCTATGGCTTCTCGGTGTTCTGGCTGCCGCTGTCCAAGGCCATCGGCATCACTGCGCCGGTGGCCTGCTCCCCGGAAATGAGCTTCATCGCCCAGGTGTTCTCCAGCGACTGTGACTGGCCGATCTCCATGCTGGGCTGGATCTACACCCTGTTCTTCATCTTCCTCGGCTGCTCGGCCGCCATCTGGGGTGGCTGGCTGGAGCACGCCGGCCCGCGCAAGGCCGGCCTGGTGTCGGCCTTCTGCTGGTGCGGTGGCCTGCTGATCTCGGCCTTCGGCGTCTACATCCACCAGATCTGGCTGATGTGGGTCGGCCTGGGGGTGATCGGCGGCATCGGCCTGGGCCTGGGCTATATCTCGCCCGTTTCCACCCTGATCAAGTGGTTCCCGGACAAGCGCGGCATGGCGACCGGCATGGCCATCATGGGCTTCGGTGGTGGTGCCATGGTCGGCGCGCCGCTGGCAGCCGAGCTGATGAACCACTTCGCCAGCGCTGAAAGCGTCGGTGTGTGGCAGAGCTTCGTGGTGATGGCGGTGGTCTATTTCATCTTCATGGTGGGCGGCGCCCTGGCTTACCGCGTGCCGCCGACCGGTTGGAAGCCCGAGGGCTGGACCGCGCCGGTGAAGAAGGCCAACAACGCGATGATCACCAAGGGCCACGTCCACGTGAACACCGCGTGGAAGACCCCGCAGTTCTGGCTGGTCTGGGCCGTGCTGTGCCTGAACGTCTCCGCCGGCATCGGCATCATCGGCATGGCCTCGCCCCTGCTGCAGGAAGTGTTCGGCGGCAAGCTGATCGGCAACCACCTGAGCTTCAACGAGCTGGACGCCGCGCAGCTGGCGCAGATCGCCGCCATCGCGGCCGGCTTCACCGGCCTGCTGAGCCTGTTCAACATCGGTGGCCGCTTCTTCTGGGCGTCCTTCTCCGACCTGATCGGCCGCAAGGCGACCTACTTCGTGTTCTTCGCCCTGGGCTTCCTGCTCTACGCGCTGGTGCCCTGGACCGGTCACCTGGGCAGCGTGGCGTTCTTCGTCTTCTGCTTCTGCCTGATCCTGTCCATGTACGGCGGCGGCTTCGCCACCGTACCGGCCTATCTGGCGGACCTGTTCGGCACCCAGATGGTCGGTGCCATCCACGGTCGCCTGCTGACGGCCTGGGCCTTCGCCGGCATCCTCGGTCCGGTGCTGGTGAACTACATCCGCGAGTACCAGCTGAGCGTGGGGGTCGAGCGCGCTGCCGCGTACGACATCACCCTGTACATCCTCGCCGGCCTGCTGGTGCTGGGCTTCCTGTGCAACCTGCTGGTGCGCCCGGTGGCGCCGAAGTACTTCATGACCGACGCCGAGCTGGCCGCCGAGCGTGCCATCGGCCATGACGCCAGCCAGAGCACCCAGGTGCTGGAGTGGTCGGCCGACCCGTCCAGCCGCCCGCTGGTGATCGCTGCCTGGCTGGCCGTCGGCCTGCCGCTGGCCTGGGGTGTGTGGATCACCCTGCAGAAGACCGCCGCGCTGTTCGGCTGATCGTCCCTGCACCGGGCGATGTCGGCGTCTTGCCGGCATCGCCCGGCTTCCTCCGCCGATTGGCTTCAAGCCTGTGGAAAACTCGGCCTATAATGTCGCCCCTTTCGCCCAATGATTTTGCGGAGTTGGTGATGGCCGAACGTAAGGCATCCGTTGAGCGCAACACCCTGGAGACCCAGGTCAAGGTCTCGATCAACCTGGACGGCACTGGCAAGGCCCGCTTCGATATCGGCGTGCCCTTCCTCGAGCACATGCTCGACCAGATCGCCCGCCATGGCCTGATCGACCTCGACATCGAGTGCAAGGGTGATCTGCACATCGACGACCACCACACCGTGGAAGACGTCGGCATCACCGTCGGCCAGGCCTTCGCCCAGGCCATTGGCGACAAGAAGGGCATCGTCCGCTACGGCCATGCCTATGTCCCGCTGGACGAGGCGCTGTCCCGCGTGGTGATCGACTTCTCCGGCCGCCCCGGCCTGCAGATGCACGTCCCCTTCACCCGCGCCACCGTCGGCGGCTTCGACGTGGACCTGTTCCAGGAGTTCTTCCAGGGGTTCGTCAACCACGCCCTGGTGACCCTGCACATCGACACCCTGCGTGGCCACAACACCCACCACCAGATCGAGACCGTCTTCAAGGCCTTCGGCCGCGCCCTGCGCATGGCCATCGAGCTTGACCCGCACATGGCCGGCCAGATGCCGTCCACCAAGGGCGTGCTCTGATGCAGACCGTCGCAGTCATCGATTACGGCATGGGCAACCTGCACTCGGTTGCCAAGGCCCTGGAGCACGTCGGCGCCGGCCGTGTGCTGGTCACCAGTGACGCCAGCGTGATCCGCGAGGCGGACCGCGTGGTGTTCCCCGGCGTGGGTGCGATCCGCGATTGCATGGCCGAGATCCGCCGCCTGGGCTTCGACAGCCTGGTGGCCGAGGTCAGCAAGGACCGCCCGTTCCTCGGCATCTGCGTCGGCATGCAGGCGCTGCTGGAGCACAGCGAGGAGAACGACGGCGTCGACTGCATCGGCCTGTTCCCGGGCCAGGTGCGCTTCTTCGGCAAGGACCTGGCCGAGGCCGGCGAGCCGCTGAAGGTGCCGCACATGGGCTGGAACGAGGTGCAGCAGAGCGTGGCCCACCCGCTCTGGCACAACATCCCGGACCTGGCGCGCTTCTATTTCGTGCACAGCTACTACATCGAGGCCGGCAACCCCAAGCAGGTGGTCGGTCGCGGCCACTACGGCAAGGACTTCGCCGCCGCGCTGGCCGAGGGCTCGCGCTTCGCCGTGCAGTTCCACCCGGAGAAGAGCCACACCCACGGCCTGCAGTTACTGCAGAACTTCGCCGCCTGGGACGGCCGCTGGTAAACCCATGAGCCGCGGGAAGAAGGCCCCCAGCCTGCAACTCGACGCGACCCAGACCCAGGACGCCGTACTGGCCATCAAGCGTTTCATGGCCGACCGCTTCGAACTGGAGCTGGGTTCCTTCGAGGCCGAGGAAGTCCTGGACTTCTTCGCCCGCGAATTCGCTCCGCATTTCTACAACAAGGCGATCTCCGACGTGCAGGCGCACCTGAAAGACAGGTTCGACAGCATCGAGAGCGACTTGTGGGCGCTCGAGAAAGCCTGAGCGCACCGCCGACTCCACTGACTTCGAACAGGTTGAACCGATGCTGATTATCCCCGCTATCGATCTGAAGGACGGTGCCTGCGTGCGCCTGCGCCAGGGCCGCATGGAAGACTCCACGGTGTTCTCCGACGACCCGGTGAGCATGGCCGCCAAGTGGGTGGACGGTGGCTGCCGCCGCCTGCACCTGGTGGACCTCAACGGCGCCTTCGAAGGCAAGCCGGTGAACGGCGAGGTGGTCACCGCCATCGCCAAGCGCTACCCGAACCTGCCGATCCAGATCGGCGGCGGCATCCGCTCCCTGGAAACCATCGAGCACTACGTCAAGGCCGGCGTCAGCTACGTGATCATCGGCACCAAGGCGGTGAAGGAGCCCGAGTTCGTCACCGAGGCCTGCAAGGCCTTTCCCGGCAAGGTGATCGTCGGCCTGGACGCCAAGGACGGGTTCGTCGCCACTGACGGCTGGGCCGAGGTGAGCAGCGTGCAGGCCGTGGACCTGGCCCGCCGTTTCGAGGCCGATGGCGTCTCCGCCATCGTCTACACCGACATCGCCAAGGACGGGATGATGCAGGGCTGCAACGTCGAGGCCACGGCGGCCCTGGCCGCTGCCAGCCGCATCCCGGTGATCGCCTCCGGCGGCATCCACAACCTGGGCGACATCGAGAAGCTGCTGGCTGCCAAGGCCCCCGGCATCATCGGTGCCATCACCGGTCGCGCCATCTACGAAGGCACCCTGGACGTCGCCGAGGCCCAGGCCTTCTGCGACAGCTACAAGGGTTAATCACGCGCAACGGTGCGCGCGGCGCAGCCGGCACCAGAGGATTCCAGTATGGCTTTGGCTAAACGCATCATCCCCTGCCTCGACGTGGACAACGGCCGCGTGGTGAAGGGCGTCAAGTTCGAGAACATCCGCGACGCCGGCGACCCGGTGGAGATCGCCCGCCGCTACGACGAGCAGGGGGCCGACGAGATCACCTTCCTCGACATCACCGCCAGCGTCGACGGCCGCGACACCACGCTGCACACCGTCGAGCGCATGGCCAGCCAGGTGTTCATCCCGCTCACCGTGGGCGGTGGCGTGCGCACCGTGCAGGACATCCGCAACCTGCTCAACGCCGGTGCCGACAAGGTCTCGATCAACACCGCCGCGGTGTTCAACCCCGAGTTCGTCGGCGAGGCGGCCTCGCGTTTCGGCTCCCAGTGCATCGTGGTCGCCATCGACGCCAAGCGGGTCTCCGCGCCCGGCGAGACACCGCGCTGGGAAATCTTCACCCACGGAGGCCGCAAGCCCACCGGGCTCGATGCAGTGGCCTGGGCGGCGAAGATGGAAGAGCTGGGTGCCGGGGAAATCCTCCTGACCAGCATGGACCAGGACGGCGTGAAGAGCGGTTACGACCTGGGCGTTACCCGCGCCATCAGCGAGCGTGTGCGCATCCCGGTGATCGCCTCCGGCGGCGTCGGCAATCTCGAGCACCTGGCCGCCGGCATCCTCGACGGCAAGGCCGATGCGGTGCTGGCCGCGAGCATTTTCCATTTCGGCGAATACACTGTTCCGGAGGCGAAGGCCTACTTGGCCAGCCGGGGCATCGTGGTGCGCTGAGCACGATTCTTGCCTTCATTTATGCTTTGGCTGCAACCGTGATCCGGTTCGCAGCCTGGGCAGCCGAGGCCGATACCCTGTACCCGGGGTCAGGCCCGTTGGTTTTACCCATCCTCCTTACAAGGTAGTTGCATATGTCGAAACGCCTCCTGCTCGCCCTGGCGAGCACTCTCCTGGTGCTGGCCGGGACCGTTCGCGCCGAAGTGGACGAGAACTACACCCTGGTGCTCCTGACGGAGAACTTCCCGCCGTACAACATGGCGATCAACGGGAAGAACTTCGCCCAGGAAGACAACATCGACGGGATCGCTGTCGACATCGTGCAGGCAATGTTCAAGCGCGCCGGGGTCAAGTACACCATGACCCTGCGCTTCCCCTGGGACCGCATCTACAAGCTGGCGCAGGAGAAGCCCGACTACGGCATCTTCGTCACCGCCCGCCTGCCGGAGCGCGAGGCCTCCTTCAAGTGGGTCGGCCCCATCGGCCCGGACGACTGGGTCCTGCTGGCCCGTGGCGACAGCACCATCAGCGTCAGCAGCCTGGAGCAGGCCAAGCAGTACAAGGTGGGCGCCTACAAGGGCGATGCCATCCACCAGGCCCTGACCGACAAGGGCATCGAGGCGCATGCCTCCCTGCGTGACCAGGAAAACGCCAAGAAGCTGGAGAAGGGCCAGATCGACCTCTGGGCCACCGGCGACCCCGCTGGCCGCTACCTGGCCAAGCAGGAAGGCATCACCGGTCTGAAGACCGTGCTGCGCTTCAACCAGACCCCGCTGTACCTGGCGCTGAACAAGAACGTGCCGGACGAGGTGGTCAAGAAGCTCCAGGACGCCCTGGAGCAACTGCGCAGCGAAGGCTTCGTGGACAAGACCATCAACAGCTACCTGTAAGAACCTCGCGACCGGCCCAACAGCCGGTCGCTTGCCATTGGATGGCAGGACGGGCTGAGTGAACGTCTGTGGGACCGTGCCCACGCAGGGATGCCGCTGGCCATAATCACAACACCAACGCGAGCGGTAGAACGATGCACAAGCTATTCAGACCTCTTCTGGCCCTGGGCCTGATCACCCTCTCCCTGGCGGCTCGCGCCGAGCTGCCGGCCGACTACAAGGTGGTCCTGCTCACCGAGAACTTCCCGCCCTTCAACATGGCGGTCGACGACAAGAACTTCGCCCGTGACGACGGCATCGACGGCATCAGCACCGATATCGTCCGCGAGATGTTCAAGCGCGCCGGCATCTCCTACAACCTGACCCTGCGCTTCCCCTGGGACCGCCTTTACCGCCTGACCCAGGAGAAGCCCAACTACGGCCTGTTCTCCACCACCTACACCGAAGAGCGCAAGCCGCAGTTCAAGTGGGTCGGTCCGCTGGCCAAGAGCGGCTGGGTGCTGCTCGCCGCGCCGGGCAGCACGCTGAGCGTGAAGGACCTCAAGAGCGCCGGGCAGTACCGCATCGGTGCCTACAAGAACGACGCCGTCAGCCAGTACCTGGAGAGCCAGGGCCTGAGCCCGCAGAACGCCCTGCGTGACCAGGAGAACGTGAAGAAGCTGGAGAAGGGCCAGATCGACCTGTGGGCGACCACCGACCCGGTGGGGCGCTACCTCGCCAAGCAGGAAGGCGTGACCGGGCTGCAGACCGTGCTGCGCTTCAACGAGGTCGAGCTGTACCTGGCCTTCAACAAGGACACCCCCGACGAGGTGATCGAGCGACTGCAGAAGGCCCTGGACCAGATGCGCGCCGAAGGCTTCGTCGAGGAAGCGACCAAGAACTACCTCTGAGTACCATCTCCCAGCCGGCGCGCCGTAAGGGTGCGCCGGCTTCGCCTTACTTCAGTCCGTAGCGATAGATGCGCCGGTCGTTGCTGTCGTACCAGTTGCCCTTGGCCCAGAACACCCGGTCCTGATTGCGGTCCAGCCCGAGCACGCCCAGGTAGCCGGCGATGGCCAGGCGCGACCAGGAGCGGCCGCCGTCGCGGGAATAGAACACCGCATCCGCTGAAATACGCGCCGACTCGCCATCCTCCGTGGGGTACAGCCACTGGGGCACTTCGTAGCGGCTGTCGGTATTGGCCAGCAGCACGCCGTTACCCGCCAGGAACCCTCGCAGCCCGCTGGACGCCGGGAGCGGCCAGAAGGGCGTGGGCAACGTGCCGTTGACCTGCCAGGTGCCGCTGTCCCGCTGCCACTCGGCCACCTCCGTGGCCCGTTCGCCCTCCCGGCTGATCACGCCGTACACCTGGCCCTGGCCGGTGCCCACCAGATCTTCCACCAGCACGCCGGTGTCCCGCTGCAGCGGGCCGATGCGCCATTGCCCGCCTTCGCGGACCAGCTCCGCGCGGGTGGTGACGAACAGCGGGGTGTCGAGGTAGCGCCCGCCGGGCTTGCCGTAGAGGAAGGACTGCCCGATCCACAGCGCCGCGTGGTCGTCGTCGTACTGCCAGACGTGCGGTGTGATGGTGCCGAAGGTCCCGGCGCCGTCGCCCCACTCGGCGTCGGCTGGCGCGCGTTTGCGGATCTCGTCCAGGCCCACCAGCAGGTTCTCCGAAGCGGCCAGGGCCTGGCGGGTATGCCCGCGATCGGGGGAGTAGTAGAGGCCGGCACGGTTGTCGGCGACGGTGTCGGGCTCGTAGTCGTACGCCGCGCTGGGGGTGGCGCTCTGCGGCAGGGTGGCCCAGGCCCAGACCTGGTCGGCATCGTGGAAGTAGGGCTTGAGGGACCAGGCCAGGTTATCGGCCTCGGGGAAGAAGCCGTCCGGCAGCACCTGCCAACTGGCACCCTGGTCATCGCTGCGCAGCACCACGGTCTGCTGCAGGCCCTCCAGCGGGTCCTTGCCGGGGCGATCCACGCCGGTCAGCAGAAACAGGCTGCTGCCGTCGGCATTGGCCACCAGGCAGGCGGTCTCGTCCAGGCGGGCGACCTGGACGAAGCGGCCCTGCTCATCCAGTCGCGACAGGTACGTGGTCTGTGCTTCACGTGAAAGGCCGCCGAAGAACGGGGTGAAGGTGCTCGGCTCGTCACCGTCGTCGGGCTTCTTCTCGCCACGGATCAACTGGCCGAGGTCCTGGCCGACCGCTTCGTCCTCGGAGCGGTCGCCTTCCATGCGCCCCACCAGCCAGGTGTTGCGCGGCGTGGCCACGACGCCGGTGCAGTACTGCTCCATGGCGCGCTGCTCGATGCGTTCGACGCTGCCGACCACTGCCTCGTCGGGGCTGGAGCCGCCCAGTTCCAGCTTGGCGCTGGTGATGATCCAGATGAAACCGAGGGGCACCACGGCGGCAAGGGCCACGGCGGCGAGCGGGACGAAGTGGTCACGGCGGAGGGGCATTTGTGGGCTTCCATTCAGGGCGGGCGGCCAGCCTATAGCCCTGGCGCGCGCTTGCCCAGGCTGGCGCGGTGCTAGCGGTACTGGCCGCCCTTGCCGTGGGCGGCCATGGCGCGGTTGCTGCGCAGGGCGATCATCTGCGGCACGCTCACCAGCTCGAAGCCGCGGGCGGCCAGGCGTGGCAGCTCGCGTTCGAGCAGGGCGAGGGTGGCCGGGTGAGGGTGGCCGATCATCACGGCAGTGCCCTGCTTGCGCGCCAGGCTGAGGGCGGCCTCGAACTGCCGGGCGATGGCCTCGGGGTGCTGGTCGTCATCGAGGAACACATCCCGGGAGAGGCTGGCCAGCCCGACCTTCTGCGCTTCGGCGGCGGCGACGGTGGCGGCGCTGGTGCGGCTGTCGACGAAGAAGCGGTGGTCGGCCTGCAGGCGCTTCATCAGCCAGGCCATGGCCTCGGGCTGGGCGGTCATGCGGCTGCCCATGTGGTTGTTCACGCCCTGGCTGTAGGGCACGGCGGCGAAGGCTGCGTCCAGCCGCCGGGCCAGCTCGGCCTCGGGCAGGCCGGGGTGCCAGGCGAAGGGACCGCCAGCGGGGTCCATCGGCAGGTGCAGCATCACCGTGCGGCGGGCGTCGTGGGCACGCCGGGCCAGGTCGGTGGCGTGAGGGGTGTCGGGGATGATCGCCAGGGCGACGGTGGCCGGCAGGGCAAGGACGCGGCGGTCGCGCTCGGGGGTCTGCCCCAGGTCGTCGATGATCAGCGTCAGGCGGGGCCGTGCGTGACTGGCCGGTGCAGCGGGCTTGGCCGAGGGTTTGGCCGGAGATGGCGTGGGGTTTGCGGGAGCGGGAACAGGGGCAGGTGCGTGGGCGGGTGCCGGTGAGGCACCGACAGCAGGAGCCCGCGGGTTGAGGACCAGCGGGCCCGGCCGGATCGGTTCCGGCTGGGCCACCGGCGCCTGCTCCGGCGCCGCCAGGGGCAGCCGGGGCAGGGGTGGCAACGGCTCGCGGGCCTCGGCCACCAGCGCGCCGAACAGCAGCGCGAGCAGCCAGGCACGGCGACGCACCCTACTCTCCGCGGGTGACGTTGAGCCCTTTGAGCAGGTTGAGGGCCTGGTTCAGCTGGAAGTCGTCGTCCTGCGGGCGTGCTGCAGCGGCCTTGCCCTTGCTGGAGCTGGGACGGTCGGCGCCGCCGTTGCCGTTGCCGAGGTGGCCGGCCAGGTCCGCTTCCTTGAAGTTCTCGGTGTCCTGCTCGCGGGTCACCTTGGCGCGGCTGACCTCGATGTCCGGGACGATGCCCTGGGCCTGGATGGAGCGGCCGTTGGGGGTGAAGTAGAGCGCGGTGGTGAGCTTCAGGGCACGGTCGTTGTTCAGCGGCAGCACGGTCTGCACCGAGCCCTTGCCGAAGCTGTCGGTGCCCATCAGCACGCCACGCTTCTGGTCCTGCAGGGCGCCGGCGACGATCTCGGCCGCCGAGGCGCTGCCGCCGTTGATCAGCACCACCAGCGGTACGCCTTCGCTGGCGTCGGCCGGGTCGGCGGAGAAGCGCAGCTCGGAGTTGGCGATGCGGCCCTTGGTGTAGACGATCAGGCCCTTGGTTAGGAAGTGGTCGGCCACTTCCACCGCGGCCTGGAGCACGCCGCCGGGGTTGTTGCGCAGGTCCAGCACGAGGCCGGCGAGCTTCTTGTCGCCGTTGTCCTTGCGCAGCTTGGCCAGGGCCTTGCCCACTTCCTCGCCGGTGTTGACCTGGAACTGGGTGATGCGGATGTAGCCGTAGTTCTTGTCCAGCAGCTGGCTCTTGACGCTCTTGACCTTGATCACCGCGCGCTTGAGCTCGACGTCGAAGGGCTGGCCGCCCTCGCGCACGAGGGTCAGGACGATGGGGCTGCCGGCCTTGCCGCGCATCTTGTCGACCGCTTCCATCATCGACAGGCCCTTGGTGGGCTGGCCGTCGATCTTGACGATCAGGTCGCCCGGCTGGATGCCGGCCTTGGAGGCGGGGGTGTCGTCGATGGGCGAGACGACCTTGATGAAGCCGTCCTCGGTGCCCACTTCGATGCCCAGGCCGCCGAATTCACCGCTGGTGCTTTCCTGCAGTTCCTGGAACGCCTCGGGTTCGAGGTAGGCGGAGTGCGGGTCGAGGTTGCTGAGCATGCCCTTGATGGCGTTCTCCAGCAGGGTCTTGTCGTCCACCGGCTCGACGTAGGCCGATTTGATGCGGTCGAGCACCTCGGCGAAGGTGCGCAGCTCGTCGAGGGGCAGGGGCGCCTTGCCGGGGGCCGGGGCCGGTGCGGCTGCAGCGGGCGCGGCGGCTTTGGACTCCTGGGCGGCGTGGATGAGCGGCGAGCCCATGAGCAGCGCCAGGGCCATGGCCAGGGGGGTAAGGCGGGACAGATGCGGCATGCGTATCAACTCCTACGGGATTGGGTGGCGCTTATCCTTGCGCTCGGCACCACTGTGCGGGGTCGCTGGGGCGCCCCTGCTGGCGGATGGCGAAATACAGCGCGGGTGTGTCCTGGCCGCCGGTGGTGCCGACGGTGGCGATGGACTCACCGGCTTTGACGACGTCGCCGGCGTTCTTCAACAGGCTCTGGTTGTGGCCATACAGGCTCAGGTAGCCGTTGCCGTGGTCGAGGATGACCAGCAGCCCGGCGCCGCGCAACCAGTCGGCGAACACCACGCGCCCGCCATGGATGGCGCGCACCTGGCTGCCGGCGGAGGCTCCGATGAGCACACCGTCCCACTTGGTTCGTTCGTCTTCGCCGCGCGGAGTTCCAAATCTCGCCACCAGGCGACCATTCACCGGCCAGGGCAGCTTGCCCCGGGCGCTGGAGAACGGGCCGCCGTAGGAGGTGCCGGCGCTGGAGACCAGCGGGCCTTCGACGGTGCGCGGCGGGGTACCGGGGGTGCGCTTGAGGGCTTCTTCCTGGCGCTGGCGCTCGGCCAGCTCGCGCTTGCGCGCTTCCTCGGCTTCACGGGCCTGGCGGGCCAGGGTTTCCTCGATGGTCTTGAGCACACGGCCGAGCTCGGCCTGCTCCTGCTCGCGGGCCTTGAGCTTGCGGTCGCGGTCGCTGACGTCGCGGTTGAGCTTGGCCAGGGCCAGCTGGCGCTCCTTGCGTAGAGTGGCGAGCTGCTCGCGGCGGCCGTCCAGGGCGCTTTTCTGCTCGACGAGGGCGGCCTGCTGGGTGGCGATGTCGCGCTCGACGTTGGCCAGCTGGCGCAGGGTCTCGTTGAAGGTGGCCAGCTGCTCCATGCGCGCCTGGCTGAGGTAGTCGTAGTAGGTGAGGGTGCGGGCGAACTTCTCGGGGTTCTGCTGGTTGAGCAGCAGCTTGAGGTATTCCTGCTGGCCGCTCTGGTAGGCGGCGCGGGCCTGGATGCCGATCAGCCGCTGCTGTTCAGCGCGCGCGCCCTGGAGTTTTTTTTTCTCCTGATCCAGGCGCTTCACCTCGCCTTCGCCCTTGTCCAGCTCCTGCTGGAGGTCCTTGACCTGCTTCTCCAGCTGGCCCATGTCGGACTCGGTCTTCTTCAGGTCGGCCTGGACGCCGGATTTTTCCTCTTGCAGCTGCTTGAGCAGCTTCTTCAGCTCGGCGACGTCCTTGGCGGCCTGGTCCAGCTGCTGCTGGGTCTGGGCGCGTTCGTCGGCGAAGGCCGGTGCCAGGAGGCAGGCGCAGAGGAGGAACGTGAAGGCGCGGAACATGAGGGGTGCGTCACCAGGCGGGAGGACCGGCCTAGTATGCCCGTCACGCTCTGTAAAAAAAACGCCCCGGGGCCTGCGCACCGGGGCATTCGGACCAATCCGAGGGGCCGGCGGTCGGCCCCGGGGTCATTTCAGCTCGACGATCGGGGTGCCGGTCATCTCGGGTGGCACCGGCAGGCCCATCAGGGTCAGCACGGTGGGGGCCACATCGGCGAGGACGCCGCCTTCGCGGATGCGGGCGGGGCGCTTGCCGTAATAGATGAAGGGCACGGGCTCGCAGGTGTGTGCGGTGTGGGCTTGGCCGGTGGCTTCGTCTTCCATCTGCTCGACGTTGCCGTGGTCGGCAGTGATCAGCGCTTCGCCGCCGACCTTGTCGAGGGCGGCGGTGATGCGGCCCAGGCAGGTGTCCAGGCACTCGACGGCCTTGACCGCAGCCTCGAACACGCCGGTGTGGCCGACCATGTCGCCGTTGGCGTAGTTGACGATGATCACGTCGTAGCGCTGGTGCTCGATGGCGTCGACGATGCGGTCGGTGACCTCGGGGGCGCTCATCTCCGGCTGCAGGTCATAGGTGGCGACCTTGGGCGAGGGGATGAGGATGCGCTCTTCGCCGGCGAAGGGCTCTTCGCGGCCGCCGGAGAAGAAGAAGGTGACGTGGGCGTACTTCTCGGTCTCGGCGATGCGCAGCTGGGTCTTGCCGTTGTTGGCCAGGTATTCGCCGAGCACGTTGTTCAGGGATTCGGGCTTGAACGCGCTGGGGGCGGGGATGCTGGCGGCGTATTGGGTCAGCATCACGTAGCCGGCCAGGGCGATTTCGCGGGCACGGGCGAATTCCTTGAAGCCCGGCTCGACGAAGGCACGGGACAGCTCGCGGGCGCGGTCGGCGCGGAAGTTCATGAACACCACGGCATCGCCGTCTTCCACCCGCACCGGCGCGCCGATGGTGGTGGCCTTGACGAACTCGTCGCTCTCGCCGCGCTCGTAGGCGGCGGCCAGGCCTTCGGTGGCGGTGGCGACGGCGAATTCGCCACGGCCTTCGGTGATCAGGTTGTAGGCGGCTTCGACGCGGTCCCAGCGGTTGTCGCGGTCCATGGCGTAGTAGCGGCCGATCAGGCTGGCGATGCGGCCCTTGCCGAGGCGGGCGAAGGTGGCGTCGAGCAGTTCGATGGAGGGCTGGGCGCTCCTGGGTGGGGTGTCGCGGCCGTCGAGGAAGGCGTGCAGGTAGATCTTCTCGGCGCCGCGCTGGGCGGCCAGTTCGGCCATGGCGACCAGGTGGTCCTGGTGGCTGTGCACGCCGCCATCGGAGAGCAGGCCCATGAAGTGCACGGCCTTGCCGGCGGCGACGGCCTTGTCCACGGTGTCGACGATCACCGGGTTGGCGAAGAACTCGCCGTCGCGGATGGCCTTGGTGACGCGGGTGAAGTCCTGGTAAACCACGCGGCCGGCGCCGAGGTTCATGTGGCCCACCTCGGAGTTGCCCATCTGCCCGTCGGGCAGGCCCACGTCCATGCCGGAGCCGGAGATCAGCCCGTTGGGCTGGGTCGCGCGCAGGTGGTCGTAGACCGGGGTGCGGGCGGCGTGGATGGCGTTGTAGTCCGGGCTGTCACTGTGACCGAAGCCGTCCAGGATGATCAGGACCAGGGGTTTGGGCGTGGCTGTCATGGCGTCCGACTCGCAAGGGGGCGTGAGCAAAAAGGGAGCGGCATTTTACGTACAAGTTCCTTGTACGTCACCGCTGGCCGGGGTTTGGTGGACCTGTGGCGCTGTGTATACTGGCCGGCATTTTACCGCCCCGGGACCCGTCGATGCTTGCCCACCTGATTGAATTTGCCACTAACCACTATGTGCTGAGCGCTATCTTCGTCGTCCTGCTGGTGCTGCTGATCGCCCATGAACTGCGCCGCAGCGGTCGTGCGGTGAGCACCCGCGAGCTGACCGCGCTGGTCAACGCCGGCCAGGGCCTGGTGCTGGACGTGCGCTCGGTGAAGGACTTCGGCACCGGCCACATCGTCGACTCCCTGAACATCCCCTTCGAGAAGCTCGCCGCCCGCATGGCCGAGCTGGAAAAGCACAAGGACAAGGCCATCATCGTGGTCGATGCCATGGGCCAGCACGCTGGCACCGTTTGCCGTGACCTGAAGAAGGCCGGTTTCAATGCGCTCAAGCTGTCCGGCGGTATCGGCAGCTGGCGCGGCGAAAACCTGCCCCTGGTGAAGTGAAATGCCGAACGTCGTCATCTATTCCAGCGACTGGTGCCCCTACTGCATGCGAGCCAAGCAGCTGCTGCAGAGCAAGGGCGTCCAGTACGAAGAGATCAAGGTGGACGGGAAGCCTGATGTACGCGCCGAGATGACCCGCAAGGCGGGCCGCACCTCGGTGCCCCAGATCTGGATCGGCCCGACCCATGTGGGCGGCTGTGACGACCTCTATGCCCTGGAGCGGGCCGGGAAGCTGGATGCCCTGCTCGAGGCTTGACCCTCCGGTAACGGACGAACAAGAAGGTTCTGCCAAATGACTGAACAAGCAAACGGCGCTTCCCAGGAAGCCGCACCGCAATTCTCCCTGCAGCGCATCTACGTGCGTGACCTGTCCTTCGAGGCCCCCAAGAGCCCCGAGATCTTCCGCCAGGAGTGGTCCCCCAGTGTCGCGCTGGACCTGAACACCCGCCAGAAGAACCTGGACGGCGACTTCTACGAAGTCGTGCTGACCCTGTCCGTGACCGTGAAGAACGGCGAGGAAACCGCCTTCATCGCTGAAGTGCAGCAGGCCGGCATCTTCCTGATCAAGGGCCTGGATGCGGCGTCCATGAGCCATACCCTGGGCGCCTTCTGCCCGAACATCCTGTTCCCCTATGCTCGCGAAACCCTGGACAGCCTGGTGGTGCGCGGCTCCTTCCCGGCGCTGATGCTCTCCCCGGTCAACTTCGATGCCCTGTACGCCCAGGAAATGGCGCGTATCCAGGGTGGCGAAGCCCAGGCCTGAGCCGTTCCGGCTCCATGAAAAAGCGCCCTTCGGGGCGCTTTTTTGTTGGCGGCGACCGGCCCGGGGTCAGTCCAGGCAGAAGCCGTGCTGGCGCCAGGCCTCGTAGACCGCCACGGCGACGCTGTTGGAGAGGTTCAGGCTGCGGCAGCCCGGGCGCATCGGCAGGCGCAGGCGCTGGGATTCGGGCAGTGCGTTGCGCACGTCGTCCGGCAGGCCGCGGCTCTCCGGGCCGAAGAGAAACGCGTCGCCCTTCTCGAAGGCGACATCGTGGAACAGCCGGCTGCCCTTGGTGGTGAAGGCGAACACCCGGGGGTGGCCGAGGCTGGCCAGGCAGCTGTCCAGGTCGGGATGACGCCGCAGGGTGGCGTACTCGTGGTAGTCCAGCCCGGCACGGCGTAGGCGCTTGTCGTCCAGCTCGAAGCCCAGGGGCTCGATCAGGTGCAGGTCGCAGCCCGAGTTGGCACACAGCCTGATAATGTTGCCCGTGTTTGGCGGGATTTCCGGTTGAAAGAGGATGACGTGGAACATGCGTGGCCCCGAGCCCGAAACAGGGCGGCATTCTAGCGCCGAAAAGGACGAGCGTAGGCGTCTGTTGCCGCGCTTCATCGGCTCGCTGGCGATCTTCGGCCTGCTGCTGGGAATGATGATCGGCCGCCTCACCGAGCCCGAGCCCACCCGCCTGGAGCGCATCGAGGTGGCCGAGGGTGGCCTGGTGCTGTGGTTCAACCGCACGCCGCGCCAGACCGCCGAGCACCGTGACGGCGCACTGGCCTTCGTCTTCGAGGCGCGCGCCCAGTCGGCCCAGGGGCGTCTGCAGATGGCAGGGCGACCGGTGAACTGGCGATTGCAGATGACGCCCGCCGGGGCGGTGCTGCACTTCGTGGCCATGCGCCCGTTGAAGGGCGAGTGGCAGGGGGCTTCGGTGGACGGCCAGTGGCGCCTGTCCATCGACCTGCACGAAGGGTAGGGAAAAGAAAAGGGCTCCGGGCCTGCCTGTACCCGAAGCCCCTGAAGGGTGCTCGCCACGGTGCGTGGCTGGAGCGCTACAAGAAAGGGGATTCCCCGGCCTGCCTGTACCAAGGTCCCCGAAAGGGTTTGCCCGTTGCCGCGCCTGGGGCGGCGGCTGCGAGCGGCTTTAAGAAGGGGGATTCCCCGGCCTGCCTGTACCAAGGTCCCCGAAAGGGTTTTGCCCGTTGCCGTGCCTGGGGCGACGGCGGCGAGCGGTTGTAAGAAAGGGGAATCCCCGGCCTGCCTGTACCTGGGCCCCCGAAAGGGTTTGCCGCTGTTCGGTCGCGGAGCGGGGCTCGACGCGGGACCGGGCAGCGGGTGGTGCATGTAAAGAGGGGGCTTCTCGGCCTGCCTGTACCAAGGGCCCCTGAAACTGTATGTACCAGGGCCAATGCAGAGGCTGTGCCAAGTTGTGTTCCGGCGTGGTTCTGTCGGCTGTGGATAACGCTGCAAGCCAGTGGATACGCGGCCTGCAGCCTTACAGGCAGTGCCTTCGCGGAGAGCTGAAAGGGGGGCTGACAGGTAGGCGCTGAGCCCGTGCTTCGGCACAGGGCTGGGGCATCTGATCGAACGGTTGCACAGGTGCGGGGCAGGCGGCTGATGCGTTGAAAGGCCTGCTGCAGAGCGATTGCCAATGAAAAGGCCGCCCGCAGGCGGCCTTGGAGGGCGGGGAGGGGTCAGGCGTCGTCGCCGTCGTCCTCGTCGGCGCCGTCCACTTTCATGCCCAGTTCCTTGATCTTGCGGGTCAGGGTGTTGCGCCCCCAGCCCAGCAGCACGGCGGCGTCGCGGCGGCGGCCGGCGGTGTGCTTCAGGGCGGTCTCGATCATGATCCGCTCGAAGGCGGGCACGGCGGTGTCCAGCAGGCTGGACTGGCCACGGCCCAGGGCCTGGTCGGCCCATTGGCGCAGGGCCTGCTCCCAGTTGGTGACCGGGGCGGCATCCTGAGGCTGGGTGAGCAGTTCCGGCGGCAGGTCGTCGACATGCACCTCGCGGCCCGAGGCCATCACGGTGATCCAGCGGCAGGTGTTCTCCAGCTGGCGCACGTTGCCCGGCCAGGGCAGGTTCTTCAGGTATTCCTCGGTCTCCGGCTTGAGCAGCTTGGGCTCCACGGCCAGTTCCTGCGCCGCGCGGGCGAGGAAGTGGCGGGCCAGGGCGGGGATGTCCTCGCGGCGGTCGGACAGCCGGGGAATGTGGATGCGGATGACGTTGAGGCGGTGGAACAGGTCCTCGCGGAACTTGCCGGCCTGCACCAGGTTTTCCAGGTTCTGGTGGGTGGCGGCGA
This sequence comes from Pseudomonas sp. FeS53a, assembly GCF_000931385.1. Lineage (NCBI taxonomy): Bacteria > Pseudomonadati > Pseudomonadota > Gammaproteobacteria > Pseudomonadales > Pseudomonadaceae > Pseudomonas > Pseudomonas sp. FeS53a. Next base: position 114,974 of record NZ_JYFT01000036.1, read on the forward strand.
TGATGCGCACGTCCACCTTCACCGGGGTGTGGCCGCCCACGCGGTAGAACTCGCCATCGGCCAGCACCCGCAGCAGGCGGGTCTGGGTGTCGGCGGGCATGTCGCCGATCTCGTCGAGGAACAGGGTGCCGCCGTCGGCCTGCTCGAAGCGGCCACGGCGCTGGTTGGCCGCGCCGGTGAAGGCGCCTTTCTCATGGCCGAACAGTTCGGACTCCATCAGGTCCTTGGGGATCGCCGCCATGTTCAGGGCGATGAAGGGCGAGGCGGCGCGCGGGCTGTGGCGGTGCAGCGCATGGGCCACCAGCTCCTTGCCGGTGCCGGATTCGCCGTTGATCAGCACGGTGATGTTGGAGTGGCTGAGGCGGCCGATGGCGCGGAACACCTCTTGCATCGCCGGCGCTTCGCCGATGATTTCCGGGGTGCGCGGCTGGTTGGCCGGGGCCACCAGGTTCTGCTGTTCCTGGGCGTGCTGGAAGGCGCGCTTGACCAGGGAAACGGCCTCGTCGACGTCGAACGGCTTGGGCAGGTACTCGAAGGCGCCGCCCTGGTAGGAGGCGACTGCGCTGTCCAGGTCGGAATGGGCGGTCATGATGATCACCGGCAGGCGCGGGTGCATCTCGCGGATGCGTGCCAGCAGGTCCAGGCCGCTGGCTCCGGGCATGCGGATATCGGAGATGATCACGTCCGGCTGCTGCCGGGTCAGGCGGCTGAGCACGCTGTCGGCGCTGTCGAAGCTCTGGGTAGTCATGCCTTCCTGCTGCAGGGCCTTTTCCAGCACCCAGCGGATGGAGCGGTCGTCGTCGACGATCCAGACGGTTTCACTTCGGGTCATGAGGATGCGGCTCCTTGTTCCAGCGGCAGGAAGAGCGAGAAGACGGTGTGGCCGGGGTGGCTCTCACACTCGATCAGGCCCTGGTGCTGGCTGATGATGTTCTGGGCGATGGCCAGGCCGAGGCCGGTGCCGTCCGGGCGCCCGCTGACCATGGGGTAGAAGATGGTGTCCTGCAGCTCGGGGGGGATGCCCGGGCCGTTGTCGATGATCTCGACCTTGGCCACCAGGCGATGGCGGGTGTGGCCGATGGTGAACTGGCGCAGGGTGCGGGTGCGCAGGGTGATGCGGCCCAGGCGCAGGTCGTTCTGGCCGGACAGGGCCTGCATGGCGTTGCGCACGATATTGAGCACGGCCTGGATCATCTGTTCCTTGTCGATGAACACGTCCGGGATGCTCGGGTCGTAGTCGCGCACCAGGTTGACGCCGCCCTGGCTCTCGGCTTCCACCAGGCTGCAGACGCGCTCCAGCACCTCGTGGACGTTGGTCATGGCCAGCTGCGGCAGCTTGTTGGAGCCGAGCATGCGGTCCACCAGGTTCCGCAGGCGGTCGGCCTCTTCGATGATGACGTTGGTGTAGTCCTTCAGGCTTTCCTCGGGCAGCTCCCGGGCCAGCAACTGGGCAGCGCCACGGATGCCGCCCAGGGGGTTCTTGATCTCGTGGGCGAGGCCGCGCACCAGCAACTTGGTGGTCTCCTGCTTGGAGAGCTGGGCCTCTTCCTTGGTGATGCGCAGCAGGCGGTCGCGGGGGTGCACTTCCAGCAGCAGCAGGGTGGCGCCCTTGTTGAGGATGGGCGTCACCGCGTAGTCCACCGTGATGGTCTGCCCGGAGAGCGAGGTCAGCATGGCCTCGCGCTTGGTGAAGGGGTGAGCCTGTTCCACGGCCTGGCGCAGGGAAGCCAGGGCCTCGGGGGATTCGGTGAACAGCTCGCTGATGAACTGGCCGTGGCTGCGCTGGCCGCTGACGGCCAGGAGCATTTCCGCCGCCGGGTTCATGTACTCAAGGCGCAGGTCGGCATTGAGCAGGATCACCGCGGTGGTCAGGTTGTCGAGCAGCAGTCGATGCAGGGCGTCGTTGATGGTCATGGGTCGGTCATCTCGGCGATGCGCGGGAAAATGCAAGAAGCAAACCAAGCCCTGAAAAGACGCGCGGAATGCCGCCCACAGCGGTGCCCGGCCACGCGACGGCGCATGCCGGGGCGCAGCGGGCGAACCAAAATGGGGAGAGTATAGAAAGTGGTGCGCCTGCTCGCACCGAAATGGTGCGAGGCGCGATCAGAGGAACGGCAGGATGCCGATGATGCCCTTGTCCGGCTCTTTCGGCTTGTCCTTCAGCGGGCATTCGGGGCGCACGCCCCAGTCGGCTTTCTTGCAGGGTTTCACGCGGCGCTTCTGGTCGAGGGACACGCGCTTCACGTGCACCGGCTGGTTGGGGGTGCGCTCCACCACGCGGCCCTGCGTGTCGATGATCTCCACCGCCAGCTGGTGGGTGCCCCGGTCCAGGTTGCTGAGGGGGAAGACCGGGCTGCGGCCGGGCTCGCCCTGGACGTTGCCGTCGAGCACCAGGCGGTAGTTGTGGCCGTCGCGCAGTACCGGGTCGCTGGTGGCGGTGACGATCAGGCCGCCGTCGCCGGTAACGGTGGCATCAGGCTCGGGGATCAGGATGCGCAGCACCTGGTAGCCCTGTTCGCGGGGGATGGGGGCCGGTGGCGCCACCAGCGGCGCGCCGCGCTGCGGGGTCATGGCGTTGGAGGGGGCCAGTTCGATGCGCTTGGCATTGCCGGGCTTGGGCTGGTCGGTGAAGACGCGGTTTCCCTCCTCGTCGATGTAGGTGTAGACCTGGGCGACGGCGGGCAGGCTGGCGAGAAGCAGGCAGAACAGGAGCGTGCGCATGACTAGGGTTTGGGAGTGGGTTTGGGAATAGGTTTCGGGCGAAGGGCCGGGCTATGGGTATTGACCCGCTGCAGGGTGAAGGTCTGGGCATCGCTCTGCTGCACCACCTTGTCACCCTCCAGCACCTGGACAGCCAGGCTGTGCTCGCCCCGGTCCGCGCTGACCACCTGCAAGCGGGGCACATTGGCTGGCTCGCCGTAAGGTTGACCGTCCATCACCAGGCGCAGGCTGTGGCCAGGCTGCAGGCGTGGCTTGATGCGTACCGGAACGCTGAAGGTGCCGTTATTGGCGCGCAGGGCCTCTTCATCCGGCAATTCAAGGCTCAGTTGTTCGTAGGCGGCATTGGCCTTCTTCTCGGACGTAACCGGTGGCGTGGCAACGGGTTTCTGGGCCTCGACGGTGTTAGTCGGAGGCAGGTCGACCGTTTCCACCTTGCCCCCTTCCGGCGGCTGGTTGGTGAACACGGTATGGCCGTTGGCGTCGGTGTACTTGTAGATCTGCGCGCTGGCGGGCAGGGCGAGCGTCAGCAGCAGGCAGGCGAGCATGGGGCGCATGGCCGGTCTCTCCGGATGGGAATGGCGCTAAGCCTTGCACCGGTAGGCGGTGCTGGCAAGTTCGGGCTGCCGGTGCTGTGCGGTGTCGCCGAAAACCCGGGCCGGGAACGGGGTTGCGGGGACGAAAAAAGGCCTCCCGAAGGAGGCCTCTCGAAACGTGCCGCTGGTGCGGCACGCTGCCTGGGCAGGCGACTGGATCAGACGCTGTAGTACAGGTCGTATTCCAGCGGGTGCACGAAGGTGCGCACCTTGATCTCTTCTTCGCTCTTCAGCTCGATGTAGGCATCGATGAAGTCGTCGGAGAACACGCCGCCCTTGGTCAGGAAGGCACGGCCCTTGTCCAGCTCTTCCAGGGCTTCCTTCAGGCTGCCGCAGACCTGCGGGATCTCTTTCGCCTCTTCCGGCGGCAGGTCGTACAGGTTCTTGTCGGCGGCATCGCCGGGGTGGATCTTGTTCTGGATGCCGTCCAGGCCGGCCATCAGCAGGGCTGCGAAGCACAGGTAGGGGTTGGCAGCCGGGTCCGGGAAGCGCGCTTCGATGCGGCGGGCTTTCGGGCTGTTGACGTACGGGATGCGGATCGAGGCGGAGCGGTTGCGGGCGGAGTAGGCCAGCATGACCGGGGCTTCGAAGCCGGGCACCAGACGCTTGTAGGAGTTGGTGGACGGGTTGGTGAAGCCGTTCAGCGCCTTGCCGTGCTTGATGATGCCGCCGATGAAGTACAGGGCGGTATCGGACAGGCCGGCATAGCCTTCGCCAGCGAAGGTGTTCTTGCCATCCTTGGAGATGGACATGTGAACGTGCATGCCCGAGCCGTTGTCGCCGTACAGGGGCTTCGGCATGAAGGTCACGGTCTTGCCGTAGGCGTCGGCGACGTTGTGCACGCAGTACTTCAGGGTCTGGACTTCGTCAGCCTTGGCAACGAGGGTGTTGAACTTCACACCGATCTCGTTCTGGCCGGCGGTGGCCACTTCGTGGTGGTGAACTTCGACCACCAGGCCCATTTCTTCCAGGGCGTTGCACATGGCGGTACGGATTTCGTGGTCGTGGTCGACCGGCGGTACCGGGAAGTAGCCGCCTTTCACGCCCGGACGGTGGCCCTTGTTGCCGCCTTCGATGTCGGCGTCGGTGTTCCAGGAGGCCTGCTCGGAGAAGATCTTGAACATGGAGCCGGAGATGTCGGACTTGAACTTCACTTCGTCGAAGATGAAGAACTCGGGCTCCGGACCGACGAATACGGTGTCACCGATACCGGTGGACTTCAGGTATTCCTCGGCGCGACGGGCGATGGCGCGCGGGTCGCGGTCGTAGCCTTGCATGGTGCTCGGCTCGATGATGTCGCAGACCAGGATCAGGGTCGGCTCTTCGGTGAAGGGGTCCAGGACGGCGGTGCTGTCATCCGGCAGCAGGATCATGTCGGAGGCTTCGATACCTTTCCAGCCGGCGATGGACGAACCGTCGAACATCTTGCCGTGTTCGAAGAAATCGTCGTCGGCGTCACGGGCCGGCATGGTCACGTGCTGCTGCTTGCCTTTGGTGTCGGTGAAGCGCAGATCAATCCACTTCACGTCGTGTTCTTTAATCAGTTGAAGCGACTTCGACATGTTGTCCTCCAGGTGGATGAGGGCGGCATTCATGCGACCCCCAATAAAGGTGAAGCCGGGGCGGGATAGTCCGCCAGGGCGACCTGCCTCACAAGGGAGCAATTTGCGTGCCAGTGCCCAGGAATGGGCCGGAGCCCCACAGCTCAGGCGGGGCGGGGACTGCGGCCGGTTTGTGCACAGTTTTGCGCACCATAAACGTGCCGGTTTGATGCGTTGTGCACCTTATTGGTGCTCGATTGTGGTGCGTGATTGATTTTGGTCAAAGCTTGAACAATTTCCGCTATAATCCGCGCCCCTCTTTTTCCGTCGCCTTTGCGGGCGCAGTTTTTCCATGAAACTCATCATCAAGGTCTTCCCAGAAATCACCATCAAGAGCCGGCCGGTGCGCAAGCACTTCATCCGCCAGCTCGCGAAGAACATCCGGTCCGTGCTGCGCGACCTCGACCCGGATGTCGAGGTGTCTGGCGTCTGGGACAACCTGGAGCTGGTGACCCAGTGCACCGAGCCCAAGCTGCTGGCCGAGATGATCGAGCGCCTGAGCTGCACGCCGGGCATCACTCATTTCCTGGAAATCAACGAATACCCGCTGGGTGATTTCGACGACGTCTTCGAGAAGTGCAAGCTGCACTACGCCGACCAGCTGCCCGGCAAGATCTTCGCCGTGCGCTGCAAGCGTGCCGGCAAGCACAGCTTCAGCTCCATGGAGCTGGAGCGCCACGTCGGCAGCCGCCTGCGTCGCGAGTGCGGTGCCGCCGGCATCTCGCTGAAGAACCCGGAAGTGGAAGTGCGGATGGAAGTGCGTGACCAGCGCCTGTTCGTCATCCACCACCAGCACGAAGGCCTCGGCGGCTACCCGCTGGGCTCCCTGGAGCAGACCCTGGTGCTGATGTCCGGTGGCTTCGACTCCACCGTCGCCGCCTTCCAGATGATGCGCCGCGGCCTGATGACCCACTTCTGCTTCTTCAACCTCGGCGGCCGTGCCCATGAAGTGGGCGTGATGGAAGTGGCCCACTACCTGTGGGAGAAGTACGGCCGTTCCCAGCGCGTGCTGTTCATCAGCGTGCCCTTCGAGGAAGTGGTCGGCGAGATCCTCGGCAAGGTCGACAACAGCCAGATGGGCGTGGTGCTCAAGCGCATGATGCTGCGCGCCGCCACCCACATGGCGAAGAAGCTGCACATCGACGCCCTGGTGACCGGCGAGGCCATCTCCCAGGTGTCCAGCCAGACCCTGCCCAACCTCTCGGTGATCGACTCGGCCACCGACATGCTGGTACTGCGCCCGCTGATCGCCAGCCACAAGCAGGACATCATCGACACCGCCACCCGCATCGGCACCGCCGAGTTCGCCAAGCACATGCCCGAATACTGCGGCGTGATCTCGGTGAACCCCACCACCCGCGCCAAGCCGGGCCGCATCGAGCACGAGGAAGAGCAGTTCGACATGGCCGTGCTGGAGCGCGCCCTGGAGCGCGCCCGCCTGGTGGCCATCGACCGCGTGATCGACGAGATGGGCCAGGACCTGCAGGTGGAGGAAGTGCGCGAGGCTCTGCCGGGGCAGATCATCCTCGACATCCGCCACCCCGACGCCCAGGAAGACGAGCCGCTGGCGCTGGAAGGCATCGACGTGCAAACGCTGCCCTTCTACGCGATCAACAGCCGCTTCAAGGACCTGGACGCCAACCGCCAGTACCTCCTGTATTGCGACAAGGGCGTCATGAGCCGCCTCCACGCCCACCACCTGCTCAGCGAGGGGCATACGAATGTGCGCGTTTATCGCCCGGCTTAAACAGCCCGGGCTCTACGGCGGCAGCATCCGTCACCGCCCCCCCGACCGGCGGCCGCGCCGAATCGACTGATCTTCATACAGGCCGCCTAGACTCAGCGGCACACCGAATCCCCTGATCGAGATACACCCGTGATCGAAAAACTGCGCAACATCGCCATCATCGCCCACGTCGACCATGGCAAGACCACCCTGGTAGACAAACTGCTGAAGCTCTCCGGCACCCTCGACCGCAAAGAAGCGGAATCCGAGCGCGTGATGGACTCCAACGACCAGGAGAAAGAGCGCGGCATCACCATCCTGGCGAAGAACACCGCCATCAAGTGGAACGGCTACAACATCAACATCGTCGACACCCCCGGCCACGCCGACTTCGGTGGCGAGGTGGAGCGCGTGATGTCCATGGTGGACTCCGTGCTGCTGGTGGTCGACGCCCAGGACGGCCCTATGCCGCAGACCCGCTTCGTGACCCAGAAAGCCTTCAAGGCCGGCCTGCGTCCGATCGTCGTGGTCAACAAGATCGACCGTCCGGGCGCGCGCCCTGACTGGGTCATCGACCAGATCTTCGACCTGTTCGACAACCTCGGCGCCACCGACGAGCAGCTCGACTTCCCGATCGTCTACGCCAGCGCCCTGAACGGCATCGCCGGCCTCGACCACGAGAAGATGGACGACAACATGGACGCCCTGTTCCAGGCGATCATCGACCACGTCCCGGCCCCGGTGGTGGACACCGAAGGCCCGTTCCAGATGCAGATCTCCCAGCTGGACTACAACAGCTTCCTCGGCGTGATCGGCATCGGCCGCATCGCCCGCGGCAAGATCAAGACCAACACCCCGGTGGTGGCCGTCAGCGACGACGGCAGCAAGCGCAACGGCCGCGTCCTGAAGATCATGGGTCACTCCGGCCTGCAGCGCGTCGAAGTCGCCGAAGCCGAAGCCGGTGACATCGTCTGCGTCAGCGGCATGGACGAACTGTTCATCTCCGACACCCTGTGCGACCCGCAGAACGTCGAAGCCCTGCCGCCGCTGACCGTCGACCAGCCCACCGTGAGCATGACCTTCCAGGTCAACGACTCGCCCTTCGCCGGCAAGGAAGGCAAGTTCGTCACCAGCCGCAACATCAAGGACCGTCTGGAGAAGGAACTGCTGCACAACGTCGCCCTGCGCGTCGAAGCGGGCGATTCCGCCGAGAAGTTCAAGGTCTCCGGTCGTGGTGAGCTGCACCTGTCCGTACTGATCGAAACCATGCGCCGTGAAGGCTTCGAGATGGGCGTAGGCCGTCCGGAAGTGGTGATCATCGAGAAGGACGGCGAGAAGCAGGAGCCCTACGAGAACGTCACCATCGACATCGAAGAGCAGCACCAGGGCTCGGTGATGGAGCAGATGGGCCTGCGCAAGGGCGATCTGACCAACATGATCCCCGACGGCAAGGGCCGTGTACGCCTGGAATACACCATCCCGGCACGTGGCCTGATCGGCTTCCGCAACAACTTCCTGACCCTGACCTCGGGCACCGGCATCCTGACCTCGACCTTCAGCCACTACGGCCCGATCAAGGCCGGCGAAGTCACCAACCGTCAGAACGGCGTACTGGTCTCCATGGCCACCGGCACCGCCCTGACCTACTCGCTGGAAACCCTGCAGAGCCGCGGCAAGCTGTTCCTCGCCCCGGGCGATGAGATCTACGAAGGCCAACTGTGCGGCATCAACAGCCGTGACAACGACCTGGTGATCAACCCCACCAAGGGCAAGAAGCTCGACAACATGCGCGCTTCCGGCAAGGACGAAGTCATCGCCCTGGTTCCGCCGATCAAGTTCACCCTGGAACAGGCGCTGGAATTCATCGCCGACGACGAACTGGTGGAAGTGACGCCGAAGTCCATCCGCCTGCGCAAGAAAATGCTGAACGAGAACGACCGCAAGCGCTACGAGCGCAGCAAGGTCTGATCTCCGATCAGTAACTGAAAAGCCCCCGCCGGAGCGATCCGGCGGGGGCTTTTTGTTGAGAGGCACTGCCACCCCTGGCAGTGCCGCTGTTTCATCAGGAGAGACCCATGAAAGTGACTTCGCTGGCTTGCCTGGCAGGCCTGGCCTTGCTGACCCTCGGCTGTGCATCACCGCGCACCCTCGACACCCGCCATCTCACTCGCTTCGACGAGTACCATGCCAACCTCGAGATCGCGGGTCAGCGCTACACGCTGGACGCCTACATCGTGATGTTCCAGAAGCCCTTCTACATCACCGTGGAGCGCGATGACCGCCGCGCAATGACGATCGATGAGGCGGCGCGCGTAGCGGAGGAATACATCAAGCCTCGGGGATGCACCGACTCGCTCGTCCGTCGTGCTGATCTGGACCGCAGCAACGCTGACAAGACCCAATGGATGGTCGGCATCGAGTGCTGATGGCTAGAGCGGGCAGTGGGGGGCGCGTGGAGCCTCTTCTGCCCGTGCGGTTCGAAAAGGGCTAGTGCTCCCACCGCCCCGGCGCATAGGAAAACATCGGCAGCGACCAGCCGAAGCGGATCGCCGACAGTCTCAACAGCAAGCCGACGCTGAAGGAGGCGAGCAGGTTGATGTCCTCGTTCACGCCCTGCTGGCGCAGGCCCAGGTAGAGCAGGGCGACCAGCAGGGAGACACTGGCGTAGAGCTCCTGGCGCAGCACCTGCGGGGTGCGGTTGCAGAGGATGTCGCGGAGGATGCCGCCGAAGATGCCGGTGATGATCCCGGCCATCGCCACCACCGGCAGCGCGTAGTTCAGGCCCAGGGCGACATTGCAGCCGATCACCGTGAAGGCGATCAGGCCCATGGCATCCAGCACTAGGAACAGCTGCCGCAGGTGGTGCATGAAGCGTGACAGCAGCATCGCCGTGAGGCCGGCGCCGATGGTGAGGAAGATGTACTCGGGGTGCTGGGTCCAGCTCACCGGGTAGTGGCCGAGGAGGATGTCGCGGACGGTGCCGCCGCCCAGGGCGGTGAGGAAGGCGATGAGGCTGACGCCGAACAGGTCCATGTTGCGGCGACCGGCAGCGAGGGCGCCGGACATGGCTTCTGCACAGATGGCGATCAGGTAGACAGAGGTAAGCACACAGAACTCCTGCGTTGTGCTGCCCCTCCCCCTGTCCTGTGTACCTGAGAGTTTCTACGGCGCGTGCCGTTTGCCCCTTCGGTGGGCCGCTCGCCGGCGGCCGCTCTCCAGTTGGCGATCATGGAAATCCGCAGTGACTGCTGCCTGAGCGATTATGGGAGTTTGCGCCTTCGGCGGGAGCGCATGGCGCCCCTCTCTCCTGCGGGGCGCGGAGTATATGCGTTGCACCAATGTTGTGCGAGCGGTCAGCTTCCCGGTGTCAGGTGCGGAACACGCCCAGCCCGCTCTTCAGGGCGCGGGCCGTGTCGCCCAGTTCGGCGGCGGAATGGTTGATGGCGTCCACGTCCTGGCGGGTGTGCTCGAAGGCGCTGCGCATGTCCCCCAGGCGGCCGGACATGTCGGCCACCGCGTGCTGGATGTGCTCGCTGCTGGCCAGGGCCTGCTCGACGTTGGCGTTCACCTCGCCCATCTGGCGCACCAGGGTGTCCAGGGCGTCCAGCGCCTCGTCGGCATTGCCGGCCAGGGCACGGGAACGCTCGGCGGTGCTGCCCATGCGCTGGGCGATCTGGCGGATGGCGCCAGTCACCTGGTCGATCACCCGGTGGGCGTCGCTCAACACGCTCTTGGTCTGGCCCGCCAGCTTGCGCACCTCGTCGGCCACCACGGCGAAACCCCGGCCGGCGTCCCCGGCGCGGGCGGCTTCGATGGCGGCGTTGAGGGCCAGCAGGTTGGTCTGTTCGGAGATGCCGGCAATCATCTGCAGCACCTGGCCGATCTGCTCCGCCTCGCGGCTGAGGCCGTCGAGGTCGGTGGCCAGTTCGATGTTGGACGAGGTGCTGCCGTGCACGTCGGCGATCAGCTGCTGCAGCTCCTGATGGGCCCGGCTCAGCTCGCTGCTGGTGCGCTCGAGGTTGCTGCGCACCGCCCCGGCCAGGTTGGAGGATTGCCCGGCGGCCTGCTGGATGGACTGGCCGTGGTGATCCACGTCCGCCAGCTGGTGGGCGGCCTGCTGGATCTGCTGGGTGATGTCGTCGGCGCGGCGGAGGAAGGTTTCCGCCAGCTGCTGGTTGCTGTCGGCCATGCCGAGGGCGCCGGCGAGGGTCTGGCGCAGGTCCTGCAGCAGGCCGGAGAGGCGCGTGCCCATCTGCCCCAGCTCGTCCTCGCTGGTGACGGCCAGCGGGCGGGAAAGGTCGCGGTTCTGGGCGATCTGGTTGAGCTGGCCGGTCAGGCCGCGAATGGCGTGCACCAGCATGCGGGTCACCAGCCAGGACAGCAGCAGGCCGATGCCCAGGGTCACGCTGCCGATCAGCAGCAGGCTGTGCAGGCTGTCGGTGATGGCCTGGTCGAGGCTTGTCAGGGTCACGTCCACGCCGACGACATAGGGCTGGCCGCTGGCAGTGCGCATCGGCAGGAAGATGGAGCGGAAGGTCCCGTAGCTGTCGGTGTATTCGTCGAACTGCGCCTGGCCGCTGCGGGCCGCCTGGATCACCGCCGGGCTGGCGTCCTTGTACTCCTCCAGGTGCTTGGCGTAGCTGTCGCTGGCGATCTCGTCACCGCTGGCACCGTCGGAGAGGTAGAAGACCCGGCCGCTGCCGTCGACCATCAGGGTGTAGGCGAACTTCAGGCCCACCTCGCCGGCGTACTCGCCCAGGTTGCGCACCTGCTGCAGGTACTCGCCCTCGCGCAGGCCGTCGGCGGTGCGCGTGCGTTCCAGGTAGTCGTTGCCCAGCAGGCGCGGCACGGCATGGGCGGCGGCGCGCAGGCGGTTGTCCATCTGCTCGCGGATGTCCAGCGACTTCACGTACTGCGCGTAGCTGATGAAGGTGGCGATGCTGATCAGGTTGACCAGGGTGATGGCCAGCAGAATCTTGGTCTGCAGGCTGACAGAACGCAGCGACGGCATGAGGTCAGTTCCATCCGAGAGGGGAGTCCGGCCGTCGTTGCGACGGCCTACATTTTGTTTCGGAATACTCTGACAGAACTTGAGTGGCAAGTGGCCAGGTCGTGCCTGGGATTTCGAAGATTTTCCTCGCTCCCTGGCCGTACTTTTGTGTGACGCAGGCCCTTCGCCAAACGGTCGGTGCCGGTAAAATGGCCACTCGCCATCACTGGGGTGGCGGCATGTGCGCAATGGGTTGAGCAATAAGGGTGAGGGGCCAGTGATCGGTGCCTTGCCACGGAGAAGCAAGCCAGTGACTGGCCTGACGGTAGTGATTCTCGCCGCGGAGAGCGGCGTAAAACGTGAGCGCTGGACCCGGGAGTCCGCGCCCAAGCAGTTGATCGAGGTGCGTGGCGAGACCCTCCTGGGTCGCACCCTGAGGATGTTGGAGGCCCGTGGCGTGCAGCGCCCCTGGCTGCTGACCGCGGACGAGACCCTCGCCCGCCTGCCGGTACGGGCCTGGTGCCCGGTGCGGCGCGACACCAAAGCCCACAGCCTGCTGTCGATCCGCCCGCTGTGGCAGCGCGGTGACCTGCTGGTGCTCTACAGCGATGTGTATTACTCCGAGGCGGCCTTCGAGGCGATCTTCGCCGGCGCGGGTACCCGCTTCTTCGGGCGCGACGGCCGCAGTGCCTACACCTTCAAGAACTACGGCGAACTGTTCGCCCTGCGCATCGCCGCGGCGGACCGGCCCCGGGCGCGCAAGGCCCTGGAGGCGACCGTGGACTTCCACCGGCGTACCGGCAATCAGAGCTTCTGGACCTTCTACCGGCTGATGGCTGGGTTGCCCCTGGAGGACATGAAGGCCATCGAGCGGGATTGCTTCGTGGACATCCACGATGAGACCGACGACATCGACTTCGTCGAAGAGGTGCCGCAACTGCTGGCGGCCATCGACAAGCCGCTGAGCTGGCGGGTGCGTCATCTGCTGCGGCGCCTCAGCCTGCTGAACAAGAAGCGCCGGGATCGCAAGCGGCTCGCCCTCGCCGGGGCGGGCAGTGCGCAGCCATCTGCCTAGGCGGGTGGTGCTTGTTCAGCCTGAGAAGACGCATGACCCCGGCAGGTTGACCTGCCGGGGTCATGCTTCAGGCCGGGATTACAACGCTGTCTTGCAACTCACGCCCACGGCCTTGAACGCGGCGATCACGTCCGCCGTCGACCGGCTGCGGTTCTGTGCCGAGCGAATCACGCCGCAGGCCCCCTGGTCGTAGGTGCTGGTCTCGGTCCAGTAGAAGCGGTTGGCGTCGACGAACACTTCGAAGGCCTTGCGGGTGTTCCAGCCGGTGGACTGGGCCAGCAGGTAGAAGGCCCGGTTGTACACCCCGCTGGCGTGGTGCACGTCGATGCCGTCGTAGTAGTCGCTGGCGTTGTCGATGGAGCTGCCGTCACGGCTCGGCTGGTCCATGTAGCGCAGTGAGCCGGTGCCCTTGAAGATCTCGGCGCCCACCTTCCAGTCGTTCTGGCCCTTCATGTAGTACTCGGCGGCCTCGCCGGCCATGTCCGAGAAGGCCTCGTTCATGCCGCCCGACTGCCCCTCGTAGACCAGGCCGGAGTTCAGCTCGGTGAAGCCGTGGCTGACCTCGTGGGCCGACACGTCGAGGGAAACCAGCGGGTAGAAACGGTTCTTGCCGTCGCCGAAGGTCATCGCCTGGCCGTCCCAGAACGCGTTCTCGTAGCCGTTGCCGTAGTGGACCTTCATGTACAGCTTCTTCTCGTTCAGCGGGCGCAGGCCGCCGAACCAGTTGCCGTACATCTGGAACACCACGTTGCCGAAGTAGTGGGCGTCGTTGAGGGGCGAGTAGGCGCCGTTGGTCAGCTTGTACTCGTTGTACGGGCAGGCGAAGCGGAAGGGCTTGGTGCTGGTGTTGCTGGTGCTGTTGCCGAGGTTCACGGTGATCACGTCGCCGCTGTTCATTTCGCAGCGGTCATTGACGATCAGCGGGCCGTACTGGGTGCCGTACAGGTAGCGGCCGGTCTTGGTGTTGCCGCCCGGGCCGGTGGCTTCGGCGTGGGCCAGGCCCTCCCAGCGGCGCAGCACCTCGCCGGTGTTGGCCTCGATCATCACGTGGGGCCGCGACGGCTCCGGCCCGCCGACGAAGAACGAGACCACATAGGCCAGCTGGGCCTGCTTCTGCTCGTTCAGGCGCACCACCAGTTCGCTCTGCTCGTTGCTCACCGGCTGGCTGGTGTTCACCAGGCTGCGGGCCTGCTGCAGGGCCTGCTCGGCGCTGAGGGTCGGGGTGGCGTCGCGCGCCAGGTCCTGCTCGATGCCGGCCACCAGTCGCCCGGCGCGCCGGGGCTGGCTGCCGGTGGCGGCCTCGGTGATGGCCTCGCCCCAGACGCGGACGCCCTTGTAGTACTGCTGGTAGCGGGTGACCTGCGTGCCGCTGGGCAGGCGGGTGCTCGATTCCTTGACCAGGTCATCGTCCGCCACGCCGAGGGCGGCGCGGATGTCGCCACCGGCCAGGCCGGAGCGCGGGGTGGGGAGGGTGGATACGTCGATCAGTTCCGCCGCGAATCCCATCGCGGGGGTGGCCAGGGCAGCCACGATCAACGAGTGCTGGAACAGTTTCCTTTGCATGGCGTGGTTCTCCTTTTTTGTTGGGAAACGGAGGGTGACTCCGTGTTGCTCCGGCGGCCTTGTGGGGGTGAGAGCGGAGCGAGACACCGCGCTGGCCCGGTGGGTGGCCCGGGCCAGGGCGATGAGCGCTTAGATATAGACGGGTGATTTCGAATATCAAAGATGTTCGAAGATAATTTATTGATATCGAGTCAATTCAAAGAACTTAAGTCCTGCTTAAATCCTAGTGCGACAAGGGTTCCGCTGGGATGACCCAAATTGGTGCAGTCAGGGGAGGCGACGAAAGGACGTGCAGCGAAGGGCGGGAGGTCGCCTGGAGCGTTATAGCCGGCTTCGACTTCTTGTGCGATGCCGTTGGTCAAGTCGGCATTTTCGCCATGGCGTCCGTTAACCATGTCAGTTATATGGCAGTTTGATGTTATTCGGATTCGTGCCCCCTGTAGGACTTCACTTTGACGAAGTTTTCACAGCGCCTTGGGCACAGTCCTTTCGGATAGCGCCGACCCTGTCGGTACCCGAAGCTCGAACTGGGGAGTGTGTATGTCGCAAGCACAGGTTGCAGGGAAGCATGGAAAGGTCGACTGGGCCGGTATCGGCCGGTTGTTCCTGTACTTCTGGCTGTTCTCCGGTCTGACCCAGACCCTGATCCTCGCCACCGGCACCAGCGGTTTCACCGGCTTCCGCCAGGCCTTCCTGCTGAGCGGCCTGTGGCTGATCCCGGTGCTGCTGTTCCCCGCCCGTACCCGACTGATCGCCGGGGTCATCGGCGTGGTCCTGTGGCTCGCCTCCCTGCCGGCGTTCTTCTACTTCCTGGTGTACGGCCAGGAGTTCTCCCAGAGCGTCATCTTCATCATGTTCGAGTCCAACACGGCCGAGGCCAGCGAGTACCTGACCCAGTACCTCGCCTGGTGGATCCCGCTGGTGCTGTTGGCCTACGCCGGCGTGGCCTGGCTGCTGTGGCGCGGCTTGCGACCCATCTACCTGCCCCGGCGCACCGCCTGGGTGACCAGCCTGGTTCTGGGCATCGCCCTGCTGGGCTACCCGGTGACCCGGCAGGTGATGGTGAACGCCAACATGGATGAGGCCATGGACGCCATCGACAAGCGCCTGGAACCGGCCGTGCCCTGGCAGCTGGCCGTGGGCTATCGCCAGTACCGCCAGCAGTTGTCGAACATGCAGGACCTGCTGGAAGGCAACCGCGCCGTCGCCACCCTGCCGGGCCTGAAGGACAGCCTCGGCAACGCGCCGGCCACCCTGGTGCTGGTCATCGGCGAGTCCACCAACCGCCAGCGCATGAGCCTGTACGGCTACCCCCGCGCCACCACGCCCAACCTCGACCGCCTGCGCAGCGAGCTGCAGGTGTTCGACAACGTCGTCACTCCGCGCCCCTACACCATCGAGGCGCTGCAGCAGGTACTGACCTTCGCCGACGAGCAGCACCCCGACGCCTACCTGTCCACGCCTTCCATCGTCAACGTGATGAAGCAGGCCGGCTACAAGACCTACTGGATCACCAACCAGCAGACCCTGACCAAGCGCAACACCATGCTCACCACCTTCTCCAAGCAGGCGGACGAGCAGTTCTACCTGAACAACAACCGCAACCAGAACGCCCGTCAGTACGACGACGACGTCTTCGAGCCGTTCTCCAAGGTCCTGGCCGAGGACGCCCCGCGCAAGTTCATCGTGGTGCACCTGCTGGGTACCCACATGAGCTACCAGTACCGCTATCCGGAAGAGTTCGAGCGCTTCACCGACCGCCAGGGCGTGCCGCCGAACGTCACCGACGACCAGCTGCCCACCTACAACAGCTACGACAACGCCGTGCTGTTCAACGACCACGTGGTTTCCACCCTGATCGAGCGCTTCAAGGCCACCGACCCCAACGGCTTCCTGCTCTACCTGTCCGACCACGGTGAGGCGGTGTTCGACCCCGAGCACCCCACGGTGCTGGGTCGCAACGAGGCGGCGCCCACCTCGCCCATGTACACCATCCCCTTCATGGTCTGGAGCAGCCCGAAGTGGAAGCGTGACCACCCGCAGCAAGTGGCCGGCGTCGAGTCGCGTCCGTTGAGCAGCAGTGCGCTGATCTACACCTGGGCGGACCTGGCGGGCCTGCGCTTCGACACCTTCGACCCCAGTCGCAGCGTGGTGAACGCCGCGTTCAAGGAGCGCCCGCGGCTGATCGGCAACCCGGACCAGCCCAAGTCGCTGATCGACTTCAGTCTGATCAAGCCAAAGCCCAAGGCGCCCGCCCCGGTGGAGGTGGCCCGTGAGGGCGATGAGGTGCCGCTCAAGAGCGGCCCGCCCAGCACTCGGGGCTGACCCCCAGCGGCCCGCGTCGGATGACGCGGGCCGTTTCGTTTCACCCCCTCGTCCGATCGCGCCGCTCTTCCATGAGCGGTGAGGGCGTCTTTTTTGTCGGTTTTTTCCATCCTGTGCATGGAATGGGGCAGGGCGCTGTTGCATCATGCCGCCCCAGCGTTCCACCGCCCCAACCGACGAAGGATTCCCCCATGGCCGGAGCCAGCCTGCTCACCCTGATCGACGACATCGCCAGCGTGCTCGACGACGTTTCCCTCATGACCAAGGTCGCCGCGAAGAAGACCGCCGGCGTGCTGGGGGACGACCTCGCCCTCAACGCCCAGCAGGTTTCCGGCGTACAGGCCGAGCGTGAGTTGCCGGTGGTGTGGGCCGTGGCCAAGGGCTCGGCGGTGAACAAGGCCATCCTGGTGCCGGCCGCGTTGCTGATCAGCGCCGTCGCCCCCTGGCTGGTGACCCCGCTGCTGATGGTGGGCGGCGCCTACCTGTGCTTCGAAGGCTTCGAGAAGCTCGCCCACAAGTGGCTGCACAGCGCCGAAGACGACGAGAAGGCCCATGCCGAACACGTCGACGCCCTGGCCAAGAGCGACGTCGACCTGGTGACTTTCGAGAAAGAGAAGATCAAGGGGGCCATCCGCACCGACTTCATCCTCTCGGCCGAAATCATCGCCATCACCCTCGGCACCGTCAGCGAGTCCAGCTTCGCCGTGCAGGTCGCGGTACTGGTGGGTATCGCCGCGATCATGACCGCCGGTGTCTACGGCCTGGTGGCCGGCATCGTCAAACTCGACGACCTGGGTTTCTACCTGGTGCGCAAGGCCAGCGCGACGGCCCAGGCCATCGGTCGCGGCATCCTGCGGGCCGCGCCGTACATGATGAAGGCGCTCTCGGTGATCGGTACGGCCGCGATGTTCCTGGTCGGTGGCGGCATCCTCACCCACGGCATTCCCGCCACCCATGAGCCGATCCACCACCTGGCCGAGGCCGCCGGTGCCGTTGGCGTGGCCGTCCCGATGCTGATCAATGGCGTGGTCGGCATCCTCGCCGGCGCCGTGGTGCTGATGGGCGTGAGCCTGGTGAAGAAGGTGCTGGGCAAGGGCTGACCTTCAGCCGTCGCGCGTTCCCGGGCGGAAGCCCGGGCTGCAGGAGCCCCGCCTGGGGCGAGGGCGATCAGGCCTCGATCGGCTTGAAGGCGCAGTAGCCGGGGCGGGGGCCGATCTTCGGGTGGTTGCGGCAGGTTTCCGGGCGCTTGTCGTAGATGGTGCACAGGCGCGTCTTGCGGTTGAGGAAGTAGCAGTCGTTGTTGCTCATCCGCGTCAGGGTGAAGAGCCCGGTCTTCTGGTTGAAGCGCTCCACCACCCCGTCCTTCATCAGCCGCTTGGCGATGTTCTTCAGCGGCTCGCCGCGCTCGAATTCGTCCACCAGCTCCATGCGGATCAGGTCGCTCAGGCGGGCTTCCACCGGCATGGTGCAGCAGCTGGAAGCGCATGCGTGGCACATGCTTTTCTCGTAGCGGATCCAGGTTTCGGTGCGATCGAGATCGGCGCCGACGATCAGCAGGGTCTTCATGTCAGGGCAGGGTCAGGGCTTGGAGGGGCGCGCATCATAGCGGGATTGGCCAATTTGTGAACAGCGCGCCGCCGACCGGCGCATGACGGCCCGAATTTCCGTGAAATTGCTGTGTCTGTGAGGCAACCGGCATTCGTCTGTAGGGAGCGGCACCTTGCGCCGAATATACTGGCGCATCGCCGCAAGGCCCGGCCTCGATGCCGGCACGGCGACTTTCTCACTCTCGGGAAGACAGCGCATGCAATGGATTTTCATGCTGGTCGGCTTGGCCATGGGGGCGGCGGCTGGTGAATCGATCACCGGCGCCTTGCTGGGGGGGCTGATGGGCCTCGGCCTGGGGCAGGCGATCCGCCTGCAGGGCCTGGGGCAGGAAAATGCCCGCCTGCAGAAGGAACTCCGCGAATTCTCCACCCGCTTCGAAAAGGGCACCGAAGCCCTGTTCCAGCGCCTGCTGGAGGTGGAAAAACGCACCGCCGAGCGGCCGGCCCGCGCCCCGGCGGCCGACGCGCCGCCCACCCCGCCGGTGGAAACGCCCGCCGCCGTGCCTCAGCCCGAGGTCACCGCCCGGCCCGGGCCGCAGCCTGAAGAGACCGAGCTGGTCTGGGAACTGCCGGCCGACGTGGCGCCGCCCGTGGCCGCGCAGGTCGCCGCCGAGGGGCCTGCCGCGCCCGAAGCGCCGCTGGACTGGACCCTCGAGCCCCTCCCCGAACCCGTTGCCGCCGCCGAAGCGGCGCCTCAGCAACCGGAACAACCTGCACCACGCCCCATCGTCCGGAATGCCCCGGCGCCCCGCAGCGAGCCGGGTTATCGCCACGAGCCCTCGCTGTTCGAGCGTGGGTTTGCTGCGGCCAAGGCCTGGCTGTTCGGCGGCAACACCGTGCTGCGCATCGGTGTGCTGCTGCTGTTCCTCGGCCTGGCCTTCCTGCTGCGCTACGCCACCGAAGGCATGGTGGTGCCGATCCAGGTGCGCTACGCCGGCGTGGCGGCGGCCGCCATCGCCCTGCTGGGGCTCGGCTGGTGGCTGCGCCGCCGCAACCCGTCCTATGCCTTGATGTTGCAGGGCGCGGGGATCGCGGTGCTGTACCTGACGGTGTTCGCGGCCATGCGCCTGCACCCGCTGCTGGACCCGAAGGCCGCGCTGGTGCTGCTGGTGGTGGTCACGCTGTGCTCGGCCGTGCTCGCGGTACTGCAGGACGCCCTCGGCCTGGCCGCTGCTGCGGCGCTGGGCGGTTTCGCCGCGCCGATCCTCACCTCTACCGGTAGCGGCAACCATGTGGCGCTGTTCTCCTACTTCGCCCTGCTCAATGCCGGCATCTTCGCCATCGCCTGGTTCAAGGCCTGGCGCCTGCTCAACCTGATCGGCTTCGTCGGCACCTTCGGCATCGGCATGGCCTGGGGCATGCGCTCCTACACGCCGGAGCTGTTCGCCAGCACCGAGCCCTTCCTGGTGCTGTTCTTCCTGATGTACGTGGCCATCGGCCTGCTGTTCGCCCGTCGGCGCCTGCGCGAGGCGGCCAACGCACCGACGGAGCGCGACGCGCTGTTGAACTGGTCGGTCCGCCAGGGCGACTACCTCGACGCCACCGTGCTGTTCGGCCCGCCGCTGGTGGGCTTCGGCCTGCAGTACGCGATGATCCGCCACCTGGAATTCGGTGCCGCCTTCAGCGCCCTGGCCCTCGGCCTGTTCTACATGGTGCTGGCGCGCCTGGTGGCCGGGCGCACCGCCGGCCGCGCGCTGCTGCTGGTGGAAACCTGCCTGGCCCTGGGCGTGGTGTTCGGCACCCTGGCCATCCCGCTGGGGCTGGACGCCCGCTGGACCTCCGCCGCCTGGGCGGTGGAAGGGGCCGGCATCTTCTGGCTCGGCCTGCGCCAGGGTCGCCCGCTGGCCCGCGCCTTCGCCCTGGCCCTGCAGGCCGGCGCGGCACTGGCCTTCATCAGCGGCCTGGAGCTAGGCGAAGACAGCGTACTGGAAGGCTCGCCCCTGGGCGCCCTGATGCTGGGCATGGCCGGCCTGTTCAGCTACTGGCAGCTGCGCATCACCCCGGCGGACCGCCTGCGCAGCCACGAGCC
Source organism: Pseudomonas sp. FeS53a (assembly GCF_000931385.1). Taxonomy (NCBI): domain Bacteria; kingdom Pseudomonadati; phylum Pseudomonadota; class Gammaproteobacteria; order Pseudomonadales; family Pseudomonadaceae; genus Pseudomonas; species Pseudomonas sp. FeS53a. The sequence continues at coordinate 135,204 of NZ_JYFT01000036.1, forward strand.
CGGCCTGCAGCCGGTGCTGGCGGCCTGTGGCCTGGGCTTCCTCTACCTGATCGCGCCGCTGTGCTGGTACGTCGAAGGCACCGCCATCGCCTGGGCGCTGGCCGGCCTGGCCACGCTGTTCGCCGGCCTGCGCCTGCGCTCGCGCACCTTCCTCTTCGCCGCTTTCGTGGTGCAGTTGCTGGGTGGGGCGGTGTTCCTGCTGGGCGTCAACCGCTACAGCCTGGGCGACGGCAGCACGCTGGGCTGGCGCAGCCTGATCACCGCCTCGCTGATCGGCCTGGCGCTGATCGGCGGCATGCTGGTGGCCGCGCGGGACGAGATGGTGCGCGACGACGCGCGCCTGCTGCGCGGCATGTCCGTGGTGCTGTTGGCGGGCCTGGTGTTCATCAACCTGGCGGTGCTGTTCGTCCTGCCGTGGCGCTCGGCCGCCGCCGTCTGGGGCGGCAGCGGCCTGCTGATCATCTGGCTCAGCCTGCACCTGCAACTGCGTGCCAGCTTCGTCTTCGGCCTGGGGCTGCAGGCCGTGGCCGGCATCACCTTCCTGGCGGTCAGCCCGCTGCTGCTGGGTGAGCTGAGCAGCGAGGGGCTGCGCCCGCTGGCCCATGCCGGCTTCTGGACGCCGGCCGTGCTGGCCCTGGCGGCGCTGGTGGGGGCCTGGCGCCTGCACCGCGAGCACCGCCGCGAAGACCCGCGCCTGCCGGGCGTCAGCCTCGGCCACCTGGCCCAGCTGCTGCTGGTGTGGAGTGCCGGCTGGTGGGCCCTGGCGGGGCTGTCGGAGATCATCCGCTTCGCCGAGCCGGCACTGCGCGTGCCCCTGGCGCTGGTGCTGGCGGCCCTGAGCGTGGCGGCCTGGTCGCAACTGGCGCGTCGTGAGCGCTGGGAAGGCCTGGCGCTGCTCTGCCTGCTGCTGGTGCCGGCGGCGCTGGTGGCCCTGCTCGGTGCCTGGACGCCGCGCTACCACCCGGCGGCCGACTTCGGCTGGCTGGGCTGGGGGCTGGTGTTCGCGGTCCACCTGCTGGTGCTCAAGCGCCTGCATGACCTGCTGCCGGAGGGCGCGCGCAGTGCCGCCCACGTGCTCGGCTGCTGGTTGATCCTCGGTGTGCTGGCGCTGGAGCTGCGCTACCTGCTCCTGCTGCTCTCCGAGCACTACAACGCCTGGCGCTGGCTGGGCTGGGCGCTGCTGCCGAGCCTCTACCTGCTGGCGATGACCCGCCTGCCGCGCCTGCCCTGGCCGGTGTCCGCGCACCCGCGCGAGTACCGCCTGTGGGCCGCGCTGCCGCTGACGCTGATGATGCTCGGCTGGTTCTGGGTGGCCAACGCCTGGAGCGACGGCAGCGCCGATCCGCTGCCCTACCTGCCTCTGGTCAACCCGCTGGAGCTGGGCCTGCTGTTCGCCCTGCTGGGGGTCAGCCTGTGGCTGCGCGACTACCTGCCCGAGTTCGGCCTGGGCGAAGACGTGGAGCGCTGGCTGCCCCAGGTGGTGGTGGGTGCCTCGCTGTTCGCCCTGGCCACGGCCGTGGTGTTCCGCACCGCCCACCACTGGGGCGGCGTGCCCTTCACCCTGCAGGCCCAGCTGGATTCCATGCTGGTGCAGGCGGGGCTGTCCCTGGTCTGGACCACCATCGCCCTCGGCCTGATGGTCGGCGGCCACCGCCGCGTGCACCGCGAGCTGTGGCTGGTGGGCGCGGCGCTGATCGGCGTGGTGGTGGCCAAGCTGTTCTTCGTCGAGCTGGGCAACCGGGGCGGCCTGGAACGCATCATTTCCTTCATCGGCGTCGGCGTGCTGCTGCTGGTCGTCGGTTACTTCGCGCCCTTGCCGCCCAAGCGGGGCGCCGCTGAAACGGAGCAGGTCAGTACATGAGTCGTCTAACCCTGTTGCTGGGCGCCTGCCTGGCAGTGGCCAGCCCGGCATTCGCCGCCGAGAAACTCGCCGACTACACCGCCCAGGTGCCGCTCAAGGTGGAGGGGCAAGGCCCCTGGTACCGCCTGGAGCTGCCCATGGCCCTACAACTGGCGGCAGCCCATGGCGACCTGCGTGACCTGCGGGTGTTCAACGCAGAGGGCGAGCCGCTGGCCTACTCGCTGACCCGCAGCGAAGGCAGCACCGCCCGCACCGAGCAGGCCCTGGACCTCAAGTGGTTCCCCCTGCGTGGCCCGGCCAATGTGGACAGCGCGCCCCGCGTGCGGGTGGAGCGCAGCACCACCGGCACCCTGGTGGAAGTGGTGCCGGAGGAGCCCGCCGCACCGGGCGAGCGCCTGCGCGGCTGGCTGCTGGACGCCAGCGCCGCCCAGGGCCCGCTGGAGCGCCTGGTGCTGGACTGGACGACGGGCGAAGAGGGCTTCCAGCGCTTCTCCATCGAGGCCAGCGACGACCTGCAGGACTGGCGTCCCTGGGGCACCGGCCAACTGGCCCGGCTGAGCTTCGGCGGGGATCGCATCGACCAGCGTGAAGTGGCGCTGCCGGGCCAGCCCGCCCGCTACCTGCGCCTGTTGTGGCTGGACGCCGAGGCTCCGGTGCTGTCCGCTGCGCGGGTCACCACGGCCAGCCGCGAGAGCCGCCCGGCGCCGATGGTCTGGTCCGATCCGCTGCCGGCGCGCAGCGAAGGGGAGGGCGAGTACCGCTGGGACCTGCCGCTGCCCATCGCCGCCGAGCGCCTGCGTTTCGCCCTGGAGCAGCCCAACACCCTGGCACCGGTCCAGCTGCAATCGCGCAACGACCCGGCCGGCCAGTGGCGGCCGCTCACTTCGGGCCTGCTCTACCGCCTGCCGGGGGAGGGCAAGGAGAACGTCCATGACGAGCTGATCCTCTCCGGCTGGGACCGCATCCAGCAGGTGCGCCTGAAAGTGGACCTGCGTGCCGGCGGCTTCGGCACCCAGGGCCCGGCGCTGCGGGTGGGCATGCGCGCCACCGAGGTGGTGTTCCTCGCGCGGGGCACCGGCCCCTTCGTGCTGGCCGTCGGACGCCCGGCGGCCACGTCCTCGGCGCTGCCGCTGGGCACCCTGGTGCCCGGCCTGCGGAACGACTCGCTGGCGAAGATGGGCCAGGCGCGGATCGAGGGCGACCTGCGCGTCACCCAGGCCGTGGCGGAGGAGAAGGCCGCTGTCCAGGCCGAGCAGACCGACTGGAAGCGCTTCGGCCTGTGGGCCGTCCTGCTGCTGGGCGTGGGGCTGCTGGTGATGATGGCGGTCAGCCTGCTGCGCACCCAGAACAAGGGCGCATAAGCGGCGTTATTGCCACCATCTGTCACATGAATGGTGGCTTTTTGCTGTATCTTTGCCCGGTCGCGCGGCATGGGCCGCGCCTCCCTTCCAGACAGGTTCCGACGCCGTGAAACGCGCTTCCTCCCCGCTGCCCCATGCCCTTGTACGGCGTGCCGGGGCCGCTCGCCCGTTGGACGTGCGTCGGTGAGCCTGTGTTCGATCCCGGGCTGGAGCCTCACGCCGCCGGTGCTGTTCACCGGGGTGGTGGCGGTCGGGGTCATCCTGCTGGCGCGCTGGGTCGGCCGGCAGCGTTACTTTCCCGGCCGCGCCAGCTTCATCCTCATGCACCTGGGCATCCTCTGGTGGCTGGGTGCCGCCGGCCTGGAGCTGGCTGCCGAGGGCGCCTCGTGCAAGGTGCTGTGGGCCACCATGGCCTGGCCGGGCATTGTCGGGGTACCGACGCTCTGGGCGGTGTTTCTCTGGCAGTACGTCAACAGCATCCGTGAGCCCCTGTCGCCGCGCCGTTACCTGGCGCTGTCCATCGCGCCGCTGCTGGCCTGGGCGCTGGCGGCCAGCAATCCCTGGCACCAGGCCTTCTACGGGCCGGGTACGGCGCCGCTGAGCGACCTGCCCGGTGCGCCGGTGCGCTATGAGCACGGGGTGCTGTTCCACGGCGTGGCGGTCTACGTCTACCTGCAGATGCTGTTCTGCCTCTACGTGGTGGCGCGCGCGGTGCTGGCCAGCCACGGCCTGCACCGCCGGCACTACCTGGCGTTCGTCTTCGTCACCTGCGTGCCCTGGGTGGCCAATGCGTCCTACGTGATGTTCGGCTGGACCCTGTTCGGGTTCGATCCGACGCCCTTCAGCTTCGCCTTCACCCTGGCGGCGTTCGCCTGGCTGATCGTCGGTGTGCGCCTGTTCGACCTGATGCCGGTGGCGCGCCACCTGCTGCTGGAGGAGCTGCCCGACCCGGTGCTGGTGGTGGATGCCAAGGGCCGTGTCATCGAGGCCAACCCGGCAGCCCTGCGCCTGGCCGGTCTGCGCGGTGGCTGGCAGGGCCGGGTGCTGGCGGAGTGGCCGGTGGTCGGCCAGCCGCTGCAGGCGCTGTTGCAGGAGTCGGGCAACCTGGAGGCGATGCTCACCCTGGAGGCGCCGGAGCGCTACTTCGAGGTGCGCTGCCGGGCCATCGAGCGGCTGACCCGCACCGGCAACCACGTGCTGGGGCGGATGATCTACCTGCGCGACGTCACCGCGCGGCATTGCAGCGAGCTGCAGCTGGCCGAGGCCCTGGCCACCAGCGAGGAGCGCTTGCGGACCATCTCCAGCCTCCACGAGCAGTTGCGCCAGCAGGCCCTGCGCGACCCGCTCACCGGCCTCTACAACCGCCGCTACCTCAGTGAGTTCTTCGAGCGCGAGATGGCCCGTGGCCTGCGCGAGCAGAGCCCGATCGCCCTGGCGCTGATCGACCTGGACCACTTCAAGCAGCTCAACGACCGCCACGGCCACCTGGTGGGGGACGACGTGCTCAAGGGCGTCGCCGGCTACCTGGAGTGCAGCCTGCGCAGCTCGGATGCGGTGTTCCGCTTCGGCGGCGAGGAGTTCCTGCTGGTGATGCCCGGGGCCGATGCCCACGAGGCGGCCGAGCGCCTGGAGGCGATCCGCCGTGAACTGGCCACCACCGCCCTGGTGACCCGCAACGGCGAGCTGCGGGTGACCCTGTCCGCCGGCCTGGCGGTCTGGCCGGGCCAGGGGCAGGGCCTCGACGAGCTGCTGCAGATCGCCGACGCCGCCCTCTACGAGGCCAAGCGCAACGGCCGCAACCGCGTCTGCAGCCTGGCGAGCCTTTCGTCCTGAGCCGTCACTGAACCTGTGCGCCCGTGTCGCGTCTGATCCTTCGGCACCGCTTCGTCAGGGCCCTGCCTGCCGTCCGCCGTGTCGCCTGGCGTGAAGCAATGCGCCGCGAGTCGCGCTAAACTGCGCGCGTTTTTTCCCCATTCCATCCGGAGCCAATTCATGTCCCGCGTTACCCTCAGTCGCTATCTGATCGAGCAGACCCGTAGCCACAACACCCCTGCCGATCTGCGCTTCCTCATCGAGGTGGTGGCGCGTGCGTGCAAGGAGATCAGCCACGCGGTGTCCAAGGGCGCGCTGGGTGGCGTGCTGGGCAGCATGGGCACCGAGAACGTCCAGGGCGAAGTGCAGAAGAAGCTCGACGTGCTCTCCAACGAGATCCTGTTGGAAGCCAACGAATGGGGCGGCCACCTGGCCGGCATGGCCTCCGAGGAAATGGACAACGCCTACCAGATCCCCGGCAAGTACCCCAAGGGCGCGTACCTGCTGGTGTTCGACCCGCTGGACGGCTCCTCCAACATCGACGTCAACGTCTCGGTCGGCACCATCTTCTCGGTGCTGCGCTGCCCGGATAAGTACCTCTCGCAGAACGACAGCCTGAACGAACAGGCCTTCCTCCAGCCCGGCACCCAGCAGGTCGCCGCCGGCTACGCCATCTACGGCCCGCAGACCATGCTCATGCTGACCCTGGGCGACGGCGTGAAGGGCTTCACCCTGGACCGCGAGCTGGGCTCCTTCGTGCTCACCCACGACACCATCCGCGTGCCGGAAACCACCGCCGAGTTCGCCATCAACATGTCCAACCAGCGTCACTGGGAAGCCCCGGTGAGCCGCTACGTGGGCGAGATGCTGGCCGGCAAGGAAGGCCCGCTGGGCAAGAACTACAACATGCGCTGGATCGCCTCCATGGTGGCCGACGTGCACCGCATCCTGACCCGTGGCGGCGTGTTCATGTACCCCTGGGACGCCCGTGAGCCGGAGAAGCCCGGCAAGCTGCGCTTGATGTACGAAGCCAACCCGATGTCCTTCATCATCGAGCAGGCCGGCGGTGCCGCCACCAACGGTCGCCAGCGCATCCTCGACCTCCAGCCCGAGTCCCTGCACCAGCGCGTGCCGGTGTTCCTGGGCTCCAAGGAAGAAGTGGCCCGGGTCACCGGCTACCACCTGGAGTAACCCATGCAGCCCTGGCAGCCGCTGCTGGACTGGTGGTTCGGGCCCGAGGCCCCGGCCAGCGAGGTGGTGGCGAGCCGCCAGGGCCTGTGGTTCGGCAAGCGTGACAGCCAGGATCGCGAGGCCGGGGAGCGCTTCGGCCCGCGGGTGGAGCAGGCCCTGGCCGGCGGCCTCGCTGACTGGGGCCAGTGCCCGGACGGCTGGCTGGCCCGGCTGCTGTTGCTGGACCAGTTGCCGCGCATGATCTTCCGCGACCAGCCCCGCGCCTTTGCCGGCGATGCCCTGGCCCGCGAGCAGGTCCGCGACGGCCTGGCGCAGGCCTGGGACCAGCAGCTCCCGCCGATCCGCCGCGTCTTCGCCTACCTGGTGCTGGAGCACGCCGAGGACCTGGCCCTGCAGGACGAGGCCGTGCAGCGCTTCGCCGCCCTGCGGGATGCGCTGCCCGAGGCCGAGCGCGGTCCCTTCGACAGCTACCTGGACTACGCCGAGCGGCACCGCACGGTGATCGTCCGCTTCGGTCGCTTTCCCCACCGCAACGCCATCCTGTCGCGCGCCTCCACCGAGGCGGAGTTGCGCTTCCTTGAGGAACCCGGCTCGCGCTTCTGAATCCAATGGGCATCCGCCGCCTCGCTGTGCCAAGCTTTGCGGCGTTCCTACCCCTGAACGGAGTCATCCATGCGCCTGCGTATCCTCGCCCTGCTGTCCGTCTGCGTCGCACTCGCCGCGTGTAACAAGATCAACCAGGAGAACTACTCCAAGATCAAGGCCGGCATGGCCAAGACCGAGGTGGAGCAACTGATCGGCGAACCCACCGAATGCTCCGGCGCGGTCGGCCTCACCAGTTGCACCTGGGGTGACCAGCAGACCTTCATCAGCATCCAGTTCGCCGCCGACAAGGTGGTGATGTACCAGGGCAAGGGGCTGAAATGATGCGCCGGGCCCTGTTTGCTGCCGCCCTGCTGCTGGCCGGCTGTGCCGGCACCGGCAGCCCAGCGGAACCGCCGCGTACCGCCGGGCAGGTGGACCTGCAGCGCTACCAGGGCACCTGGTACGAGCTGGCGCGCCTGCCGATGTTCTTCCAGCGCAACTGCGCCCAGTCCGAGGCCCACTACAGCCTGGAAGGCGAGGGCCGCGTCGGCGTGCTCAACCGCTGCCGCACCCCCGAGGGCGAGTGGCAGGAGGCACGCGGCTACGCCGTGCCCCAGGTGGAGGGGCAGACCGACAAGCTCTGGGTGCGCTTCGACAACGTCTTCACCCGGCTCTTCCCGAACCTCGCCAAGGGTGACTACTGGGTGCTCTACCTGGACGAGGGCTACACCACCGCGCTGGTGGGCAACCCGAACCGCGAATACCTGTGGATGCTCTCGCGCACCCCGGTGGTTTCGGAGAAGACCCGCGCGCGCCTGGTGCGCCTGGCCCAGTCCCAGGGCTACGACACCGACCGGCTGATCTGGCGCACGCCCGACAGCCAGATGCCCTGACCCCGGCGGCGGGCCGTCAGCCCAGGACGGTCCGCAGCACCTCGGCGAAGGCCCAGGCCGTCGCTTCCTCGGCTGGGTGGTGGCCGTTGCGCACCACCCAGCGCCCGGCCACCATCACATCCCGCACCTGGCGGTCGCCGCCGGCGAACAGCCAGCGGTTGAGCAGCGCATCCCCCTCGGCGGTGGCCAGGTAGGGGTCGGTGCCGTCCAGCACGATCCAGTCGGCCCGGCTGCCCACGGCCAGCGCCCCCACCGGTTGGCCCAGGGCCTGGGCGCCGCCGGCCAGGGCCGCGTCGAACAGGGTGCGGCCCACCTGGGGCTGCTCCGGGCGATACAGGCGATTGCGCCGCTGGTCACGCAGGCGCTGGCCGTATTCCAGCCAGCGCAGTTCCTCCACCACGCTCACCGACACATGGCTGTCGGAGCCGATGCCCAGGCGCCCGCCCCGGGCGAGAAAGTCCACCGCCGGGAAGATCCCGTCGCCCAGGTTGGCCTCGGTGGTCAGGCACAGACCCGCCACCGCACCGCTGCGGGCCATGGCCTGCACCTCATCGGCTTCGGCATGGGTGGCGTGCACCAGGCACCAGCGCGTGTCCACCGGCGCGTGTTCGTACAGCCACTGCAAGGGACGACGGCCGCTCCAGGCCAGGCAGTCGTCCACCTCCTTCTGCTGCTCGGCGATGTGGATGTGGATCGGGCGGGCCTCGTCTTCGGCGGCCAGCACCGTGGCCAGTTGGTCGGGCGTCACCGCCCGCAGGGAGTGGAAGCACAGCCCCAGCCCCTGATCCGCCGGCAGCGCCTCGCGCAGGCGCTGTTGCAGGGCCAGGTAACTGTCGGTGCTGTGGATGAAACGGCGCTGGCCCTCGTTGGGCGGCAGGCCGCCGAAGCCGGCGTGGCTGTAGAGCACCGGCAGCAGGGTCAGGCCGATGCCGCTGTCGCGGGCGGCGCGGCTGATGCACAGCGCCAGCTCGGCGGGGTCGGCATAGGCGCGGCCGGCCGGGTCGTGGTGCACGTAGTGGAACTCGGCCACGGCGGTGTAGCCGGCCTTGAGCATCTCCACGTAGAGCTGGCGGGCTATCACCTCCATCTGCTCGGGGCTGAGGCGGCCTACCAGGCGGTACATCAGCTCACGCCAGGTCCAGAAGCTGTCATTGGGGTTGCCTGCCACCTCGGCCAGGCCGGCCATGGCCCGCTGGAAGGCATGGGAGTGCAGGTTGGGCATGCCCGGCAGCACCGGCCCGTGGAGCCGCTCGGCGCCCTCGGAACCGGCATCGGGGAGGACCTGTTCAAGCAGGCCGGAAGCCCCGACCTCGAAGCGGACATTGCGTGCCCAGCCCGAGGGCAGGAGGGCTCGTTCAGCGTGGAAGGCAGGCATGGCGCGGGCTCCCGGTGAGTGGTCTTATTTGTATATACATATACAGACGTTGTAGGGCGCCGTAAACTTGCGCCTGTCCGTGCTTGTCCGCCGGTGTCGAATCCGGTACATGCCGGTAGCGGGTGCCTGCCTGGTGCCTGCCGTTTCCACAAGGAGATTCCCGTGTCCCCATCGCCCTCCGCGCCGTCCTCCCTGGCCGCCCAGATCGGTGACGCCCCCGCGCCGCTGTACGCCCGGGTGAAGCAGATGATCACCCAGCAGATCCATTCCGGCGCCTGGCCGCCGCACTACCGGGTGCCATCGGAGAGCGAGCTGGTGAGCGAGCTGGGCTTCAGCCGCATGACCATCAACCGCGCCCTGCGCGAGCTGACCGCCGACGGCCTGCTGGTGCGCATGCAGGGCGTGGGCACCTTCGTCGCCGAGCCCAAGGGCCAGGCCGCGCTGTTCGAGGTGCACAACATCGCCGAGGAGATCGCCGCCCGTGGTCACCGTCACCACTGCGTGGTGGTCAGCCTGCAGGAAGAGCAGGCCGGCCCTGAGCGCGCCCTGGCGCTGGACCTGCGCGAAGGCCAGCGGGTGTTCCACTCGTGCATCGTGCACTTCGAGAACGATGTGCCGGTGCAGATCGAGGACCGCTATGTGAACCCCGCCGTGGCCCCCGACTACCTGGCCCAGGATTTCACCCGCCAGACGCCCCATGCCTACCTGTCCCAGATCGCCCCGCTCACCGAGGGCGAGCACGTGGTGGAGGCCATCCTCGCCGACGCCGACGAGTGCCGCCTGCTGCAGATCGAACGGGGCGAGCCCTGCCTGCTGATCCGCCGCCGCACCTGGTCCGGGCGCAACACCGTCACCAGCGCCCGCCTGCTGTACCCCGGCTCGCGTTACCGCCTCGAAGGACGCTTCGGCTCATGAACCGCATCCGCCTGCTCAAGGCCGCCGACTACCCGCGCATGCCGTGGAAGAACGGCGCCGGCTCCACCCTGGAGATCCTCCGGGATGCCGGGGACGGCCTCGACGGCTTCGGCTGGCGCCTGTCCATCGCCGATGTCGGCCAGTCCGGCCCGTTTTCCGCCTTTACCGGCTACCAGCGCGTCATCACCGTGCTGGAAGGTGCCGGCATGCGCCTGACCGTGGACGGCCAGCCTTCCCGCGACCTGGGCCCGCTGGATGCCTTCGCCTTCGACGGCGGGGCGGCCGTGGGCTGCACCCTCATCGACGGGCCGATCCGCGACTTCAACCTCATCTACGCCCCCGCGCGCTACGCCGCCCGCTTGCAGTGGCTGCGCCTCGACGGACCGCAGTCGCTGTTCAGCGATGCCGACCACCTGCTGCTGTTCGCCGCCGAAGCAGGCGCCTGCCTCCAGGGCGGCCCGCTGCTGGAACGCCATGACTGCCTGCACCTGGAGCGCTCGGGCGGCCTGTCCGAGGTCCGTCTCGAGGGGACCGGCACCCTCTGCCTGATCGAGCTGCTGGCGCGCTGAGGCGCGCCCGACCTTCCCCGCGTTCCCCACGCTGCTCGCCCTTGCCGGGCACCCCCGTCCGCCTGCCTCCCACTGTTACCGAACGCCTCAACGGTGTGCGGTGCTGCTCCCGAATGATGCGCCGCTGCCCCAGGTAGCGGTCGGATCGGTTGCGCCCGTGCAAACCGGGGATGCCTGCGCGAGCCCAGGTAATCCGGCGCTTCTCGCCGTCATGCAGGCGCAGCGGAGCGGGTTGGTCCCTGAATTGCATATGCTTGTATGTACAAGTAGATACGTGTCTGTTCCTGAGCCCTGAACAACCTGTAACCGGAGACGCGCGATGCCTGGCAACCTTTCAGCGACTGCACAGCCGAACCGCACCCTGGCACTCGTCCGCCTGCTGGGCTACAGCGCCATCGGCCTCGTGTTGTTCTTCGTCCCGTTCGAGATCGCCGGCCGTTCCACCATCCTGATCGACCACGCCGCCTCGGCCCTGCAGGTGCACGCGCGCCCGCTGGTCATCGGCCTGGCATTGCTCTTCATGCTCTACGGCGCCATCGAGCCCTGGCGCAGCGGGCGCTGGCGCCAGGGCGTCACCCACCTGGTGTTCAGTGTCCTCAAGGGCGTCGGCTTGCTGGTCGGGGTCGCCTACCTGTTCCAGGTGGGGCCCGCCGCCGTCTATGAGCCGGGCATGCTGCCGTTCCTCTTCGACAAGCTGGTGCTGAGCCTGGCCCTGATCGTGCCGCTGGGGGCCCTGGCGCTGGTGTTCCTCATCGGCTTCGGCCTGCTGGAGCTGGTGGGCGTGCTGATGCAGCCGGTGATGCGTCCCATCTGGCGGACCCCGGGCAAGTCGGCCATCGACGCCGTGGCCTCCTTCGTCGGCAGCTACTCCGTCGGCCTGCTGATCACCGACCGCATGTACCAGCAGGGCCACTACAGCGTGCGCGAGGCCGCCATCATCGCCACCGGGTTCTCCACGGTGTCGGCGCCCTTCATGGTGATCATCGCCAAGACCCTCGGCCTGATGGGGCAATGGAACCTCTACTTCTGGGGCGCCATGCTGGTGACCTTCGCCGTGACCGCCGTCAGCGCGCGGATCTACCCGCTGTCGCGGCTGCCGTCCGAGGGCCGGGCCGAACCGCTGCTGGCACCCGGTGCCAGCCGCCTGGCCAGTGCCTGGCGCGCCGGGCTGGAGCAGGCCGCCCAGGCCCCGACGCTGGCATCGGCCCTGCGGGAAACCTTCATCGATGGCCTGCGCATGACCGCCGCCATCCTGCCCAGCATCCTTGCCGTCGGGCTCCTCGGGTTGCTGGCCGCCCGCTACACGCCGCTGTTCGACGCCGTCGGCCTGCTGCTCTATCCCGTTACCTGGCTGCTGGGCCTGGGCGAGCCGATGGTGGTGGCCCGCGCCCTCGCCGCCGGCCTGGCCGAGATGTTCCTGCCGGCGATGCTGCTCAAGGACGCCGACGTGCTGGTGCGCTTCGTCACCGCCATCGTGTCCGTCAGCAGCGTGCTGTTCCTGTCCGCCTCGATCCCCTGCGTGCTGGCCACGCGGATCCCGCTCCGCCTGCGGGACCTGCTGCTGGTCTGGCTGCAGCGCACCCTTCTCAGCCTGGTGTTCAGCGTGCCGCTGGCCTACCTGGCGCAATTCCTGGGCTGGTTGTGAGCCGCCCGAACATCCATCCACCTTCGCTGGAGACTGCCATGACCAAGTACCGCGACATCGAGATCCGCGCCCCGCGCGGCACCACCCTCAACGCCCGGAGCTGGCTCACCGAAGCCCCGCTGCGCATGTTGATGAACAACCTCGACCCCGAGGTGGCGGAGAACCCGAAGGAGCTGGTGGTGTACGGCGGCATCGGCCGCGCCGCGCGCAACTGGGAATGCTTCGACGCCATCGTCGACAGCCTGAAGAAGCTCGGCGACGATGAGACCCTGCTGGTGCAGTCCGGCAAGCCGGTGGGGGTGTTCCGCACCCACGCCGACGCCCCCCGCGTGCTGATCGCCAACTCCAACCTGGTGCCGCACTGGGCCACCTGGGAACACTTCAACGAACTGGATGCCAAGGGCCTGGCCATGTACGGCCAGATGACCGCCGGCAGCTGGATCTACATCGGCAGTCAGGGCATCGTCCAGGGCACCTATGAAACCTTCGTCGAGGCCGGCCGCCAGCACTACAACGGCGACCTCAAGGGCCGCTGGGTGCTCACCGCAGGCCTGGGCGGCATGGGCGGTGCCCAGCCCCTGGCCGCGACCCTGGCCGGGGCCTGCTCGCTGAACATCGAGTGCCAGCAGAGCCGCATCGACTTCCGCCTGAAGACCCGCTACGTGGACGAGCAGGCCAAGGACCTCGACGACGCCCTGGCACGCATCGCCCGCTACACCGCCGAAGGCAAGGCCATCTCCATCGCCCTGCACGGCAACGCCGCCGAGATCCTCCCGGAGCTGGTGCGCCGGGGCGTGCGCCCGGACATGGTCACCGACCAGACCAGCGCCCACGACCCGCTCAACGGCTACCTGCCCGCCGGCTGGAGCTGGGAGCAGTACCGCGACCGCGCGCAGACCGACCCGGCCGGCGTGGTCAAGGCCGCCAAGCAGTCCATGGCCGTGCACGTGCGCGCCATGCTCGACTTCCAGAAGCAGGGCATCCCCACCTTCGACTACGGCAACAACATCCGCCAGATGGCCCAGGACGAGGGCGTGGCCAACGCCTTCGACTTCCCCGGCTTCGTCCCGGCCTACATCCGCCCGCTGTTCTGCCGGGGTATCGGCCCGTTCCGCTGGGCCGCGCTCTCCGGCGACCCGCAGGACATCTACAAGACCGACGCCAAGGTGAAGGAGCTGATCCCCGACGACGCCCACCTGCACCGCTGGCTGGACATGGCCCGCGAGCGCATCGCCTTCCAGGGCCTGCCGGCACGCATCTGCTGGGTCGGCCTGGGCCTGCGCGCCAAGCTGGGCCTGGCCTTCAACGAAATGGTGCGCTCGGGCGAACTGTCCGCACCGGTGGTGATCGGCCGTGACCACCTCGACTCCGGCTCGGTGGCCAGCCCCAACCGCGAGACCGAAGCCATGGCCGACGGCTCCGACGCCGTTTCCGACTGGCCGCTGCTCAACGCCCTGCTCAACACCGCCAGCGGCGCCACCTGGGTGTCGCTGCACCATGGCGGCGGCGTGGGCATGGGCTTCTCCCAGCACTCCGGCGTGGTGATCGTCTGCGACGGCACCGACGCCGCTGCCGCGCGCATCGCCCGCGTGCTGACCAACGACCCGGCCACCGGCGTCATGCGCCATGCCGATGCTGGCTACGCTGTGGCCATCGATTGCGCCCGCGAGCAGGGCCTGAACCTGCCCATGATCGGCAAGGGGGAATAAGCCGAAATGAATGCCTTGCACCTCACTCCCGGCCACCTGACCCTGGCCCAGCTGCGCGCCGCCTTCCAGCAGCCCCAGCGCATCACCCTCGACGCCTCGGCCGATGCGCCCATCGCCGCCAGCGTCGGCTGCGTCGAAGCGATCATCGCCGAGGGCCGCACCGCCTACGGCATCAACACCGGGTTCGGCCTGCTGGCCTCCACCCGTATCGCCCCCCATGACCTGGAGAAGCTGCAGCGCTCCCTGGTGCTGTCCCACGCCGCCGGTGTCGGCGAGGCGCTGGACGACGCTATGGTGCGGCTGATCATGCTGCTCAAGGTCAACAGCCTGGCGCGCGGCTTCTCCGGCATCCGCCGCACGGTGATCGACGCCCTGGTGGCGCTGCTCAACGCCGAGGTCTATCCGCACATCCCGCTCAAGGGCTCGGTCGGTGCCTCCGGTGACCTGGCGCCGCTGGCGCACATGTCCCTGGTGCTGCTCGGCGAGAGCCGCGCCCGCCACAAGGGCCAGTGGCTGCCCGCGCGCGAAGCCCTGGCCATCGCCGGGCTGGAGCCGCTGACCCTGGCCGCCAAGGAAGGGCTGGCACTGCTCAACGGCACCCAGGCGTCCACCGCCTACGCCCTGCGCGGGCTGTTCGAGGCCGAGGACCTGTTCGCCGCCGCCACCGTCTGCGGCAGCCTCAGCGTCGAGGCCATGCTCGGCTCGCGGGCACCGTTCGACGCGCGCATTCATGCCGCCCGTGGCCAGCGCGGCCAGGTGGATGTGGCGGCGGCGTACCGCGAGCTGCTCACCGCCAGCAGCGAGATCGCCCGCTCCCACGAGAAGTGCGACAAGGTCCAGGACCCGTATTCCCTGCGCTGCCAGCCCCAGGTCATGGGCGCCTGCCTGACCCAGCTGCGCCAGGCCGCCGAGGTGTTGGAGATCGAAGCCAACGCGGTTTCCGACAACCCCCTGGTGTTCGCCGAGGAGGGCGACGTGGTGTCCGGCGGCAACTTCCACGCCGAGCCGGTGGCCATGGCCGCCGACAACCTGGCCCTGGCCATCGCGGAAGTGGGCTCGCTGTCCGAGCGGCGTATCTCGCTGATGATGGACATGCACATGTCCCAGCTGCCGCCCTTCCTGGTGGAGAACGGTGGGGTCAACTCGGGCTTCATGATCGCCCAGGTCACCGCTGCCGCCCTGGCCAGCGACAACAAGGCCCTGGCCCATCCCCACAGCGTCGACAGCCTGCCCACCTCGGCCAACCAGGAGGATCACGTGTCCATGGCGCCGAACGCCGGCAAGCGCCTCTGGGCCATGGCCGAGAACGTGCGCGGCATCCTCGCCATCGAGTGGCTGGGGGCCTGCCAGGGGCTGGACTTCCGCACCGGCCTGAAAACCTCGCCGAAGCTGGAGCAGGCCCGCACCACCCTGCGCCAGCAGGTGCCCTACTACCAGGAGGACCGCTTCTTCGCCCCCGACATCGAGGCCGCCAGCGACCTGCTGGCCAGCGGTTGCCTCAACGCCCTGGTGCCGGCCGGCCTGCTGCCGAGCTTCTGAGCCCACCCAGGCGGGTCGCGCTGCCGGCCCGCCTGTCACAACAAGAACAAGGAGTGGTTATGAACGCGATCATCCTGGCCGTGCTGGTCATGGTTGCGCTGTGCATGCTGAGGGTCTCGGTGGTCTTCGCCCTGATCGCCTCGGCACTGGTGGGCGGGCTGTTCGCCGGCCTGCCGATGGAGACCGTGGTGAAGTCCTTCAACGAAGGCCTGGGCGGCGGTGCCCCCGTGGCCCTGGCCTACGCGACGCTGGGGGCCTTCGCCATCGCGCTGTCCCGTACCGGCCTGTCCCAGCGCTTGTCCGCCAACCTCACCGACCGGCTGGGCGAGGGCGGCGGGCGGTTCATCAAGTGGGCCATCCTGCTGTCCATGGTGCTGGCGGGCATCGCCTCGCAGACCCTGGTGCCGGTGCACATTGCGTTCATACCCCTGCTGGTCCCACCCCTGCTGCACGTGATGAACCGTCTGCAGCTGGATCGCCGGGCGGTGGCCTGCGCCATCACCTTCGCCATCACCACCACCTACATGACCTTGCCCCTGGGCTTCGGCGCGATCTTCCTCAACGACATCCTGGTGGCCAACATCAACGGGGCGGGCAGTGGCGAGCTGGTGTCCCGGGAGATGGCGCCAGTGGCCATGCTGATCCCGGCGCTGGGCATGGTGTTCGGCCTGGGCCTGGCGTTGCTCTGGAGCTACCGCCAGCCCCGCGTCTACGCCGACCGGCCGGTGGCGGGGGAGGAGGGCGAGGCTCCGGCGCGGTTGTCCCGCCGGCAACTGACGATGGTGCTGCTGGCGCTGGTGCTGGCCCTGGTGGTGCAGCTCTGGACCGGCTCGATGATCTTTGGCGGCCTGGTGGGGTTCTCGTTGGTGTCCATGAGCGGGGTGATCCGCTGGAACGAGCAGGACGGGGTGTTCCTGCAGGGCATGCGGCTGATGGCCCTGGTGGGGTTCATCATGATCGCCGCCTCGGGATTCGCCGGGGTGATGAAGGCCACCGGCGAGATCCAGACCCTGGTGGCCCATTCCGCCGAGCTGGTGGGCGGTAACCGCGCCCTGGCGGCGTTCATGATGCTGCTGGTGGGGCTGCTGATCACCATGGGCATCGGCTCGTCCTTTTCCACCGTGCCGATCATCGCTGCCATCTACGTACCGCTGGCGGTGGGCTTCGGTTTCTCGCCCCTGGCCACCCTGTCCCTGGTGGGCACCGCTGCAGCCCTGGGCGATGCCGGCTCGCCGGCCTCCGACTCCACCCTGGGGCCGACGGCGGGGCTGGCCGCTGACGGCCAGCATGACCACATCTGGGGCACCGTCGTACCGACCTTCCTGCACTTCAACCTGCCGCTGCTGGCCTTCGGCTGGGTGGCGGCGATGGTGCTGTAGCCGGGTGCCCTTTTATCCACAGGGTCGCCGCCAGGAGCGGTGACCCACCTGCGAGGCCTGACATGAAGACGTTCTGGCACAACGCCCACATCGCCACCCTGCGGGACGGGCGCTATTCCATCATCGAGCAGGGTGCGCTGCTCACCGAAGGTGCGCTGATCCGCTGGGTCGGCCCGCTGGCCGAGGCCCCGGATACCGGCGATGCCAGGCAGGTCGACCTCGGTGGCGCCTGGGTCACCCCGGGGTTGATCGACTGCCACACCCACCTGGTGTTCGGTGGTGACCGCAGCGCCGAGTTCGAGCAGCGCCTGGAGGGCGTCAGCTACGCCGAGATCGCCGCCCGGGGCGGTGGCATCGCCAGCACCGTGCGCGCCACCCGCGAGGCCAGCGAGGACGAACTGCTGGCCAGCGCGGTGACGCGCGCCCGGCACCTGCTGCGCGACGGCGTCACCACCCTGGAGGTGAAGTCCGGCTACGGGCTGGACCTGGCCTGCGAGCGCAAGATGCTGCGGGTCGCGCGGCGCCTGGGCGAGGTGCTGCCGGTGACGGTGAAGACCACCTGCCTCGCCGCCCACGCCTTGCCGCCGGAATACGCCGGCCGCGCCGACGACTACATCGAGGTGGTCTGCACCGAGATCCTGCCGGCACTGGCCGCCGAGGGCCTGGTGGATGCGGTGGATGCCTTCTGCGAGCACCTCGCCTTCTCCCCGGCCCAGGTCGAGCGGGTGTTCCAGGCCGCGCGCGGGCTGGGGCTGCCAGTGAAGCTGCACGCCGAGCAGCTGTCGTCCCTGCATGGTTCCAGCCTGGCGGCGCGCTACGACGCGCTGTCGGCGGACCACCTGGAATACATGACCGAGGACGACGCCATCGCCATGGCCGATGCCGGCACCGTCGCCGTGCTGCTGCCGGGCGCCTTCTACCTGCTGCGCGAGACCCAGCTGCCGCCCATCGACGCCCTGCGTCGCCACGGCGTGACCATGGCGGTGGCCAGCGACCTCAACCCCGGCACCTCGCCGGCGCTGTCCCTGCGGCTGATGCTCAACATGGCCTGCACCGCGTTCCGCCTGACCCCGGAAGAGGCCCTGGCCGGCGTCACCCTCAACGCCGCCCGCGCCCTGGGCCTGGCCGAGCGCTGCGGCAGCCTGGAAGCGGGCAAGCTCGCCGACTTCGTCGCCTGGGACATCCAGCGCCCGGCGGAGCTGGCCTATTGGCTCGGCGGCACCTTGCCCAACCGGGTGGTGCGCCACGGACAGGAGATCGACCTTGGATAACGTCCTCGACTTCACCCCCGGCCGCGTGCCGCTGCTGATCAGCATGCCGCACCCCGGCACTCGCCTGACCCCGGCGGTGGAGGCCGGCCTGAGCGATGCCGCGCGCTCGCTGATCGACACCGATTGGCACATCCCGCTGCTCTACGATTTCGCCGCCGAGCTGGGGGCCGCGACCCTGGCGGCGCGCTACTCGCGCTACGTCATCGACCTCAACCGCCCGGCGGACGACGCGCCGCTCTACGCCACCGCCACCACCGGCCTGTTCCCCGACGTGATGTTCGACGGCCAGCCGCTGTTCCGCGAAGGCGCGGCACCGTCCGCCGAAGAGCGCGCCGGCTACCTGGAACGCATCTGGACGCCCTACCACGGGCGCATCGCCGAGGAGCTGGCGCGGCTGAAGCGCGAGTTCGGCTATGCGCTGCTGTTCGATGCCCACTCCATCCGCGCCTTCATCCCCCGCCTGTTCGAAGGCCACCTGCCGGACTTCAACCTCGGCACCCACGCCGGCGCCAGCTGCGACCCGGGCCTGGCCGATGCGCTGGTCAGCGTCTGCGCCCGTGCCGAGGGCTACAGCCACGTGCTCAACGGCCGCTTCAAGGGCGGCCACATCACCCGCCACTACGGCCAGCCGGCCCAGCACATCCACGCCGTGCAACTGGAACTGGCCCAGCGCACCTACATGAACGAAGAGGCACCCTTCGCCTTCCGCGAAGACCTCGCCGTCCCCACCCGCAAGGTCATCCGCCAGTTGCTGCTGGCGATGCTCGCCTGGGGGCGGGAGCGCTACGGGCGATAAAGCCAACGCCAGGTAGCCCGGGCTTGAGCCCGGGGAGGGGCGGGCACCTTCCACCTTTCCCGGGCTGAAGCCCGGGCTACGACGGATGCAGACGCTTCGGCGGGCCGTTCGGCCTCGAGCCGACAGAGCGCGGGTGGTCACCCTGCAAGGCTCTCCGGTTCCCTATCCGGATGTGCCATTCATGGTGATGTATCGACGAGCCCGCCAAGCCGGGGGCTGCTACTTCCTTACCCTGGCGCTGGCAGATCGGCGAAGCGATCTGCTCGTGCGCCATGTCGATCTGTTGCGCGAAGCTATTCGCCAGGCCCGCTCGCGACGGAGCTTTCGCCTCGATGCGATCGTTGTGCTGCCCGAGCACCTGCACATGGTGATGAGCCTGCCCGAAGGGGACGATGACTTCTCAAGCCGCATTGCGTCGATGAAGGCGGCCTTCGTCCGGGCGTTGCGTGCGCAGGGGCATCCCGTGAGACCCAACGCCAAGCGTGAGGCCGGGCTGTGGCAGCCTCGCTTCTGGGAGCACCTGCTACGGGACGAGAGGGATTTCGCTGCCCATGTCGACTACATCCACATCAACCCGCTCAAGCACGGCCTGGTCACACGGGTCGCCGACTGGCCGCATTCGAGTTTCCACCGATACGTGCGGGAGGGCCTGTTACCGGCGGATTGGGCCGGGGGCGAGGAGAGCCGCATCACCGGAGCAGGCGAACGGCGTGCATAGCCCGGAGTGTTGTGTGAGGTGCACGGACTCCCGGGCTGAAGCCCGGGCTACGGGTAGACGCCTCCTTATGCCGGAGGTGCAGGCTGGGTGCTTTCGTAGCCCGGACTTCAGTCCGGGGTGGTGATGCGTGCACGGGATGGTGTTGGGTGCACGGGATTCCCGGGCTGAAGCCCGGGCTACGAGGGCGCTCCCTTATGCTGGTGGTGCAGGCCGGGGACTGTCGTAGCCCGGACTTCAGTCCGGGGCGAGGCACAACGGCCGGGATCACTCCCAACTTAGGCGGGCGAGCTTCCAGTCGCCGTCGTCGCGCCACCATTCGAGTTTCACGGCGTATTGGCGGGCGGCGTCGGGGATGAGGCCTTCGGCGCCGGTGAGGGCGACGCGGGCGTCGGTGTGGCCCTTCTCGCGATAGGTGGGGTCGAGGCGGCTGTCCTGGCTCAGGGCGATGATCGACACGTTCTTGTGGCGCATGAACAGCAGCGCCATGGTGCGCCGTGCCCATTCACGGTCGTTGCCGTCGGCGGTGGTGAACTGCGGGTGCAGCTGCTTCATCACCGCGCCGGTGTCCTTCGCTTCCAGGTTGGCCTGCAGGGCCTTGACCGCTGCCTCCAGCTCGGCGGCCGGGTCTTCGCGGCCGCAACCGGCGAGCAGGGCCAGGAACAGTACGATCGGTAGGGTGAACAGCCTCGCTGACATATTCGAACTCCATTTCCCTCGTTTATGATGCCGGGCACATTAGGCGGCGGATGTCCCGGGGGGCATTGGCCTAGAGCACAGAATCGGAGCCCAGCATGCTGACTTTGTATCCGGAAATTAAGCCCTACGCCCGCCACGAACTGGCTGTGGACGAACCGCATGTGCTCTACATCGACGAGAGCGGCACCCCCGACGGCTTGCCGGTGGTGTTCATCCACGGCGGCCCGGGCGCCGGTTGCGATGCCCTGAGCCGACGCTTCTTCGACCCGACCCTGTACCGCATCGTCACCTTCGACCAGCGTGGCTGTGGCCGCTCAACCCCCCACGCCAGCCTGGAGAACAACACCACCTGGGATCTGGTCGCCGACCTCGAACGCATCCGCGAGCACCTGGGCATCGACCGTTGGGTGCTGTTCGGCGGTTCCTGGGGCTCCACCCTGTCGCTGGCCTACGCCCAGGCTCACCCGGACCGGGTGCGGGCACTGATCCTGCGGGGCATCTTCCTGTGCCGTCCCCAGGAGCTGAAGTGGTTCTACCAGGAGGGCGCGAGCCGGCTGTTCCCCGACTACTGGGAGGACTACCTGGCACCGATCCCGGCGGACGAGCAGGACGACCTGATCCAGGCCTTCTACAAGCGCCTCATCGGCACCGACCAGATCGCCCAGATGCACGCGGCCAAAGCCTGGTCCACCTGGGAAGGCCGCACCGCCACCCTGCGCCCCAGCGCCTCGGTGGTGGAGCGCTTCAGCGAGCCGATGCGCGCGCTGTCCATCGCCCGCATCGAGTGCCACTACTTCGTCAACAACGCCTTCCTCGAACCCAACCAGCTGCTGCGCGACATGCCGCGCATCGCCCACCTGCCGGGGGTGATCGTGCACGGTCGCTATGACGCCATCTGCCCCCTGGAGAACGCCTGGGAGCTGCACAAGGCCTGGCCCAACAGCGAGCTGCAGATCGTCCGCGACGCCGGCCACGCCGCCTCCGAAGCGGGCATCACCGATGCCCTGCTGCGCGCCACGGACAGCATCGCCCGCCGCCTGCTGGACCTGCCGCCGGAAGAGGAAGCCTGATGAAGGCGCTGCTGCAACGGGTCTCCGCCGCCCGGGTGGATGTCGCCGGGGAGACCGTCGGCGCCATCGACCGCGGCCTGCTGGTGCTGGTGGGCGTCGAGCCCCAGGACACCGAGGCCAGCGCCGACAAGCTGCTGCACAAGCTGCTCAACTACCGCGTGTTCAGCGATGCCGAAGGGAAGATGAACCTGTCCCTCGGTGCCGTGGAGGGCGGCCTGCTGCTGGTCTCGCAGTTCACCCTGGCCGCCGACACCCGCAGCGGCCTGCGCCCGAGCTTCTCCAGCGCCGCGCCGCCGGCCCAGGGCGAGCGCCTGTTCGACTACCTGGTGGCGCGGGCCCGTGCCCAGCACGCCCAGGTCGCCACCGGGCGCTTCGGCGCCGACATGCAGGTGCACCTGGTCAACGACGGCCCGGTCACCTTCCTGCTGGAAAGCTGAGCCCGCTTCGCTCCGCGCCGCCTGTCCGATAGTGGCGTGCTTGTTGCTTCGGGTTGACTCGCCATCCACGGTCCGGGCGGTTAGGATTTCGCGCCATGCCCGTCGGGTCCGTGGGCGCCGCTTCACACAATAACGATCTGCCCTGTCAGGAGTAAGAATGAAGAAGCTTCTCGCATCCCTGTTGCTCTCCGCCTGCGCCTTCACCGGCCTGGCCCACGCCGGCGTCGTCGATGACGCGGTCAAGCGCGGCACCCTGCGGGTCGGCATGGACCCGACCTACATGCCCTTCGAAATGACCAACAAGCGCGGCGAAATCATCGGCTTCGAAGTGGACCTGCTCAAGGCCATGTCCAAGGCCATGGGCGTGAAGCTGGAGCTGGTGTCCACCAGCTACGACGGCATCATCCCGGCCCTGCTGACCGACAAGTTCGACATGATCGGCTCCGGCATGACCCTGACCCAGGAGCGCAACCTGCGCATCAACTTCTCCGAGCCCTTCATCGTGGTCGGCCAGACCCTGCTGATCCGCAAGGACCTGGAAGGCAAGATCAAGTCCTACAAGGACCTCAACGACGGCCAGTACCGCATCACCTCCAAGATCGGCACCACCGGCGAGATGGTCGCCAAGAAGCTGATCGCCAAGGCCCAGTACCACGGCTTCGACAACGAGCAGGAAGCGGTGATGGACGTGGTCAACGGCAAGGCCGACGCCTTCATCTACGACGCCCCCTACAACGTGGTTGCGGTGAACAAGGCCGGCGCCGGCAAGCTGGTGTACCTGGAAGAGCCCTTCACCTACGAGCCCCTGGCCTTCGGCCTGAAGAAGGGTGACTACGACAGCATCAACTGGATCAACAACTGGCTGCACCAGATCCAGAAGGACGGCACCTACGAGCGCATCCATGCCAAGTGGTTCAAGAACACCGCCTGGCTGAAGGACATGGAATAACGGGACGCGCTCCCCGCTGTACGCGACAGGTCCGGCCCACGAGGCCGGACCTGTCTTTTTCGCCCCCCAGGCATCGCCATGAGCGAGACCCATCGTGACTAGAAAACACCGCCGTACCTGGCCTTGGCACCTGCTGACGGGCCTGATCCTGCTGGTGGTCGCCTACGGCCTCTGGTACTCCACCTCCCTGATCTCCTACGAGTGGCGCTGGAACCGGGTGCCGCAGTATTTCGCGTACCAGGCCGAAGAGGCCCAGCGCGTGGCCGACTACGCGCGGGTCTCGGCCATTACCGAGGAAGGCGCCAACGCCCGAGTGACCCTGGTCACCGAGGGCGGCGAGGAGCAACAGCTGCAGGTGGCCAAGGACAGCCTGCAGGTCAGCCAGGGCGACGACCTCTCCGAAGGCGACGTGGTCGGCGTGACCCGCCACTGGGCGGCCGGCCCGCTGCTCTGGGGCCTCTGGACCACCCTGTGGATATCCGTGCTCTCGGGCGCGCTGGGGCTGGTGATCGGCCTCTTCACCGGGCTCTGCCGGCTGTCGCAGAACCCCACCCTGCGCGACCTCTCCACCGTGTACGTCGAGCTGGTGCGGGGCACCCCGCTGCTGGTGCAGATCTTCATCTTCTACTTCTTCATCGGCACCGTGCTGGACCTCTCCCGGGAGTTCGCCGGCGTCGCCGCCCTGGCGCTGTTCACCGGGGCCTACGTGGGCGAGATCGTCCGCGCCGGCGTGCAGTCCATCGCCCGTGGACAGAACGAGGCCGCGCGTTCCCTCGGTCTCACCGGCGGCCAGTCGATGCGCTACGTGATCCTGCCCCAGGCGTTCAAGCGCGTGCTGCCGCCGCTGGCCGGGCAGTTCATCAGCCTGGTGAAGGACACTTCGCTGGTGTCGGTGATCGCCATCACCGAGCTGACCAAGAGCGGCCGCGAGGCGATCACCACCTCGTTCTCCACCTTCGAGATCTGGTTCTGCGTCGCCGCGTTGTACCTGGTCATCAACCTGCCGCTGTCGCAGATCGCCAACCGACTGGAGCGGAGGCTCGGGAAAAGTGATTGAAGTCCGCAACCTGATGAAAGTCTTCGACGCCCGCGGCCAGGAAGTGCGCGCCGTCGACGATGTGACCACCTCGGTCAAGCGCGGCGAGGTGGTGGTGGTGATCGGCCCCTCCGGCTCCGGCAAGTCCACCTTCCTGCGCTGCCTCAACGGCCTGGAGGAACTGGACGCGGGCTCAGTGAGCATCGACGGCGTCGACCTGGCCAACCCGAAGACCGATGTGAATGCCTACCGCCGCGAAGTCGGCATGGTGTTCCAGCACTTCAACCTGTTCCCGCACATGACCGTGCTGGAGAACCTGTGCCTGGCGCAGAAGGTGGTGCGCAAGCGCGGCAAGGCCGAGCGCGAGGAGAAGGCCCGGGCGCTGCTGGCCAAGGTGGGCATCGCCCAGAAGGCCGGCGAGTACCCCTCGCGCCTATCCGGCGGGCAGCAGCAGCGCGTGGCCATTGCCCGGGCGCTGTGCATGGAGCCGAAGGTGATGCTGTTCGACGAGCCCACCTCGGCGCTGGACCCGGAGATGGTCGGCGAGGTGCTGGACGTGATGAAGCAGCTGGCCCAGGAGGGCATGACCATGGTCTGCGTCACCCACGAGATGGGCTTCGCCCGTGAGGTGGCCGACCGGGTGCTGTTCTTCGACCATGGCAAGTTGCTGGAGGATGCGCCGCCGGCGCAGTTCTTCGACCAGCCCCGGGACCCGCGTGCGCAGGCGTTCCTCAGGCAGGTGCTGTAAGGGAATGGAAAGGGTCGCGATGCGGCCCTTTTTCTGTTGGTGGAGATGCAGGCCTCTAGTCCAGCTGATTACCGAGTTTTGCTGAGCCTTCTTGTTTCGCCTTCCCAGGCGAGTTTCTTTTGGCAGTCGCCCTGTACGGACCGGAGACATGGTGGACACATGTACGGGGACATGGTTGACGCATTATGGACTGCACTCAGGGTCATTCAGGTCAATGGTCCGAAGTAGTTGGTGGCAGAAGTACACATCGAACAAATGTTCGGCATCTGAGTGCGGACGTATTGCTATCACTTTCCCAGCCAATCCCTTGGCAATGCGGAAGTAGCGTTTTCTGAAGCGGAAACGGCTGTGGTAGACCTTCGCCAGCACATCATCCAGAC